>DAOUGR010000050.1:0-23464 GCA_034429135.1 Anaerolineaceae bacterium | reverse complement strand
GGAGCAACCCTCTGTTTCCTTTTTTATTTCACTAAAAGCCATTTTTTACGCTTGGCTAGGTCGTGTAACGTTTAATCCGGTAAGTTATGCTTTTTAAAAACGAGTATTTTCAGTAAAGTCATTTATTAAGGTGCGGTTGTTACAAATCATTGTAGCATCCTTTCTTGAAATTGGAACATCAGTTCTGTCTATTACGTCCAGCAATTAGGCTGTTTTGTCCTAAATTCCTGGCGATAAATTCCTCCAGATCTGCTGGTCGCACTCGAACACTGCGTCCGATCTTGACTGTTGGAATGATCCGTAGGCGCATGAGTTGATAAGCATACGCACGCGAGACATGCAGAATCTTGGCGATCTCCTCGCCGGTTAGCAAATTGGTAAATTGGGTGGTTCCTTCTTCCATTCATAATCCTTTCAGTATGGGTGATTGAGACCCGCCAGCCATGCCAATCCCTTAAGGGTCTGGCGTGGCTGGCGTATGTTTTTCATCTTTTCTTCGATAATTTCCTTGACCACCTCCTCTCTGCTCTGGAAAACAAAACGACCTGCCAAAAATTACTGGCAAGGTCGCTCCAACGATTCTGAAAATACACTGACGATAATAGCGACTTGTAATCTGTGTCGATTACTTAGTCCTATTGTACAGATGAAAATGAGGTGATCCTAGGGGGACATTGAAGATTCGTTTTCAATGGTGATGAGGCTTTGTAAATTTCAGGGTCATTTTTACAAAGACAATAGATAAATTAACCTTTCCATGGGTCTTCTATCACAATATAAGTGGATTTAACCGAACCGTCTGGCTGTAAAAAATCTAGACCGCGTCCAAGAATAATTCTGGCTTGTTCTCCATTTACGCGAGTAATTTCGATATATCGATCATGATCTGCGGTGTGTTTAAACCGAATCGAACCATTAAATTTACTAATCAATTCTTGTTCAGCTTTTTCCTGTTCTCTACTATCTGGTGCTTTCTTTGTATGAACAATCACTTCTTCCATACTGCTGTGCTGGTATACCATTGTTATGTAAGTTCCTAACCGGTTGACTATGTGTTCCCGGTCAAAAAGATACGGATCGTGAACCAACATCTTTTTACATGGTTTAGCAAAAAAACTAGCAAAGAGGATCTGCTCATTAATATTAGACCTTGCAGCTGCTCTAACATTAATTACTTTCACATGCTGAGGAGGGTTTAAGTCGACTTCATTCACGAGTCTTTTTTGCAAATTATTCCAATCAATAATAACCTTCGTCAACGCCTCATGGTTTGAGGATGATATTAACTGTTTAGTGCCAATCTGATCCTCCAATACAATAACATCGTGTTCACCCTCGCTGCGAATAATTCTTGCCTCTGAGTAATTGCTGTCAATGATGATTTGCCATTTTGGAAGTTGTGCGATTTTCCAGACTTTAAGACCTTTATTCACTAACACTTGCAAGTGAACTGCCAGGCTGTATCCTTCCGGGGTATATTCTGGAAGATCTTGAAGATATAAACTCACCTCACATCCCTTGTTGAGCAGGTCTCCGAAAGTATCTAGCCAAGTATAATTTTCTCCCATTGGGTGACGTATATCCAGTTTTGGAATAGCAATCGCAACCGATTGTTTTGCATATCGAATTTTCTCGAATAACCAGTAAGCTGGATCATAAGCGGGTATCCTAACTGATCCGGGCATACCAATATTAAGCGGTTTTTGGTTAGCAATTAGTAAATCCAGGAACTTGAGCGCAGATTCTCGCTTCAGATATTGGTAATAAAATTGGTTGTTATAGTCACGCAAACAATGTGTACAACTCGTATCTGGTACACAATCGTTGCAATTCAAAATCCGGCGTGCTTCCTCCAGGACTGCAACGAGGTTTTCTCGGATATTTTTAACATGACCTGCCCCACCAGGAACATTATCATAAAGAACGATGGTTTGTTCCCAAGAACCTCCTGTACTTTGCGGAAATAAAACTCCGTCAATATCTCGCCGTTCAATTTGAAGGCAGTGGCAAGCGCCATGAATGATGGCATATAACAAAGACAACCAGAATGATTGATCACTCGAGGAAGGAACCTGGAGATTATCATGGGATACAAAACGAATATGGAGTGTATTGGTGGTTTGAATATGACCAAGAGATAATTTTTCTTTGTGCCCGTTCTCTGAGAGCAGAGAAAATGCTTGGACTGGAAATTCAAAGCCTTTACCATACTTACCTTCGTTCACATATAACAATTTCCCTTTCTGGTTGTAAGCCAGGCAAATAAACTTACTTTGCTCCTCTTCCTCTAGATTTTGTTCAGGGATTAACGCAGAACGCATTTGGTTTGGTTCAATTTTTACATACTGTCTGGCCGGCTTCCCGCTCTTGGGGTCGGCGATAAAGCCATCTGGTTCAACAAATTTTCGAATTTTGGACTTTTGTCCCAATGGCTCATGGCAGACAGGACAAATACCCTCTATCTGCGGCAGTGATATACCAGCATCCTCACTGATATCCAGATGATGGCAGTGTTCACATATTCGATACTCCAGCATTCTTGGGGTATCTTTCCAAAAGATTGGTCGTAGACTTCGCCAGATTTTTTTATCAGCTACGATTTCCGATCCCGGTGCATATTCATTTATTGCCTGACGCAAGTCGCGCTCCAAACGTAGATGCTCACTCAACCTTGCTTCTTTGGGCAGTAATAGTTCAACTGTGTGAAGCGGGAACGAATAACTAGGCAAAACACCATTGCTGCTTAGATAATCGATTAAATATCCCGATTTTCTCCCCTTCGAGCCTCTCATCCGATCCAGCAAATTCCTATAGTATCTTTGTTGACTTTCAACCTCTTGACTTGCTTGTGGATTCAATGCTGTGTTACGAAGTTGATCTGCAAGATGCTGAATTTGCTCCCCATAATAATGTGTGATGGGTTGATAATGCTCATCATTTAGCCTTCGCAATTCGATCAAGAAGTGATTAATACCATTCTCAACTAGCGGCTTTAAGTTCTCTGGCAGCAATTGAGCATATTCTTGTAACTGACACTTGATTTCGTCACTCTCTGCTTCAATCCATTCCTGCAAAAAGTCATAATGAGGTTCTTCAATTAGGTTATTATCAAAAAAATCTCCGCAGAAGGTGAGTCTTTCAATGTCAATTACCTGTCGCTTTCTATATCGAAGGAATTGACTAAGTAAGATTGCATTTACATGCCGGTGTAAGATCAATTCATTTTCCAACATGATATTAGGAACCGTCACCCTGCCGCTAATGATTTCAATTGGGGCATCATAATATGCCTGATCGTGAGGCCGATCTGAAGCCCAAGTTAAAATAAATGCTGCTCCACTGGTGCGCCGTCCTGCACGCCCAGCCCTCTGACGGTAGTTCGCTACTGTTGGCGGGACATTGCTCATGGCTACTGCCTGCAAATCCCCAAGATCAATGCCCATCTCAAAGGTGGTTGAGCAGCTCAAGGCATTGATATACCCTGCTTTAAAGTAATCCTGGTAATCTTTCCCTTTCTCGGAGTCGAGTTGAGCCGTGTGCTCTTCAACTCGAATGGGAATAAGCGGCTGATGAAACAAGTTGTAATAGTAATTTTGGCTTTGAGCAGAAGTAATGTCCACCGGCTCAAATTCGCCACCACAGTGTGGATAAGGGCAGGGTATCAAAGTTCCACGATAGGATAACCGCTGGCATTTTTTACATCGACACCATTTTTGACGCGTATCGAAATACAAATGATTAGGATCAAGTTGATAACCTTCTGTCGAAGAACCAATAAACAATCCTTCGACTTCAATTAACCAATCCCAGATAGCTGTAAGGGTTTTTGCTACGTTTTCGTCGGAGGAATCTATCCGATTAATTTCAAGTACCCGTTGGATGTATTGCCGTCTGAGCTGCCGGGGAGTGTCTCCGATCCAACGTTCTTCCCCCGAGTGGGGTTTTCCCTGGCGAATGAAGTGCGGATTTCCCTTGTTAGTTCCAAACTCAGGATCATCAGGAAGAATACCAGTCGGTAGTTTTACTGCCTTTCGAAACCGAAGGTCATCCAAAAGGTGACCGACCAATGCCGAGGCCTGATCATTGGACAATCCGATTATTCTTCCTAAATCTGCAAAGTCCGGCTGAACGTCCTTTTGGAAATAGGACACCCCTACCAGTCCCATAGACTCCAAAGACTGCCTGCTCCTCCGACCCGTTGTAAACTCTCCAAGAATTATCCTTGCCATCCATACGGATGCTGATTTTCGCTGGTCGACTGAAAATGTCGTCGAGGTGGAACGCCAGTATTCGGATTCGGAATCATTTTGTATAATGCCTTTTTTCCAGGCAATTTCACCACTTATTCTGCTTAAAGCGAACAAGTTTGGTGCGGTGTTATCACCCCATTCATCAGCCTTCAGGCATTGTTCAATCGCTTGGGGGATAATGTGGCGATAATTTTGCTTATTGGAGACATCCTGTAAAAATGCGGCAAACCGAGCCGCTCCTTGCCGGCTGTCGTAAAAGGTTAGCAGCTTGCGACCTTCTCCGGGGAGTGATTTCTTTTTCAATTCTGAGGAAGTTGGCAGTTGGCGATAAAGTTCGTACGTTAAGTTTGCCAGAGGTCCAGTACCGCGGATTGTAATCGGGGTGACGATTTCTGTTTCACTTTTGGACTTGCTGTGGCATCTTGGGCATTCCTGTAGATCAGCTATTGGAACCAACTGCTCCACCTGTTGACCTTTTCTGGATTTAATGATCTTCTGCTCAATATCAAAAAGTGGAATTGAAGGTATACGATTCTGGCAATTACAATGTGCGATTAATTTTCCACAATTCAAACAAACTTGAACTTCTTTTTGATGAAACTTAGATTGGCTAGAAGGATTTTCTTGCTCCTCTTCGTTCTCATTATCAACATCTACATTGTTTGCCAGGACAATATTTTCTTCAACAGGTGACCAGGTAAAGTACCGTTTTTCATTCCCTTCTGCCAGCTGTTCTACTGCGGGCAAATATTCACTGCTATGGGTTCGGAAGTGGGTAGCGATATATACCTGACCGCATTCACGACAAAGGTAGATGGGATACACCTGGGCACCACAACTTTCACAAAAGTTAGTGGGGTTGCTATATATGCGCGACCACTTTGTGTTTATCTTTGGATCTTTTCCTGTGCAATTTGGGTTTAGGCAAGCCCAGGTTCCTTGTGGTGGGCGAGCAAAAAGATGATATTTCGCCGGCAACAGGGGTAGTTGATTGGGTGCAGGCCGAGCGACTGCACCAATCTCAATAAGCCGATAGAGAGCTTTTGTTTGATCCTGCTGGTCAAAGGTTGGAAAAATATAACGCGCGGCATCTTCGAAAAGTACGGGTTGATCCTGTTGAACCATCCATTTCCTTAGTTTTACGAGCTCAGCATGACTAGAGAGTACCCTGAATAGAAAACCGGGTAAATCGTCATGAAATTGATCCGCGAGTACAAGTGCACTAGAATCAATAATACCGATTTCAGACATCCACAAGGCTACTTTTTCAACATCGGGGCTTTCTCCTTCCAATTCTTCTTCGGTCAGTTTTACTTTTCGCATCTCTTCAAGCATTTTCTCGAAATCAGGGTGAAGATATGCTTCAGGAGCTACCGGTACAGTGGGTTGATTGAATTGTTCGAAATGATGCCTGTCCTCATCACCAAAAATCACATCGTCTTCTCTTAAATCTTCACAAAACAGTTTCTGAGCAAAACCAGCGGCTGCTACCGGATTATCATTTACCAGCGTAGCGCTGGTCGCGACACATAACATATCTCCGGGT
This sequence comes from Anaerolineaceae bacterium, assembly GCA_034429135.1. Lineage (GTDB taxonomy): Bacteria > Chloroflexota > Anaerolineae > Anaerolineales > Anaerolineaceae > UBA6107. The sequence goes on along the minus strand of DAOUGR010000050.1, from coordinate 17,668 downwards.
TTTTTACCCAATCTTTGCTTGAGGCGCCTGATAAGCATCGCCACTTCAATCCCTTGAGCCCCGGTATAGGTATGCGCTTCATCTAGAACAAGGAACTTCCAAAGGCCGGTGTTGAACAGGATTGAATCTTCAGGACGAAGGAGCAAATACTCCAGCATGGCATAGTTGGTTATCAAAATTTGGGGCAAAACTTGCTTGTTGAGGTCATCAGTGCGAATTTCTTCCCGGCTAATGACTTCGTTCGGCAGCGAGCGCTCGTCCCTTATCGCTGTAGGAGGCAGTTCACTGGTGAAACGGCCAAAGGTGATTGGAGTGCCTTTCAACATCACCCGTAAGCGCTCCATCTGGTCATTCACTAGCGCGTTAAGGGGATACACCAATAAAGCACGCACACCAGGAGTATCATCTTCAAGCAAATCATTGACGATCGGAATTGAAAAACATTCAGTCTTACCACTACCTGTTCCTGAAGAAATAACAATACTTCTATTATCTTGACATAGCTTTTGGATGGCCTTTTTTTGATGCGAATAGAGAAGCGTATCAAGAGGGATCGGTTCAGGTCTGGGAAGAGAAAAACAGGGCATTGACAATATTTTTTTTGACAATATACCTTGATGGCATAAGTCCTGTAAACTTACATCGCGAACGTATGGATAAATTAATTCCAAGAACGGGCCTGTAAACAAAGCTCTCGGATATTCAAAGCTTTCACGGATTTTTCTTGCTAACTCTGGCTCATTGCCGTCTTTATTGGAATCAAACGTGGTCATCAAGTAATCAACCAGGGCTTGTTTGAGAGTTTGCGTAATTTTTACTGCGTTCATTACTTCACCGCTTTCCTATGATATCGAATGGGCATAAAATAGTTCTGCCCAGGCAATGGACCATTCGAGCATTTTTGGACAGCCCTGTGCAGTTTCATCCAAAATACTTATTAGATTGCGTTCTGAAATACCAAGATTTGCCAATAAATTGATGTAAGTCCTCAGCTGATTGGCTTTTAGCCGTAATATCATCGCCAGGGTTAATACACTTCCAGGTATGTTTACAGGGCTAGTCGCCTCATAAACGTATTTCATTAGTCGCTGCATTGCACTGAATGCAGGGATACTTGAACTCTCATCTTCAATGAACTGATCCATTCTGTCCAAATCATTCGAATACTCCAATAATTTATGAATTGCTGGGAGTTGCAGATGGTCAAAGAGTTCACTAACCCCAAGGCCATAATCAATATTCTTATATAAGTTAATCGGTTGTTCCAAATCACCATGAATAGACCTTATTTTTCCATCAATTAAGAGTTGTAGGTAATTACTAAAAACCACCTCTTTTGCCCAGTAAGCATGCTGGAGAGGTTTATCTTTATATTGTGTAAAACTTACCTCAACAATATTCTGACTGTCATAAACTGTATCAATAAATTGCTCATTTAGTTTTCGATCAATGCCGTGTTGGTGTAACCGAACCACACTTGGTGGAAGTTTTAGATAAGTTCCTTCCTTTGAGGCAACGATTGTTCCGCAGTCTTTACATTGGTATGCAGGCCATAAATCATCTTGATCTAATTCGCTGAAAAATTTCACATTCTGTTCTTGAGAAATCCCCATCCATAATTGGGAATATTCCAGATCCTTCCCAGGTCTCCAAGAGGCTGCAATTCGCATTTTCTCCTCTGCGAGCTTAAGTTCTATATACCCCCTACCTGCCCTTCCACCATAAGCAACTTTTTCTGGGAAAACGTGCAAGATTCTACGGTGGTTTTTTGTGGTAAACATGAGTGGGTACATTAGCACTGCCCATGATGGTAGCAGCCGTTTGAGCCCATCGTTCCAACGAGCATTTGTAAGCCATTCATCTGGTGTATGGATTAGTTGTAGTTGTTCAATCGCCGGCGTTATTACTAGATTGTCATAACTCCGGCTTAGCAATTCCTCTTTCCTTGCAGTCAGAACTCGGAAAAGATGCTCAGGGGACCTATAATCATCAAAAATCTGAAACTTTGTGTTGGTTTCTTCGATAGGTTCTGGTTCTTCGTCAACCTGGAATGAGGCAGAAGAGTGAATAAGGGTATCATAAAGGAGGACATCAATCCGATATTGACCTGGATTCAAAACCACCTGAAAAGTGAGATTGTCTTCGAGAACTTCAACGACATCCAAGATTTCAGGCTTCGATTGGTCCGTTATTTGACGAACTTGAATTGTATAGGTTCCGCGAAGTTTCCGGACTTGCGTCAATAAAATTTCTAACTCAGGTTTCACATAATTAACTTTGATAATTTCAACGTTCGGTTTTTTATAGTAATCAAAGAGTTTCCAGGTATAGTCACGAATGGCGATTGAAATGCTAGACTTCATTTGATTATCTTCAAATAGCATATCTCGTACTTCGGTTTCCAATAGGTTCGCTTGATACTCACCTTTGGCGTTCAATCGTGTGTATCGCCGCTTCCCCATCTCTCCAATAATCCAAGATAAGTCCTCTCTCGGTTGACCGCGTACCTGCAACACAACAGTTTTTGCTTGTTCTTCAAACACCTGATTCTTATCTCCACCACCCTCAATCCAGGCTGAAACCCGATCAATGTTCCATTTGAAATGAATCAGCGAATCCTGCCACAATAAATCAAATCGGCAATGTGGGTTCCTTATCAATTTCCATTCGATCTTGACTGTCTTTCCTGCAGTGATTATTTTGCTCTTCTCATCAGGAGTGGGTACAACCTGTTCTTCAGAAACTCCACTGATGGTCACCTGAAGTGGATTGAGGGGAGAGTAACAACCCTCCGGGCTTGGTCCAATGATTTCAACATCTTCAGGCAACCAGGCAAATTGAACCGGCTCTTCAAGTAGCGATCTCATATTGTGCAATAGGCTAATACTATAAACTCCTGATTGCTCGAGAAACGACGTTAAATCTACATCACAAAGATTTTCGTCTATCCTCATCTTGCCCTGGCTCATCAGGTCTGTTAATAAGATGGACTGTAAAAACTTGTTATTGCGGTGAATCAACAACCATGTTCGCCGAAGATAATGGGAATCGGGGTTAATTGAAAACAAGAAATCGATATTCGGTGAGAGGAAAATCGGGGAAATGTCTACTGACAGTCCTGGAACTTTTTCGATTCCTCGGAGAAATGGGTTGATCTGGTGTTGATCTTCAGTCATCTCAAATACTATGGATTTTTCACCGAGATGGATCGTAAGAGGGAGCTGAACAGTGTATACTCCCGCCTGGATAAAACCAGATTCCCGTAATTGGTAAGGCATGTTCAGAGAACTTTCCTGAACCTTTTTTCCAGTTCTGTCCGTAATTTGAATATCTTCACTAGAAACGATAATCCATGAGCCATCGGAATCGATTTGTTCTTTCTTGACGGCGACATTTCTTTGAGGATTCACGCGGAAAAACAGTACCGGTTTTTGTAGTAGCGGTACAGTACGTTCAAAAATAACTTGACGGAACTGGCTCTGTTTAGCTTCATCAAGATCAAAATTTTCAGAAAGAACCAGAATGCTGCCATCCAAAGGGCCTTCCGCTGGAATTCTTATTGGGTCAACCTCCCAGTCGCCCGACTTCATCTTCCAAGGATAAATCTTAAAAAGAACTTCATTTCCTTTTAGGTACTTCGCTTCTTTTTCAGCCCATGTTAAGCTGTCAGGTTTATCGCTCTGACTAGACCGAATATTGGAAAGGTTGAGAATAATGTCATCACCCTCAAGATCCCAGAACCATTCTAACCGTGGTGTGATTCTACGAAGTTTCACAATGTGAGATTGGTCGTCGATTAGCTTTTTGTAGATAACCTCCCAAAGCGATTTCTCGATGGATGAACTCATCACCGATTCAACCGCTTCTGTTTGCTCTACTTCGTGAAATAGCCTTATAGCATTCGACATACGAGCTATCAGACGAGCAGCCGTACTTATTGTTTCCTGGCCGCAAATGAAATTTTTTAACCTCCTGGGAACATAGTCCAGCGATTTCTCATATTGTAGAATCATTGGCAGTTTTTCTACTGGATATTGCAGAATGCTTTCAAAGTTATCTACCAGCCATTCAGCAAAATAACTTTGTAAGTAACTTGGAATGATGGCATGTTGATAAACGGGTCTGACGACATCACCCGGATTTTGAATATCAAATGAGAGGTGTAGACTATTTTGTAAGTACTCGCGGCTATAAGTAAACAACTTACGGCAGACATTTTGGAAATACTGAGATGGTTCACATCCCCATACTTGCTGCGCATACGGTTTCCAGAATTCTCTAGCCTCAGTATCAGAATACTGGGCGCAAAAAACCATGCTTACCAAAAAAATGGTAGGCATCGAATTCCGGGGACTAATTCTACCGTTTTGGCATGCATATTGATGCATATATTCGATTAACTTCCCATAGGCTTTTTCAGTAATGGGTAGTTCTCCAATATATTCATATAACCTCAGTGCTTCAAAGAAATGTTTTTCAAGTATGGTGATACTAAGGCTAAAAATATCATCCAGAGTTCCTGCTTTAAGATTCTTAATAAATGTATCAACATCTGGTTCATCCTCGTTTAAGCAATCAATCAATGTGAGTTGTTGGTTGAAGGGGTATCGAGAAGTTTTCCTTCCTGTTTTATCTCTAACTTTCTTTACATTATGGTATGCCGTAGAAGCTACATTAATAACACCGGGATCTTCCTCTTCAACTTCAACCTCCTCTTCACATCCATCGATATCACCTTCTTCAATTACTTCTTCCTCTTCCAAATAATCTTGAACATCTGTTGTCTCATCTTTATCAATTTCGATTATCTCCGGCTCATCTACATCTGATCTGGATTCTTCAGCATCGGTTGTTTTGACCATTTCTTGTTCAATTGATACCAGCTTCGGCATCTTCACATCAACAGATTCCATAACCACCGGCTCAGAATTTTGTGGTTCAGGTTCTTCTCCTTCCAGGATCACGCCAGTTACTTCCTCGACCATTAGTGATGATTGTTCCTTTTCATCATATATCTGCGGAGCGACAAGGGGCTTTTCAAGTCCCTCTGCAATGATAATCTCGCCTTCCCCCAACTCGGTCGGTTGCAGCACAACCTCCTCATCCGTAGCAATATCGAACATTTCCGGCTCGGCATTGAAGGTCATCGGCACTTCTACGTCCGTAACGGATCTTTCGATAGCTTGTGGGTCGCTGAGCTCAATATCAGTAGATAATTGCCCGGCGTCCTCTAATCCCTCTGCTGAGCCTACTTCCAGTTCGAGTGATACCGATGCAGGTTCTTGAATATCGGCAGATTCACAGTCAAACGATCCTGTTGGTAGCGGCACTCGCCCTTCGATTACACTATCCTTGGATACTCCCGGCTCGAGAGGTTGCGGTTCAGGTTTCTGAATCGTTCTACTTACGGTATTCACCGGTGGAACAGCAGGTGAAATACTTACGGTTGGGGTTCCAATTGTAATAACATCCCCAACACGAGTTTTGGTGGGTTCTTCTTGGTTACCATTCTCTATTCTGTGGTATTTTTTAGGGAATATTAACTTAACGACAGTCTTGATTAGCTTCGTAAAAAAATCAAATAAGTTCATACCTCCACCCTCACTCGTTTCTCCAAAATTTGTCCGTTATTCATGCTTTCATGATGTTCCGGATTACATTTTTCGAATGGCTACTCGAGCTTTTTACCTGATAATTTTACTATTACAGTTAACCTACTTTAATTATACTCAAATGGCAATTAATCAATTTCCTCTAACCTGCGCAAACGACATTCATTTATTGTCACTTCTCGAAAATGGTTGATACATATTAAATCAATGCAGTAGAATATATACTGCAATTAATACTTGACAAATGCAAAATATTCGCTATAATTTACAGTATGATATCTACTGCATCTAATAATTAAGAGGACTTATGAAGGCTTCTTTGGGTGACATCTCTGAAATTCAAGTTGGCTATCAATCACGGGAAGGCATCCGCGCACATCTGGATGGCAGCCACTTTTTACTTCAGGTGCGAGATTTCAACAACCTGCACCAGGTAGATTGGTCCAACCTTATCAGGTTTACCCCTATTGGCTCTACTACCAAATCGGAAATACAGCAAAGTGATGTTCTGTTCCTGGCCAAAGGACAGGATAATTTTGCCTGTCCAGTCACCCGCTCAGTCAATCATGTCCTTGCGGCAAACTCATTTTATATCTTACGACCAAATAAGGCAACGATTATGCCTGATTACCTGGCGTGGTGGATCAACCAAAAACCTGCACAGGAGTATATCCAATTGAACCGCAGTGGAAGTTCACTACCCTTTCTTTCTGTTTCCGCGTTATCACATCTTGAAATTCCCATTCCAGATTTTGAGATGCAAAGGAAAATTGGCGAGCTGGAGCTGCTACGAAAAAAGGAAGCGGACTTATTCAATTTATACCTGACTAAAAAATCAGCTTTGATCAAAACCGTCTGTCTGAATGCAATTATCGAATAGGAGAAGAAGAGACATGGCTAACTCACATGCAAGCAAGAATGAAATTGGGCAAATCGTCTGGGCGGCCTGCGACACCTTCCGCGGCGCTGTGGACCCATCGGAATATAAGAACTATATCCTGACTATGTTGTTTGTGAAATACTTGAGCGATTTGCGAAAGGATATCCTCGTGGACTATACTCAGCGTTACAACGGGGATATGGTCCGTGTGGAGCGTGCCATGAAGCGAGAACGCTTTGTGATGCCCGACGAAGGCACATTTGATTATCTTTATGAACGGCGTGACGCGGCAAATGTTGGTGAGATTATTAACATCGCCCTGGAAAAGATTGAGGATGCCAACAAATCCAAATTGGAAGGGGTCTTTCGCAACATCGATTTCAACAGTGAAGGCGCGTTGGGTCAAACCAAGGACCGTAATCGTCGCTTGAAGAATTTGCTGGAAGATTTCGCAGATCCCCGTTTGGACTTGCGCCCATCCATCATTGGAAATCGTGACATTATCGGGGATGTTTATGAGTATTTGATTGGACAATTTGCTGCGGGAGCCGGTAAGAAGGCTGGTGAATTCTACACGCCGCCAGAAGTATCCATTTTACTTGCGAAACTGGTGCAGCCTAAACCCGGCGATCGGATTTGCGACCCGGCTTGCGGATCGGGTTCTCTGTTGATTCGCGTTGCCAAGGAGACAGGCAGCCAGAATTATTTCCTTGGTGGGCAAGAATCCAACGGCTCAACCTGGGCTCTGTGTCGGATGAATATGTTCCTCCACGATATGGATGGCGCTCAAATCGAGTGGTGCGACACGATTTCCAACCCACGCCTGCTCGATCATGATGAGCTGATGCGTTTCAACGTTGTGGTTGCCAACCCGCCGTTCTCTTTAAAAAAATGGGGCGCTGAATTTGCCGCCAACGATCCTTACAACCGCTTCCACCGTGGGCTGCCGCCGGCCAGCAAAGGCGATTATGCCTTCATTAGCCACATGGTGGAGATCGCGCTGGAAGGCGAAGGCCGCGTGGGGGTCATCGTTCCGCATGGCGTGCTCTTCCGCGGCGCGGCGGAAGGCATCATACGTAAGCAATTCATCGACGAGAACATCCTGGAAGCCGTCATCGGGCTACCGGAGAAGCTTTTCTTTGGCACGCCGATCCCTGCCGCCATTCTCGTATTCAACAAAGCGCGCAAGTCCTGGGCGGAGGCGCAGACGGATCGCGATAAACACATCCTGTTCATTGACGCTTCGCGGGACTTTGAAAGCGGCACCAATCAGAACGTTCTGCGCGAGGAAGACATCAACCGCATCTTCCAGACCTACCTGGATTTTCAACCGATTGAGAAATACTCCGCACTGGCAACCCTGGCGGATATTCAAGCCGCAGATTACAACCTGAACATCCCTCGTTACGTGGATACGTTTGAAGAGGAAGAAGAAGTCGATATCCCCGCTGTGCAGAAGGAAATCGAACAAATCGAAGCAGAACTGGTTCAGGTGCAGGCGGAAATGAAGAAATATCTGGAAGAGTTGGGCTTGGGAGGTGCTCAATGACCGAGCATCTTCCCGAAAAGCCCACGAATATTCTGATCTACCAGGCGGAAGACGGTAAGACCCATATCAATGTCCGCATGGAAGGGGATACGGTATGGCTTACTCAATCTGCAATGGCTGAATTGTTTCAGACGTCATCACAGAACATCACGATGCACATTAAGAATATCTATGCCGAAGGTGAATTGAGCGAGGAGGCAACTTGTAAGGATTACTTACAAGTTCAATCAGAAGGTGGCAGGGAAGTACAACGCACTCTCAAGCATTACAACCTGGAAGTGATCATCGCAGTTGGCTACCGCGTAAAATCTCACCGCGGCACCCAGTTCAGACGCTGGGCGACCGAACGGCTGCGCGAGTACCTGGTCAAAGGCTTCGTTATGGACGATGAGCGCTTGAAAGAAGGGCGCGGACTGGGCGCGGACTATTTTGACGAGCTGCTCGAGCGCATTCGTGATATCCGCGCTTCGGAAAAGCAGTTTTATCGCAAAATCACCGAGATCTACAGCCTGGCCGTGGATTACGACCCCAACGCGGAGATCACCCATGAATTTTACGCCAGTGTGCAAAACAAGCTGCACTGGGCGATTACCGGGCATACCGCCGCGGAATTGATTGCGGAACGCGCCAGCGCTGACAAAGCAAATATGGGACTGACCAGTTGGAAGGGTAAGAAAGTGCGCCAGGCGGACGTGACCGTGGCCAAGAATTACCTGGCAGAAGATGAACTGCGCAGCCTGAACCGCATTGTGACCATGTACCTAGATTACGCTGAGGACCAGGCGGAACGCCACCAGCCCATGCACATGGGTGATTGGGCGCAAAAGCTGGATGCCTTTTTGCAGTTCAATGGGCGCGATGTGCTGCGCGACGCCGGCCGGGTGTCGTCAGAGGTGGCCAAGGCATTGGCGCTCTCGGAATATGAAAAGTACAACACTGCCCGCCTGGAACGGGAAACCAGCCAGCCGGATGAGGATTTTGAACAGGTGGTACGAAAGCTAAAGGGTAAAAACAAGGGCAACGAGGGGGAAAATTCGAATGTCGAATCGTAGACAGCATTCAAATGATCTCATTGAAACAGAAATTGGAAGAATCCCAGAAGATTGGGGTTTGTCCAAGCTGTCCAATATAGCGCAAGTAATTGTTAGCAACGTAGATAAAAAGTTCGAAGAGAATGAAGCCCCAGTATTACTTTGTAACTACATGGATGTTTATCAGAATGAATACATTACAAGTAATTTGGAATTCATGCGTGGTTCAGCGTCTGAAGCGGAAATCGACAAGTTCTCACTTCGGCGCGGTGATGTTCTTATAACTAAGGATTCTGAGACTGCTGAAGATATAGCCAGTGCGGCAGTTTTAGCCGATGAAATCCAAAATCTGATCTGCGGTTATCATCTGGCAATATTACGACCTGACAAAGAACGCATGGATAGTTATTTTCTTGCAAAAACATTGCAGCATCATCGAGTTCACAATCAATTCGTTACAAAAGCGAATGGTGTTACACGTTATGGTTTGACCTTATCGGTGATCAATAACGCAACAATTCCAGTTCCACCTTTAATTGAGCAAGCAGAAATCGCAAGAATCCTCTCCACCTGGGACCGCGCCATTGAACGGGTGCAGCGGCTGATTGAGGCAAAGCAGCGGCTAAAGAAAGGGTTGATGCAAGGGCTGCTGACGGGCAGGCTCCGTTTCTCGGAATTTGGTGAGCCGATTGAAGCAAAGGGAAATAACCCAGATGGGTGGGAAACCGTCGAATTTCATAAATGTGCTACCCGCTCAAAGAAAAAAATCGATCCAGTTACGAATGATTTAAATTTCCGGTGTGTTGAACTTGAGCATATTTCTCAGGAAACAGGAAAAATCATCGGAGAAACAGAAAGCAAACAACAAACGAGCTCGAAAAACTATTTTCGGCCTGGAAATGTGCTCTTTGGGAAACTTCGGCCATACCTTCATAAATTCGCATTTTGTGATTTTGAAGGAGTATGCTCTTCTGAAATCTGGGTGTTGCAGAGTAAAAGTATCTGTACTTCAAGGTATTTATTCTATTTGGTTCAAACGGATTCATTTTTATCAGCTTCGATTCAGACAACGGGCACCAAAATGCCGAGATCAGATTGGAATGTTGTAAAAAAGACAAAATTCGCTCTGCCCAATCTTGAAGAGCAAGAACGAATTACTGCATTATTGGATCAAGTTGGACTAAACATCGAGTTACTTGAAAGACATATCATGCAGCTTAAACAGCAGAAGAGAGGTCTAATGCAGAAGCTGCTCACAGGTGAAATTCGGGTGAAGGTGGATTAGGAGGAAACAATTATGAATTGTTTGTATTGTCTTATTCAGAGATTTCAGATTGTGATAAATCTGACCAAGGCGATTGAATGAAAGTTCTAGGTATGCGGGTTACACCCCAAATGGCACGATACGCTATTGTTGAATATGATGATGGTGTAGCTATTTTCATAAATCACGATTCTGAAAATAAATTGGAATTCCCTGCAGCTTTATCCACCATTGCTGCAAAATCCAGGTGGCTATTCTTGGAATTGGAGCGTATCTTTGCCCAATATCCTGATTTGGAACAGGTTATCGTTAAAGAAAATGAGTATGGAGGAGAGACAAAAAAACGAAGGGAATCTACATATTTACTTGGTGCAGTATTTCTTTTTGCAGCGCAGCAGAACATCAATAGCCAGCCTGTATTGTATACACAGTTAAAAACAAACGGCGGTCGAGTAAAGGAATTTGCTGAAACAAATATTGGACGTTCTTCTCAATATTGGGATACGCAAATGGCCGATGCTGTCGCTGCTACCTGGGTTGCAAAAGGGGGATAAATGGGAGTTTTCAATTTTAAACAAGGCGAAACAATTTACAAATATGAACTTCAAAATAAAATCGGTGGCGGTGAATTTGGAGAAGTCTGGTTAGCAATTGACCGAAGTATTGGAACACAAGTCGCGATCAAATTACTTGATGGAAAAAATGCATCTGTTGATGAAAGACTGATCGAGGCGCAAATCGGTAATCATCTCGATCATCAAAACTTAATTAAAGTACATTATGCAGATGTGGTCGACTATAACGGCATACCTCTAGTAATCATTTCAATGGATTATCAAAACCAGGGTTCAATTGTCGGTAAATTGAATTCAAGGAATTTTTTACCGCTCCCACAACTTCTTAGCAGTTCGATAGATATTCTGCGTGGTTTGGAATATCTACATGAACAGAATATGTTCCATAACGATATCAAGCCATCAAATATTCTTTTAGGTCCGCATAACGAAGCCATTCTCACTGATTATGGGATTACCTGTTATTCACCTGGTAAACAACCTGTCGAACCAAGAAGTTTTTATCGTTTACATGTCGCTCCTGAGACTTTGATTCAAAACCAGGTGAGTGTATTGAGTGATATTTACCAAACTGGTTTAACAATTTTTCGTTTACTAAACGGAATTGGTCTTGTTCGTAATAGGTTAACACAGGTTGGTAATTGGGATGCATATAATGATCTAGTTAAATGTGGGCAAATCGTTTTACCACAAGATTACCAACCTTTTGTTCCGAGGAATCTAAAAACAATCATTAACAAGACAATTGATCCAGATGCAACAAAAAGGTGTTCATCTGCTCTAGATCTCCGCCGTTCATTGGAAAAGCTGTCTTATTCAGGATTTTGGACTACTGATTCGACCGGGAAATATATTGGTGAAGATAGCAGGTATTTTTATACCTTTGAAGAAATCGCTAATGGGCATCAAAAATCAATCTTTTATGCATATAAAGAGTCGAAAGAAACAAGGCGATTAACACGTATAACGAAATTTTGTAGGAAAAATCTAACAGATAGAGACTTAAACTCAACCAAAATTGCATATATGCAATCTGTGGTGATCGGAAATTTGGGTTGATATGAGGAGAGGATGATTATAAATGGAAAACTTTGAACTCTCAGAACTCACCCGCTCCCAGCTTCCAGCGCTGCATCTGCTGCAAAACCTGGGCTACACCTACCTTTCCCCGCGCGAGGCACTGGCGCAGCGCGGCGGGCGGGCCGATGCCGTCTTGCTGGAAAGTGTATTGCTTGACTGGCTGGCCAGGAATAATGAAATCCAATACCACGGCCAACGCTACCCGTTTTCCGAAGCCAATATTCACACCGCCGTGCAGGTCCTCAAAGAAACCCTCTCTATCGGTTTGCTGCGCACCAACGAAAGCATTTTCGATCTGCTCAGCCTGGGCAAGAGCCTGCCGCAATCCGTGAACGGCAATCTAAAAAGTTTCAGCCTGCGCTATATCGATTGGGAACATCCTGAGCAGAACGTTTACCACGTGGCGGAGGAATTCGCCGTCGAACGCCGCGGCAGTCACGAAACCCGCCGGCCGGACCTGGCGCTGTTCGTCAATGGCATTCCCTTTGGCGTGATCGAATGTAAATCGCCCGACCTCAAAGATCCCATGACCCAGGCGATCTCACAACAGATACGCAATCAGAAAGAAGATGAAATCCCCGCTCTTTTCCAATATGCACAGCTTCTACTGGCGGTCTCAGGTAATGAAGCCAAATATGCCACGATCGGTACCCCGGCCAAGTTCTGGAGCGTTTGGAAAGAAGAAGGCGACACGTTCGAGAAAACCGTCAAAGCCGTCGTGGATCAGCCATTGAGTCGTGGTCAGATTCAGGCGCTGTACGACGCCTTCCCGGGCAAGCACCGCATGGATGCGGTCAACAGCCTGAACCTGCCGCGCGTTGTCACCGCGCAGGATCGAGCCATCTACTCGCTTTGCCAGCCGGAACGGCTGCTTGAACTGGCGTATGGCTTTACCCTCTTCGATGCCGGCGAAAAGAAAGTCGCCCGCTACCAGCAATACTTCTGCGTGAAGAAGATCATGCGCCGTATTTATGAGCGCGATTCCGAAGGCAGACGATCCGGCGGCGTGGTGTGGCATACGCAGGGCAGCGGCAAATCGCTCACCATGGTATTTCTGGCGAAAGCCATAGCCCTGCGGCCCGATATTCCGGATCATAAAATCGTGCTGGTTACCGACCGGGTCGATCTGGATGATCAGATCTACAAAACGTTCCACGCCTGCGGTAAAGAGGTGGAACAGGCCCGCACCGGCAAAGACCTGGCGGAAATGCTGCGCGAAAACAAGCAGCGCATCATCACCACCGTGATTGATAAATTCGATGCTGCGGTTGGTCGTCAAAACGCACGCAATGACAACCCGAACATTTTTGTCCTGGTGGATGAAGGTCACCGTACCCAATACGGCGCGATGCATGCGCGCATGCGCCAGGCGCTCCCCGAGGCCTGTTACATTGGTTTTACCGGCACGCCGGTGATGAAAAAAGATCACGATACCGTCCGGCAGTTTGGCGGCTTGATCGATACCTATACCATCACCCGCGCGGTGGAAGATAAAAACGTTGTGCCCTTACTGTATGAAGGCCGGCATGTCGATCAAAACGTAGATTCGAAAGCTATTGACACCTGGTTTGACCGCATCACTCAGGATCTGACCCAGCCGCAAATAGCAGATTTGAAAGGCAAATATTCCACCACGGACCAGCTCAATAAGGCCGCCCAAAAAGTCCAGCGCATCGCCTGGGATATCAGCGTTCATTATCGTGACAACTGGCAAAGCACAGGATTCAAGGGTCAGTTGGTTGCTACCGACAAAGCCACCGCCCTTTTATATAAGCAGTTCCTGGATGAATTTGACATGGTGACCTCAGAAGTGTTGATTTCACCCCCAGACGAGCGCGAAGGCGAGGAAGACCTGTATCAGGAAAATGTTCTGGCTGTCCAGCGATTCTGGAAAGGGATGATGGAAAAGTATGGCAGCGAGCGCGAATACAACAAGCAAATTATCAACGCTTTCAAGAACGGAGAAACGCCGGAAATTATCATCGTGGTGGATAAGCTGTTGACCGGATTTGACGCGCCCCGAGACACGGTACTTTATCTGACCCGCAAACTCAAGGATCATACCCTTCTACAGGCTATCGCCCGGGTAAATCGTCTGTACGAAGGTAAAGATTTCGGCTACATCCTGGACTATTACGGTGTCCTGGAGAATTTAAGCCATGCGCTCGACCTGTATAACTCGCTGCCGGAATTTGATAAGGAAGATCTGGTTGGCATCCTGACCGATATCAGCGAACCCGTTTCGCAGTTGGCGCAAGCCCATTCCGTGCTTTGGGATACCTTCAAAGAAATCAAGAACCGCCGCGACGCGGAAGCTTATGAAATCCTGCTGGCAGATAAAGCCTTGCGTGAGAAGTTTTATGAAAGACTTTCAAAATACGCTAAGACATTATCGATTGCCTTATCGAGTGTTAAATTCTTGGAAGAAACTCCGGCGGAGAAGGTCGAACAATACCGGAGCGATCTAAAATTCTTCTCCAAATTAAAAGCATCTGTTCAGCGGCGCTATGCGGAGGTGGTCGATTTTTCACAATACGAACCGCGCATCCAGAAGCTGCTGGACACTCATGTTGGTACCGGTGACGTAGAGCAAATCACTTCGCTCGTGAACATTTTTGATCAGGAGGCTTTCGCTGATGAGGTTGAAAAGCTGCATTCGGATGCTGCCAAAGCAGATACGATTGCCCACCGCACCCAGAAAACCATTTATGAGCGCATGGAGCAGGATCCGGTATTTTATAAACGTTTCTCTGAGATATTGAAAGATGCGATTAAAGCTTACCGGGATGAACGTCTCCGTGAAAAGGATTACCTGGCGCAGGTCACAGAAATTATGCAAGCAGTCCTCAATCGAACGGGAGATAATGTGCCCGTGCGGTTGAATGGGCATGAAGTTGCCAAAGCCTATTATGGGATTGTGAAAGAGACGATTCAACCAGGCGAGTCTGGAGAAGACCGCAGTGAAGCCTTCGCCAAAGCTGCCCTGGAAGTGGAAAACATTGTTGAACGAAACCGGATCGTCAATTGGGCAGATAATATTGATGTTCAAAACCGGATGCGGATCGAAATTGAGGATATGTTATTCGATTGGAAAGATAAGGAAGGGGTTGAGCTTACTTTTGATGAAATCGATCGAATTCTAGATCAGTCTATTGATGTTGCTCGCGTCAGATGTCCATGAGTCAGGGACGATTAATGGTGATTATCGAGAGTCCAAAAGTGATAACCCTATCCTATTCCAACCTTCAAATCCCTGTCAAAGTATGGTTTGAAGGGCGGAATCGTTTACGAATTACGGTTCAGCCAGATAAAAGCATTGTCGCGAAAGCGCCTCTGGATCACTCCATGGAAGAAGTGCGAGCAAAACTCGAAAAACGAGCCCCCTGGATGATTCAGCAATTGGAGTACTTCGATCAGTACCACCCCGTACTGCCTGATCGCCAATACATCAGTGGTGAAACATATTACTACTTGGGCCGGCAGTATCGGTTAAAAGTAACAGCTGGCAGTGAAAATGCTGTCAAACTGATTGGAAAATTCTTTATGTTAACTACAACCCAACCAGAGAATCTGGAAAGAAAACAACAAATCTTACAAGACTGGTACACCAGGCATGCCAGGGTATTCATCCAGAATCGAGCAATGCTGTTTGTTGATCGCCTCATCGAGCTTAGCGCAAAAACACCTGAGATTAAGTATCGCAGGATGAACAAACGCTGGGGAAGTTGCACGCCCTCCGGAGTGATCACATTCAATACGGAGCTGATCAAAGCGCCGACTCACTGTATTGATTACGTTGTCCTGCATGAATTATGTCATCTGGTGCATGAAGGTCACAATGCAAAGTTCTATCACTTGTTAGATGTATTGATGCCAGATTGGAAGAAGCGAAAAGACCGATTAGAAAAAGTGATTTTGACATAATTAGGTTTATGTCAATTTACAAGAAACCCGGATTCCACGTCGCCAAATCAGTCAAATTGGAGAATTTGGATAAAACCCCCACTTTAGGTGAAATAACAGGCGTTTTGAATCAATATTACATGAATTTACAACCACAATAACCACTTTTCTCCCACTTTCGATGTTTTTTTCGGTAAATCGCACTAAACAAGATTTCACTAAAAAAGTGAATCGGATATTTTTGGTAGAGATACCATGTTAAAATTTTTTAGGATAAGAAAACCTGCTGTGAGGATACTACCGTGATCAATAAAATCGAATTCTCTGCCAAAAATCTTACTTCCAATGCCGGGTTATTTTTACTGCTCGAACACACCAACAAGAACGGGATTTTTGACCTGATTGATCACGATCTTGTTTTTGAGAATGCCTCCACCAACAAAATTAAAATGAACCACATCAAGACCATGCTCTGTGGTAATTTCATTGGGATTGATAAGCTGGAACGATTGAAATTGCTGCAAAGCGATCCGTTGATCAATGAATTTGCCATCTCGATCAAAGAACCGGAAACAGTATCAAGATTTTTAGGGAATTTTAGTTACAAAACCACCCACATGCTGCGAGAAATCACTTTCAAGGTCTTCAAAAAGCTGTTGAGAAAGAAAAAACTAAAATCTATTACCATTGATATCGACAGCAGCGTGGTCAACGTGGAAGGCCACCAGGAAGGTGCTGTCAGAGGATACAATCCCAAAAAGCCTGGGAGCAACTGTTACAACATACAGTTCGCCTTCTGCGATGAGTTGAAGGCTTATATCACTGGATTTGTACGCAGCGGCAACACATATACTTCAAACGGAGCGGCTGAAATGATCAAAGAAATCATTGCTCATATTAAAACCGATGATTTAGAAATCCTATTTCGCATGGACAGCGGCTATTTCGACGAGGAAATTATTGAAGTGATCGAATCAGCTGGTTGCAAGTATTTGATAAAGGGAAAGGAGTATCCAACACTCGCCTCTCAAGTTACAGCACCAACCATTTCATTTACGAAAGGTGATAAAGGTCGGGAAACGACCCAGCTTGTTACCAAACTGGATACCTGGGACAAAAACCGAAGGTTTGTTGTCTCACGGGTATTGAAACCAGAAAAAGACAGGTTGCAATTATCCCTGCTGGAAGGTGATGAATACGAGTACTTCTACTTTGTGACCAATACCGAAATGCCTTCAGAAAAAGCAGTTATTGCATATGAAAAACGCGGCAACGCTGAAAATTACATCAAGGAAGCCAAGTATGATATGGCCGTTGGACATCTCCTGCTTCAATCTTTTTGGGCCAATGAAGCCATCTTTCAGTTGATGATGCTGGCCTACAATCTTTTTCTGCTGTTCAAAATGGACTTTGCAAATGGAACGGAATACCGGCAGCAAATCAAAACCTTTCGCTTGAAGTACATATTTCTGGCCGGGAAGATCATCAGAATGGCAAGAAGCGTTGTATTGAAACTCTCAAAAAAATACCCTTATCAAGAGATCTATGCAAAAAGCCTTCCCTGAAAAAACTCCCATTTTCTTATCTCAAACCGTTATTTCCATTTAAGTTGGACTTGAAATAACCATTTCAAATGCCTAAATTTATGAAATGGATCCCTAAAAATGCTGTACAATAAAGGAAACCATGCTCAACTTAAGCGCGTTCAACCACAACCATCACGCCTCCAGGGTGAAAATGGTGGCAAAATTTATTCGACGTGGAATCCGGGTAT
>DAOUGR010000049.1:0-105882 GCA_034429135.1 Anaerolineaceae bacterium | reverse complement strand
GCTATAGTTGCTGTGGTCATCGTGTGTTCCCTTTCTTGAATTGGTGTATGAGACCTTCAAGAAACCACACGATGACTCTTTTGTCAATTGCTTTTTACACCACAATTTGAGACATTATCATTGCTATTGGACAGGTACTCAATGCCGCTCACTCCCATAATTCGATTCATTAACATAATTCCGTAACTGCGGTTATTCTGTAACTAAATTTAGATCGTCTGATCAAATAACAAAGAAACTGCCAATTTAGGCAGTTTCTTTATTTTTATAAGTTTCTTAATGATTTGAACTACATTACAGAGTTTAGGTAATGATTTGCCGAACGGTTTCTGCAGCCATTTCTTGAGAGCAAGTGACCTGCGTATGATCGATCAAATTCTTGATCGTGACATTTCCGGCTGCGGCCTCGTCAGGTCCGATCACTGCCACCGCACCCACTCCTAGTCGATCTGCAAATTTAAATTGCTTCTGCAATTTAACAGTTTCTGGATATAGAATGGTTTTAATGCCCATTTTGCGTAACCAAGCTGCAAACGCTGTTGATTGTTGCAGCGTATTCTCATCAAAAATAGTCACCAGAACCGTGTCATGAAATGGTTTGATTTCTGGTATACAGCCATATTTTTCCAAAAGAATTGTTGCCATTACATCTCCCATGGCAAACCCCACACCAGGCAACGGGCTACCACCGACATCAGCCACCAGATTACCATAATGCCCACCGCCTAATACGGCGCGACCGTCTTTGCCCATATCCCAGGCTTCGAACACAATACCGGTATAGTAATCCAATCCCCGGATAATATGTGGATCGTATTTGACGTATTCTCTCACCCCCATGACTTCCAATTGTTCAAAAACAGCTATTAATTCGGGTGATTGTCGCCATAACTCACTATTATTGAGGATTTCGTTGACACCGATAAATTGGTCATTTGACAGACCAATTTCAGTTGCATAAGCTTTCCATGCAGCAAAATCCAATTTATCTTTGCGGTCAATCAATTGAAAAGCTTTCTTTTTTAAATCATCCGCGATTCCAAGTTCCAGTAGTTGTTTCTCCATCAACTGGCGGTGATTTACCAGAATTGAAACCTGTTCAGGAAGAATTCCGGCATTTTTGAAAAATGTTGCACAGATTGCCACCAATTCAGCATCTGCTAACGGTGAATCAACGCCGATCATATCAATATTCCATTGAAAAAACTCTCTGGTTCGGCCTTTTTGTGGCTTTTCGTATCGCCAGAATGGACCAAAGGACCACCACCGAACTGGATAGGTCAATTCATTTTGTTTCTGAGCGATCATCCTCGCCAGGGACAAAGTTAATTCCGGCCTTAATGTAACAAGATCACCACCCCGGTCGGCAAAAACAAAAGCCTGTTCCTTTACCAGTTCTTCGCCGGATTTGGCCGCGTAAAGATCGATTTTTTCGATAAACGGGCCGTCATATTCTTGATAACCAAACGATTCAGATGTTTTTTCAATCAACGCATAAAGCCATCTTCTAATGGCCATTTCATGCGGATAAAATTCGCGCGTACCTTTTACAGATTGAATAATATTTTTCATGTTTTCCTCTTTAGTGCAGATCCAGATTATTTTAACATAGAGATTTATTTGTGAGGAAGAATCATTATGAAATGCACTTGCATATATAATTTAAAGTACGGTATGATTAGCGATGTTGTAAAGTCTTTATTTCATTATTTTAGAGAAGATAGGCTTATAAAATGAATGTCAAAGAATTGATCCAACTGATCGACGGCCGATTATTAACATCTTCCGCAGATCTCTCAAAAGAAGTAAAAGGGGGCTGTGGTGCGGATTTGATGAGCGATGTACTTGCATCGATTCAGCCCGAAGCCATTCTTCTCACAGGCTTGTGTAATCCTCAGGTTGTACGCACATCGGTTATGGCTGATGTGGCCGCAATCATTCTTGTCAGAGGCAAAAATCCTCCTCCCGAGACTATTTCCCTTGCAGAGGAAGAACGGATTCCTCTGATTTCGTCCCCCTTTGGCATGTTCGAATTATGTGGAAGACTATATGGGGCAGGTCTTAAGAGTCTCGAACGACCAGTTGACGGCAGTGATTGTGATTGTGCCAGTTAAGGAGTAACCCATGAGCCAGGATTCACTCTTTCACGGGAAAATCATTAGTGATCAAAAAGCTGAAAATATTTCCCGTGTAGAGGAGTTGGCTTATGACCTGAAAGTTGATCAGGTAATGACCCGTGATCCTGCAACGGTCACACCACAAACTCCAATGAACGTGGTCTTAGAGCTTTTTCGCACAAAAATGATCTCTGGCGCGCCGGTAATAGAGAACAACGAACTGGTGGGATTAGTTAGCATCGAAGATTTAATTCGTTGCCTGCAAAATTCAGATATGCAGGCTGAAACACAAAAATACATGAGCACAAAGCTGCTCACTGTTCGAAATACGGATTATGTGATTGAAGCACTTAAGATGTTTGTCAATTCCCATTATGGAAGACTGCCAGTTGTTGATAATAACGGAAAACTGACGGGCATCATTACAAAAGGGGATATTACAAGCGGTATTCTAAAAGCACTTCAATATGAATACCATGAAGAAGAAGTAAGACGTTATCGCGCAAGTCATCTGTTTGAAGATATTGAGTCTGATCGTTCCAGTTTAATCCTTCGCTATAACATTAAACAGGGAGATTTTATGCACGGGGGAGCGGCCTCATCAGCCATCAAACGGGCTTTGATCCGTCTCGGTGCAAACCCCCAGATTGCTCGTCGCACTGGCCTGGCAGTGTATGAGGCAGAAATGAATTTGGTAATTCATACCACCAATGGCGGGATAATTCGGGTGGAGATTGAGCCCAGACAAATATCGATTACGGTTTCAGATGACGGCCCAGGCATTGAGGATATTAATCTGGCCATGCGGCCTGGTTACTCCACTGCATCAGAAGTAGTTCGTGAGCTCGGTTTTGGGGCAGGAATGGGACTGGTAAATATTCAGCGCTGTGTGGATTCCATGCGTCTTGAATCCATTTACGGACGGGGAACCAATCTAAGATTAAAAATATTCCTTCCCGAAGAGGAACCGGTCGGAGAAGGTAATTAATCTCAATAGGAGAATGGTGCAATGAATCTTCAAGAGATCGTCGATACATTAGAGCTGACTTCTTACACCAGGCCAAAAGATTATAAAGATATTATTCCCTCCAGCGGCTATTGTTCTGATTTATTAAGTTGTGTAATGGCCGGTGCAGAAAAAAAATCTCTCTGGGTTACCCTTCAATCACATGGAAATATTATCGCTGTGGCTTCTCTGCTGGATCTGTCCGCGGTAATCATTACCGAAGGTGCCGTGCCAGATCCTGTGATGGTAGAAAAAGCGAATGAAGAAAATGTCATTCTTCTGGGTACATCTAAGCCTACATTCTACATTATCGGCAAACTTTGGGAAATGGGTCTGCGCAACAAGCAAGAAGCCTGACCTATTCAGCTGATTAAATTGAAAACTTTTCGGTCAGATTTACACGTTCATACCGTTCTATCTCCTTGCGCGGAAGTTGAAATGATCCCTCCGCTTATCGTGGAGCATGCCTTAGATCTTGGAATTACTCTGATTGCCATTACAGATCACAACTCAAGCGCAAACATAAGAGCTGTTCAAAAAGCAGCTGAGGGCACTCCTTTGATAGTCTTACCGGGAATGGAAATTCAAACCAGGGAAGATGTGCACTCTTTATGTATATTTGACAATTTGAACCAAATCGAGAAATTTCAACAAATTGTTGATGCCACTCTACCACGGATTAAGAATCAAACTGACCATTTTGGAGCCCAATTCGTCGTTGATGAAACGGGTGAATTTATTCGTGAAGAAGAACAACTGCTCTTGACGTCATCTTCACTTTCATTGAATGAAGCCTGGCGAGTCGTCGCTGATCTAAAAGGCCTTTTTATTCCAGCGCATATCGATCGTAAATCTTTTGGGTTAATTGAATCTCTTGGATTCATACCACCTGATATCCCTCTTAAAGCTGTCGAAATATCACGTCTTATTACACCTGAACAAGCCCATCAGTTCATTCCAAGCATCGGTCAGATTCCTGTCATACAAAATGGTGATGCCCATCGTTTGAATGAATTGCTTGGAACACTTTATCTTGAAATTGAAAATGTGTCTATTTCGGAATTGTTATTATCGTTTTCTCGCAAATACGGAAGAAATTTTCATGTAGATGCGCAATTCTGACAAAAAATATTGTAAAATCATGTTATATCTTCACATTAAGTATTTGACAATTAACATTTTGACTTATGACATTTGTAAATTGATGTACACTTATCATAAAATGTACACTTTTCATGGTAAGAAATCGGCGTTTTTTATAAATGCCTAAATTTATTCTGGAGAGATGAATGGCAGCAACTACAACTGTACCAAAAACGTACCCCAAGAACGAGCCGCTCGGTGATGCTGGCAAAAAAGCTGTAATTGATACCATCATTGAGCAATACAAGGACCTGCCTGGAGCTACCATGGTGGTCCTAAATGAACTGCAATCAGCAATTGGTTTTGTAAGTACGTATATGCAGGAATATGTCGCAGAAAGACTGCAAGTTCCCCTCTCTCGTGTTCATGGTGTTGTGTCGTTCTATTCTTTCTTTACGACCACACCACGTGGTAAACATACCGTCAAGTTTTGCATGGGTACTGCCTGTTATGTTGGTGGTACACCTTCCCTAATCGAAAAGACGAAACAAATACTTGGTGTTTCGCCCGGTGAAACGACCAGTGATGGAAATATTACGTTTGAAGTTTGCCGCTGCGTTGGCGCCTGTTCACAGGCACCGGTTGTTGTGGTTGATGAAGAAGTCTTTGGCCGTGTTCGACCGAACAAAATACCGCAACTCCTAAAGCCTATGACAGATGAGAAAGAGTAAGAATTGAGAGAACTCTCCCTGCATCTACTGGACATAGCTGAAAACAGTATTGCAGCTGAAGCAAAGTGCATCAAGATCGTTGTGAATGAAGATAGCAGGTCTGATCTTTTACAAATGATTGTTGAAGATGATGGCATGGGAATGAGCACAGAAATGGTGGAAAAGGTTATCGATCCGTTCACCACCACCCGCACCACACGCAAAGTAGGGCTGGGCATTCCATTGCTTAAAGCTGCAGCAGAAGCCTGTAATGGATTTCTAACGATCGATTCGCAGCCTGGCAAAGGAACGAAAATTTTCGTGCAATTTCAACGCAGTCACATTGACAGAATGCCATTGGGAGATTTAGTAACTACAATGATGAACCTGTTAGTGGCTAACTTACAGATTCATTGGATCTTTCAATACCAATACAACGGCAAAGTTTTCGTTTTTGATGATCAGCCTATTAAAAATGAGCTTGAAGATATGCCATTGACGGAACCAGGTATTCTGAACTGCATCAGGGAAATGCTTAAATCCGGAATAATGGAAATCAATCCGGATTTTTCAACGGACCAAGTGTCCATATCAAAATAGGGTTTGCAGGAGAAAAAGGATGTCTACGATCAAGAGTTTAGATGATTTAAAACGTGCCAAAGAAGAAGCTTTAAAAAAGCGGGAATTAAAAGCCACTTCAGGTGCTGCACAGGTAATCGTCGGTATGGGTACCTGTGGAATTGCCGCTGGAGCTCGTGATACGATGAAAGCGATTCTTGAAACAATCGAGCAAGATTCGATCACTGGAGTCATTGTGACACAAACTGGATGTATTGGTTTATGTGAACGAGAACCAATCGTTCAGGTCATCATAGGTGAACAACCTAAAGTCACTTATGGCAAAGTTACACCTGAAGTTGCCCGCAAGATTATGAAAGAACACGTAGAAGCTGGAAAAATTGTTACAAACAATGTCATAAATCTCTAGCTCTATATATCACACTTATAAAAGGTTGTGCTAATGAAGTATTATCGCTCGCACGTTTTAGTTTGTGTCGATCCAGAGTGCCTCAAAAAAGGTGCCCATGATGTTATGGATGCCTTTCAAGATGAGTTGGTCGCCCAGGGACTGATTGATGAGGTTCAGGTTCTTGAAACTTCTCGTATTGGTGGATGCGACCACGGCCCAGAATTGATGGTTTATCCGGAAGGTGTTCATTATACCAATCTCACCCCAGATGATATGCCTTTTCTTGTCGAAGAGCATTTTCTCAAAGGGCGTATTGCTCAGAAATTTGTTACCGAAGAAAAAGCATTCACTGATGAAGAGCTCAGCGCTCCAACCGCCAAAGAAATCCGTGTCGTCCTTCGGAACTGTGGCAAAATCGATCCAGAAAACATTGAAGACTATATTGCTGAAGATGGTTACCAGGCGCTGGGAAAGGTTTTGTCAGAAAATACCCCTGAGCAGGTAATTGAAACTGTGCTTAATTCGGGGCTTAAGGGACGTGGTGGAGCTGGTTTCCCGACTGGCAAAAAATGGGAATTTTGTCGAGCAAGTAAGGATACACCCAAGTACGTAATCTGCAACGCAGATGAAGGAGACCCTGGCGCATTCATGAATCGCCGCGTACTGGAAGGCGATCCACACTCTGTTATCGAAGGTATGATTATCGCGGCATACGCGATTGGTTCCAACCAGGGTTACATCTATTGCCGTGCTGAATATCCTATCGCGGTAAAGACTCTGCGCATCGCGATCAATCAGGCTCGCAGCATGGGTTTGCTGGGAAAGAACATTCTTGGTTCTGGTTTTGATTTTGACCTTGAGGTTCGAATGGGTGCTGGAGCATTCGTGTGCGGTGAAGAAACCGCCTTGATGGCCTCCATTGAAGGGAATCGCGGCGAACCTCGTCCGCGCCCTCCATTCCCTGCAGTCAAGGGGTTGTTTGCCAAGCCATCCAACATCAACAATGTTGAAACTTACGCGAACATTCCCCAGATCATTCTTCGCGGTGCCGAATGGTACGCAAGTATGGGAACCGAGAAATCAAAAGGTACGAAAACTTTTGCCCTGGCAGGTGACGTCAAACATACTGGCTTGATTGAAATTCCTTTTGGCCTCACATTGCGCGAGATCGTTTATGATGTCGGTGGTGGTATCAAAGACGACAAGAAATTTAAAGCTGTTCAAACTGGTGGCCCGATGGGCGGTTGTCTTCCTGAGGCATACCTCGATTTGCCAGTTGACTATGAAGCGATCACCAAAGCAGGGTCAATCATGGGCTCAGGTGGTTTGGTGATCATGGATGAAGATACCTGCATGGTCGACATTGCCCGCTTTTTCATGGATTTTACTCAGGATGAATCGTGCGGTAAATGCACCCCCTGTCGTGTAGGTACACGACGAATCCTTGAGATCCTTGAAAGAATCTGTGCAGGAAAAGGAAAACCAGATGATATCGAAACGCTGGAATACCTTTGCGCCCAGATTCGAGAAGACAGTCTGTGTGGCTTAGGCCAGGGATCGCCTAACCCGGTCGTCACTACATTAAAGCATTTCAGAGATGAATATGAAGCACATATCTTTGAAAAACGCTGCCCCGCAAAGGTATGTAAGGCGTTGATCCGGTATGAAATCATTGACGGAATTTGCACAGGCTGTACCGTGTGTGCACGCAACTGCCCGGTAGGAGCGATCAGCGGTGAACGCCGCCAGACACATGTGATCGATCCGGATATCTGCGTTCGCTGTGGTATTTGCAAGCAGGTTTGTAACTTTAACGCGATTGTCATTAACTAACCTTTTCACTGTCAGTAATCTAACCCATCATAGACAGAAACATAGGAGGTTTTGCAATGGCAGGTAATGGAAAAGATGGCAAGGTAGTGGCCAACGTTGTCAAAGCAGCAGTTGACCGTTACGGCGCCTCACAAGACGAGTTAATACCGATTTTGAACGAAGTAAACCGCGAGATCGGGTATTTACCCGGTGAAGCATTGGATGAGATCAGCAGTCTCTTGCGGGTTCCAAAAAGCCATCTGTTTTCTGTTGCCAGCTTTTACCGGATGCTTTCGACAAAGCCGCGTGGAAAACATGTGATCCAGTTTTGTGAAAGTGCCCCTTGTCATGTAGCCGGTGGACGTGAAGTTTGGATAGCTGTTAAAGATTATCTGAAAATCGATGAGGATCAAACCACTCCCGATGGCAAATGGACGCTTCTTACGACCAGTTGCCTTGGAGTATGTGGGGTTGGTCCGGTGATGGTCATTGATGACGATATCTATGGTAACGTAGAACCTTCGCAGGTTCCAGCGATTCTTGAAAAATACCATTAAAACAGGAGACAACAATGAAAGCCTTTCGCTCAATGGTTCTGGTCTCCAGCGATCCAATAAGTATCGAACGTGGAGCTAAAGATGTATATCAGGCTCTTCAGGCTGAAATTTCTGCTTTTGGGTTGGAAAATGAAATCTCACTGACTATGGTTGGTGATGTTGGCCGGCATGATGCTGCCCCGCTTGTGATCGTCTACCCTGAAGCTGTGATTTATGGACCAGTGAAGAAAGAAGACGTGCACTATCTGGTCGAAGAACACCTATACAAAGGTAGAATTGCCTCAACATTTCAGGCTCCGGTGAAGGAACTATCCGGGAAGATTGCGTGGCTTTCTTCTCGTAAGGGCACCTTGCCCGCCGAACAGCGTATCGTTCTTGAACGAGCTGGAGTAATTGATCCCAATTCTATTGATGATTACATCATTCATGATGGGTATCTGGCTCTGGCAAAAGCTGTAACTGAAATGACCCCCGAAGAGATTTACACAACTCTCGAAAAATCCGGGTTACGTGGACGCGGCGGTGCAGGATTTCCAACCGGAACCAAATGGAAATTTGTGCGCAAAGCACAGAGTGACAAGAAATATGTGATTTGCAATGCAGATGAAAGCGAACCGGGTACTTTTAAAGATCGTCTGATTCTCGAAGGAGATCCTCACTCGATCATTGAAGCGCTAGCCATTGCTGCTTATACCGTTGGCGCAGATGAAGGTTACCTTTATATCCGCGGCGAATATAGCATTGCCCAGGAAAGAGTTAAGACTGCCATTGCTCAGGCCAAAGAAATGGGATTCCTCGGTAAAAATATCTTTGGAACTGACTTCAATTTTGATCTACATGTTCACAGTGGTGCTGGAGCTTATATTTGCGGTGAAGAGACAGCCCTCATTGAATCCATTGAAGGCAAGCGTGGTGAACCTCGAGCGCGCCCGCCTTATCCAACCACTCACGGTCTATGGGGAAAGCCAACCCTGGTTAACAATGTCGAAACCCTTGCAAACGTTGCTCCCATCATCCGTAATGGACCCGACTGGTACCGAAGCTTCGGGCCCGCATCTAGCCCTGGCACCAAAGTCTACACAATCCTCGGCAATGTCAATATGACGGGGTTGATCGAAGTCCCAATGGGAATCACATTGCGTGAAGTGATTGCCATTTACGGCAAAGGCATGAAAAATGGTAAAACCTTCAAACTGGCCCAAACAGGAGGTTCTTCCGGTTCAATCATACCGGCAAGCCTGCAAGACACGCCGATGGATTTTGATTCCTTTGCAAAAGCTGGTGTCGCGCTTGGATCAGGTGCGCTTCTGATCTGCGATGAAGATACCTGCGTTGTCGATCTAACGAAAGTGCTGTTGAACTTTTTCCGAAAGGAGTCTTGTGGAAAATGCAATCCCTGCCGTATCGGGAATCAGCGCGCGTATGAAATATTGACAAATATCTCAGAGGGAACTGGCTCACTCAAAGATCTCGACGACCTAATGCTTTTGAGTGAAAACCTGTACCAACTGTCAAATTGCGGGTTAGGACAGACTGCCGGTGCTCCGATCCGGGATATCCTTAATTACTTCAGGGCAGAAGTTGAAGCCCATATCAGATTGAAAGTATGCCCAACGGGAATCTGCCCGATGAGCGGAAAACGAATTTAGACTTTTTACTAGGAGAGATTCGATAATGGTCACACTGACTATCGATGGAAAAACGATTGAAGTTCCTGAAGGAACCACCGTTTTACGCGCAGCTCAAAGCGCCGGGGTCGATATTCCTACCCTCTGCGATCACCCACATCTGACACCATACGGGGGCTGTCGTCTTTGTTTGGTGGAAGTCGAAGGAGCGCGCACCTTGCAACCCTCATGCACGATGCCCGTCAGCAATAATATGGTTGTAAAAACCAATACGAAAAAAGTGTTGGATGCACGAAAATTCGTACTCACCCTTATTTTTAGTGAGCGCAACCATTTTTGCCCTTACTGCCAGGTAAGTGGCGGAGACTGTGAGCTTCAGAACGCAGCGTATCACGAAGGAATGACTCACTGGCCTTTGCAGCCAAATTGGCAGCCTTACCCGGTAGACGCCTCACATCCATATATTATTCTTGAAAACAATCGCTGTATTCTTTGCCGGCGCTGTGTACGCGCTTGTGGTGAATTAATTGGGAATTTCACACTCGGTTTTGAGGAACGCGGAGCAAGAAGTATCCTGGTGGCAGATACCGGCGTTCCTTTGGGTGAAAGCACCTGCGTTTCTTGCGGTGCATGTGTTCAGGTATGTCCCACCGGAGCTCTAATCGATCGCTGGAGTGCCTATCGCGGACATGATGTTGCACTTGATAGTACTCAAACCATTTGTGTTGGTTGTTCGGTTGGTTGTGGAATCAAAGTTTTTACCCGCGATAATAACCTTGTCAGAATCGATGGCGATTGGGATGCCTCAATCAATGGCGGTGTTTTATGTGAAATCGGTCATTTCGAACCCATGACAGAGAAATGCGATCGAATTCACACCCCCATGGTGCGAAAGAATGGATCATTGAAAGCAGCAACCTGGGAAGAAGCTCTCACTGTCGCTGCTGAAGGGCTTCAACCTCTTAAGGAAAAAACAACGTCAGGTATCGCTGCCTTAATTTCCACCCGTCAACCTGTAGAAACGATCCACCATTTTAAACAACTTTTTGAATATCACCTTGGTGCTGAACTGGTTACTTCAACTGAAGAAGGCATCTATACTTCTTTCGCGTCTCTTGCAGCAGAAACTTCAGGTAAGCCTTTTGAGGCAAAACTATCAGATATTCATGACAGTGATAGTGTGATGGTATTTGAGGTTGATCCATTAAAAGATCATCAAGTTGCAGGCTTCTTTATCAAGCGTAAATTGCCTTCAGGAATGAAATTACTTGTCGTTGACCAATCGGAAAATGCTCTTGACAAAGCAGCCAATAAAGCGCTTAAGCCCGCAAAGTGTACCTATGAGGATGTTCTTAAGGCTTTAACCGCTGCTGTGGTTAAACTGGGATTGGCAAAAGGAAAAACTTCAATTAAAGCCGATGAACTTAACTCTCTTGCCGCCAAAACTGGCCTAACAACTGATGATTATCTAGATGCAGCATACGTAATCGCTGCTGCTGAAAAGCCAGTAATTATCTATGAAAACCATGAAAACATAGTTTCCCTTAAGGAATTTGCAACTCTGGTTGATGCAAAACTTATGAGTCTTAAGGGTGGTGCCAACAGCCTTGCCGCAGCTCAGTTCAATCTTGATAAATCTTACAAACCCGATAGGTTCAAGGCGGCTTATGTTGCTTTGGGTGATGATGAACTTTCACAAAAGATGATCAAAGAATTGGAAAGTATCCCCTTCAAGGTAGTCCAGGCTAGCTATGCTTCATCAGCCACAGCCATGGCAGATGTCGTCTTCCCCTCCACAACCTGGCTGGAGCAGGGTGGCCATTATGTCAATCTCGAAGGGACAGTTCAAGAAGCTTTCCCGTCTCTCAAGCCCGCCGATGAAATCAAGACAATTGGCGAAACTCTTATTGCCCTTTCTTCCAGACTCGGAATCAATCTTGACGGTGATTGGACAAAAGAATTGCACAAACGTATTTCACCCGTTGAAATTGCACGTTGATTATCAGTAAAATTGTGGAAAAATAAGGAGAGATCATGGCAAAACCTAAAGTCTCAACAGATTGGATGGCTGGATGCGCAGGTTGTCACATGTCTTTATTGGACATGGATGAACGCATCGCGAAAATTGCAGAACTTGTGGATTTACGTTCCACTCCAATTACCGACTTAAAAGTTCCTGATGAATCTGGTGTAGATGTTGGAGTTCTTGAAGGTGGGATCAACAATACCTCTAACGAAGAGGTAGCACATCGAATGCGTTCGCGCTGCAAAATCCTGGTAGCCCTTGGTGATTGTGCTGTTTTCGGCGGAGTTCCTGCTATGCGCAATTTCTTTACGATTGAGGAATCACTTCGCCGGGCATATATCGAATCAGAAAGCACCGACGACAGCGGGAAAATCCCAAGTGACCCTGAATTATGTAAACCTACCAAGGTACGTGCTTTACATGAGGTTGTACCAGTAGATGTGTTTGTTCCGGGCTGCCCTCCAAATGCTGATACAATTTTTTATGTGTTGAGTGAACTTGCCCAGGGACGAATTCCCGACGTTAAAGATGACAAACTTTCCTGGTATTAATTTTAGGAGGATCTGAATGGTAGCACAAAAAATTACAATTGAACCTGTAACCAGGATTGAAGGCCATGCCAAGGTCACAATTCGTTTAAACGAAGCCGGGAAAGTAGATCACGCATATCTTCACGTTAACGAATTCCGGGGGTTCGAAAAATTCTGTGAAGGCCGCATGGTATTTGAAATGCCGCTGATCACGCCAAGAATCTGTGGTATTTGCCCCGTAAGTCATCATCTCGCGTCTGCTAAAGCCGGTGACGATGCGCTGGGTGCACCTCCCCCGCGCCCCGCTGCCCTTTTACGCGAATTGATGCACATGGGTCAGATCGTGCAAAGTCATGGCATGCACTTCTTTGAACTTGCGGGTCCTGATCTTTTGCTTGGTTTTGATGCGGATCCCGCAATCCGTAATGCGGTTGGCTTGCTCCAGGCGAATCCTGAATTGACAGTACAAGCTGTTAATTTACGAAAATGGGGGCAGGAGATTATTCGCATCCTTGGTGGCAGAAGAGTTCACCCATCATTTGCCGTCCCCGGTGGCGTTAATAAAGCGCTTACCAAAGAAGAACGTGATTTGATTCTCTCGGGTTATGACGAAGTCATTGCAACGATTAAAACCGGTATCGCAATTATGAATGATTGGGCTAGCCGCAATATGGAGGATATCAACAAATTCGCTGTTCTCGAAAGCGGTTATTTCGGCCTTGTCAAACCCGGAAATACGCTCGAGCTTTATGATGGAGATATTCGACTGATCGATTCAACCGGAAAAGAACTCGAGAAATTCGATCCGAGAAACTATCTCGATTACATTGCCGAACATGTCGAAGACTGGTCTTACCTGAAATTCCCCTATTATAAGAAGTTGGGATACCCACAAGGTGTGTATCGAGTTGGCCCACTTGGCAGGCTGAACGCTTCAGATCAGATTTCCACACCAATGGCCAATGAAGAATTGAAAAAATTCAAACTTATTAATGGTGGAAAGCCAGTTGGTAACACTCTCCACTATCACACGGCCCGTTTAATCGAAACTCTCTATGCTGCTGAAAATGTTAAAGCCCTTTTAGATGATCCTGACATCCTTAGCAAAGAGATCCTTAACACCTGCCGCAACCCCAAACCGCAGGGTGTTGGCGTCATTGAAGCTCCTCGTGGCACCCTCATTCATCATTATTGGGTAAAAGATAACGGCCAGATCGAGAAAGTAAATCTGATCGTTTCAACCGGCCACAACAACTGGGCGATGAGCGAAGCTGTTGATAATGTTGCCAAAACATACATTACTGGACCTGAGATTAGTGAAGGTCTATTAAATCGAGTTGAAGCAGCCATTCGTGCCCATGATCCTTGCCTTTCTTGCTCGACACATGCTGTTGGGCAAATGCCAATGGTCATCGAAATCCGTGATGTTGAAGACCAGTTGGTTCAATCATTAAGGCGGGACTAGCTCATTACTGAAATGGATCATGAAAAGCGATGGCAAGCATAATACTTGTCATCGCTTTTCTGCGAATGGAGGATTGAATGCGAACGTTGGTGTTAGGTTATGGCAATCGTGACCGGCAAGATGACGGAATTGCCTGGCATTTGTTGGCTGAGATTAGAAAACGTTTGGGATTCAAGGATCCATATAACATCGATGAATCGTTTGATTCACAGGATCAGATCGTTTTTGTCTTTCAACTTCAATTGACACCAGAAATGGCTGAAGAACTTTCTACATTTGACAAGATCTGTTTTCTGGATGCCCATACCGGTTCTGTCCCTGAAGACATCCATTGCGAAATTCTCTCTGCAGTCTATCAGCATTCTCCACTCACCCATCACCTGACAGCAAGTTCTCTGCTTTCCATCCTCCAAACCATTTATCATAAAACGCCAGAGGCAATATTAATTTCAGTAAAGGGAAAAGAATTCGGATATTCACCTGAACTCTCCTCTGAAACAGCGAACCTTATTCCTCAAGCAGCGCAGGTCGTAATTGATTGGATTTCCAAGGAGAAATAGAACGGGGGGCTAATCATGATAAAAAATGGTGCTGATAATTCTCCCGTATCACCATATCAGATCGCAAATCGGGCTGAAGAAATTGCAGCAGCCAAAGCTCAATCTGGATTCGTTTCTACATTTCTTTTAGCTATTCTGGCAGGGATGTATATCGGGTTCGGAGGAATCTTTTCAGCAGTCGTAGCAATCGGCATGAGTGGTACCTGGCCTTTTGGCTTCATGAAACTGCTGCAGGGGTTGGCATTTTCTCTTGGATTAATCCTTGTTGTTGTGGGTGGGGCAGAACTCTTTACCGGTAATATGCTGATGATAATTGCCTGGGCACGACACAAAATCTCAATAGGAAGTATTCTTCGCAACTGGAGTATTGTTTATTTTGGAAATTTCTTAGGATCTATTCTGCTCGCATACCTTTTCACACTTGGTAAATCATACAGATTATCTGACGGTGAACTTGGAAGAATACTGTTTAATATTGCCAGTTTGAAGCTGAATTACAGTTTTCTTCAAGCCATCATACTGGGAATCCTTTGTAACATTCTGGTATGTCTTGCTGTATGGTTATCATACTCAGCTAAAAATACAACCGATAAGATATTGGCTGTGTTTTTTCCCATTTCTGCATTTATCGCTGCAGGATTTGAACACAGCATTGCCAATATGTTTCTGATTCCTGTTACATTTTTTATTAAGATTTTTGACCCTATGTTCTCAACAAATCTGACAATAGACCTTTCGAAGTTTACATGGCCACAGTTTCTGATACAAAATCTTCTTCCTGTGACAATCGGTAATATTATTGGCGGATCATTAATAGTTGGACTCATTTATCATTTATCTCTTCGTAAACAATGACAATAATTATGACACTGCATAATGAGACAAGGATGTAAAACACTAACCAGATTTACATGCTCGATGTTATCCTAGAAAATAATGCAGCAGGATGTACCATGGATAATACACTTGACACTATTGACACACTAAAAAACATTCCTCTATTCTTTGAGTTTAAACCGGGACAGTTAGAGCAGATCGCTCAAATTTCAGATCTGATTGAAATTGATCCCGGAGACATTCCCATTCACGAGGGGGCAAAACTTGATTTTGTTTACATCCTGTTAGAGGGTGAAATTAAAGTCGAAGTTTTTGTGCCAACCTTTGGTCAAGTTGAAACCAGTAGATTAGGTCCCTTTGACATTCTTGGTTGGTCAGCGATGACACCTATTGTCAGGCAACGCACCGGAACAACTACTGCCCTTACACACTGTCGTTTGCTTCGAATCGATGGCAAAATGCTATATCAACTCTGTGAAGAAGACCATGACATCGGTTTTATCGTCTACCGTCGCCTGGCAATTGTGGCTGCCCGGAGTTTTCTGACTACCCGGATTCAATTAATGAATTTGCTGGCCAAATCTGGAAATTAATTTTCTTCTCGGTTATCGAAAAGATTTGTTTATCGTTGCAGCCCAATTCATCCAATATTTATCTTAATTAGATTATAATCGCTCTGCTATGCATGAATTGTCAGTCACTGAGAACGTCCTGGAAATTGCCCTCTCACACGCCAATGCCTCTTTAGCCAAGAAGGTTACAGATATCTATCTCGTAATCGGTCAATTATCCAGCATCGTTGACGATTCAGTTCAATTTTATTGGGACTACATTAGTGAAAATACAATTTGCGCAGGTGCCAAACTTCACTTTAACCGAATTCCTGCTAAGTTTCGCTGCATCAATTGTGATCATGAATTTCAGATGAAAGATGAACTTACTGCCTGTCCAAATTGTGGTAGTATGCAAACTACGATCATTTCAGGTGAAGAATTCTATGTTGATAGCATTGAGATCGAAAAAGAGGTAGATAAAGGTATATGAGCGCAATCAGAGTTCCTGTTGTAGAAAAGATTTTCAGTGCCAATGACCGCATGGCAGAATTAAACCGTAATTTGATGAATTCTCACAATATCTTCTCGATCAATTTAATGGCTTCACCCGGTGCTGGAAAAACCAGTTTCATTCTCGAAACAATAAAGCGATTGAACCATTCACTACGAATTGGCGTTATTGAGGGTGATACGGCCCCTGTTACCATCGACGCAGATAAAGTTATCGCAGCCGGGATGCCTGCTGTACAGATTAATACTGGTGGAGATTGTCACCTTGACGCTTCGATGATGAGCGACGGATTAAGCCAACTTCCATTGTCGGAGCTCGACCTGGTAATCGTTGAAAATGTTGGCAACCTTATTTGTCCGGCTGCTTGGGATCTTGGAACGCATATCAATGTTTTAATTGCCAGTGTTCCTGAGGGTGACGATAAACCATACAAATATCCGAATATTTATCGCGGATTGAAAGTGCTGGTGGTGAATAAGACAGATCTGACGCCTTATGTCAAGTTTGACATGGATTATTTCAGGCGGGGAGTTGAAATGCTCAATCCGGGATTGGTGACCTTTCCATTATCTTGCCGTACCGGAGATGGGTTTTATGAATGGATTGAGTGGTTGAAATCTCAAGTCCGCACACATCAGTCAAATTCATGACCGCCTATTCAGGTTCGAGAATTCATATAACGGGAATCGTCCAGGGGGTTGGATTTCGACCATTTGTTTATCACCTGGCAACATCACTTGATTTAAAAGGCTGGGTTATTAACTCCTCCAGCGGTGTCGATATTGAGATTGCTGGTTCTCCTGCCTGCATTGGCCAGTTCATCGACAGGTTGACAAATAATCCTCCTCCTTTAGCCAGAATCGACAGCATTAAAATTACTGAAATTACCCCGCCAATTTTTACAGATTTTATCATTCGAGACAGTGAACCTCAGCCTGGAGAGTATATACCGGTATCTCCTGATGTAAGCATTTGTTCAGATTGCCGTAAAGAACTCTTCGATCCTCAAGATCGAAGATATCGATATCCATTTATTAATTGCACGAATTGTGGCCCACGATTTACGATTATTAAAGATATTCCGTACGATCGGCCTAATACAACGATGTCAACGTTTAAAATGTGCCCAGATTGCCTGGCTGAATATCAAAACCCTTCTGACCGTCGGTTTCATGCTCAACCTACTGCTTGCCCGGTCTGCGGTCCTCAGTTGCAGTTTAGGATGGGTGAGATTATTTCCGTTGGCGAAGATGCGATTCAATCAGCCAGAAATGCGATCGTTTCAGGAAAAATATTGGCAATAAAAGGTCTAGGCGGATATCACCTTGCGTGTGATGCAAGCAATACAAAAGCCGTCGAAAACCTGAGAAATCGGAAGAAAAGAAGTGATAAACCGTTCGCATTGATGGCTTTTGATATCGATCGAATTCAAAAATTTGCTCAGGTATCGCAAGTTGAAAGAGAATTGCTCGAATCACCTCAACATCCTATCGTTATTTTAAAGAAATTGATTACCCGCACAATTCTTGATCAAACCGCTCCAAGACAGAATTCTCTGGGATTCATGCTGCCTTACACACCGCTTCATCTGTTACTTCTTGAGCCAGAATCAGGGTTTCCTGAGATTCTTGTCATGACCAGCGGGAATATTAGTGAAGAGCCAATCGCTTATTCTGATGATGAAGCGTTTACTCGATTACAAGGGATTGCAGACGGTTTCCTTTTACATGATCGTCCGATTCACATGCGTGTGGATGATTCGGTTTGCCGGGTTTTTGAAGGGAATCTTTATCCCATTCGTCGATCTCGAGGTTACGCACCAGAACCATTCAGGTACTCCAGGTCATTACCTCAAATCTTGGCTTGTGGAGCTGAGTTAAAAAACACCTTTGCCTTTTCGAAAGATAAATATATTTTTATCAGCCATCACATTGGCGATCTTGAAAATTATGAAACACTGAATTCTTTTGAGAATGGGATTGAGCATTACAAGCAATTATTCCGTTTATCGCCAGCAGCAATAGCTGTTGACCTTCACCCTGATTATCTTTCAACCAAATATGGCTTATCAGAATCATTTACAAAACACCTCCCCCTTGTGTCTGTTCAACATCATCATGCTCATCTCGCTTCTTGCCTAGCTGACAATCTATGGCCCTCCAATGAATCTGTTATCGGCCTGATATTTGATGGCACAGGCTACGGCACTGATGGCAAAATCTGGGGAGGAGAAATCCTTGTTGGCAATTATTCAACATTTCAACGATATTACCATCTGCGTGAGACGCCACTCCCCGGAGGAGATGTCGCTATACGCAATCCATCAAAAATTGCTCTGGCTCAATTATTTGCTGCTGGAATCGATTGGGATCCTGATCTCCCACCTGTTCAAGCGTTGTGTGCAGAAGAGCGCACATTGCTGAAATCACAAATTACACATCTTATTAATACTCCACAAACAACTAGCATGGGCCGTCTCTTCGATGCGGTTTCGGCGTTGATTGGCATACGACAAAAGGCTACCTATGAAGGCCAGGCGGCGATTGAATTAGAAAACTTATGTGATCCTAACGAATCATCTACATACGATCTTTCTCTAGAAAATGGGGTGATAGAAATCTTAGACCTGTATCCACAAATCATTCAAGATTACCGCAGAGGTATCGCCAAAGAGATTATTTCAGCTCGTTTTCACAATACGATTGCCCAGACATGTCTTTTTGCTGCCCAAGAAATCCAGAAATTCACAGACATTAACGTTGTTGCACTCTCAGGAGGTGTATGGCAAAATTTGACATTATTAACGAAATCACTCCATCTGCTAAAAAACCATGGTTTTAAACCATTGATTCATCGAAAAATACCCACCAACGACGGTGGAATATCAATAGGTCAAATACTGGTAGCTTCAACAATAATAAATGGTTAACGAGGTTTCTATGTGTTTAGCTGTTCCAGGAAAAATTACTGAAATATTCACCACCTCAAACATGAAAATGGGTAAGGTTGATTTCGGTGGCGTATTAAGAGAAGTATGCCTTGAAGCTGTCCCCGAAGTCAAAATTGGAGATTATGTTATCGTTCATGCAGGATTTGCTTTAAACATCCTCAGCGAAAAAGAAGCACAGGACACACTTGCTGCATTTCGTGAATTGGATGAAATCGAACTTGGTGAAGAGGATCCTATAACGAATCAGGATTAACATGCGATATCTTGAAGAATTTCGTGATGCTGAACTGGTAAAAAACGTTCTATCCAAGATCAATCACACAGTAAAACATCACTGGGTGATCATGGAAATCTGTGGCGGTCAGACGCACTCGATTATGCAACACGGCATTGATCAACTGCTTCCTGAGAATATTGAATTAGTGCATGGCCCCGGCTGCCCCGTTTGTGTAACTTCGCTGGAATTGGTCGATAAAGCGCTTGCGATTGCTTCCCGCCCCAATGTTATCTTTTGTTCATTTGGAGATATGCTGCGCGTTCCAGGATCTCATGGAGATTTATTCTCAGTCAAAGCCGCTGGGGGTCAGGTGCGCATCGTTTATTCTCCGCTTGATGCAGTAAAAATCGCTCAACAAAACCCTGAAAAAGAAGTCGTCTTTTTCGCCATTGGTTTTGAAACCACAGCCCCGGCAAATGCGATGAGTGTTCTATACGCAGAGTCACTAGGTTTGCAGAACTATTCAATGCTCGTTTCGCATGTAACCGTTCCACCAGCCATGCATGCCATTCTTGGTTCAACGAATAACCGAGTGCAGGGATTTCTCGCGGCAGGGCATGTTTGCTCTGTGATGGGATACCATCAATATCACGCAATCAGCCAAAAATTTCAAATACCGATTGTTGTGACTGGGTTTGAACCGCTTGATCTTTTAAACGGAATCCTGATGACAGTGGAACTTCTTGAATCTGGTACACCACGTGTTCAAAACGCATATTCCAGAGTGGTTTCAGAAGCTGGCAACATTCCAGCCCAGGCAATGATCAAGCGTGTTTTTCAAGATTGCGACCGCAACTGGAGGGGGATTGGATTCATTCCACAAAGTGGATGGGAATTAAGGCCCGAATACCATTTCTTCGACGCTGAGAAAAGATTTGAGGTCGAACAAATCCAGACCCGTGAATCTGATATCTGTATCTCTGGCCAGATATTGCAGGGTATCAGGAAACCTCCTCAATGTCCCGCCTTTGGGAATGTTTGCACTCCACAGAATCCGCTGGGGGCAACAATGGTCTCCTCGGAAGGTACCTGCGCGGCTTATTATCGGTACGCGCGAATAGATATGGAAGGATAAAATGAATGATGTATCATTACCGAATATGCAAGGCCCTGTCTGCCCTCTTCCGGTAAAATCTTATGATCATATCGTAATGGGTCATGGTTCCGGCGGAAAAATGACTCATGATTTAATCCAACAATACTTCGTGCCAAATTTTGCCAATTCTGCGCTGCTGGCAGGAAATGATTTTGCTCAAATTACATCTCAACAAAGTGGAAAAATTGTTGTCAGTACCGATGCCCATATTGTCAGCCCGTTGTTTTTTCCTGGTGGTGATATTGGCCGGCTTGCTGTTTCAGGCACTGTTAATGATCTCGCAATGTCTGGTGGCATTCCACTGGGTCTGACAGCCAGCTTTATTCTTGAAGAGGGCTTACCAATTTCTACACTGGAAAAAATCATCGTTTCAATGGCTGCTACAGCCCAAGAAGCCGGGGTTCCCATTGTTGCAGGTGATACCAAGGTGGTTGAAAAAGGTAAAGCGGATGGAATTTTTATTTCTACATCTGGTGTGGCATGGGTTCCTGACTATCTAAACATTGGCGGTGCATGTGCTCAACCGGGAGATGCTGTGATCATTTCAGGAACTCTTGGTGATCATGGTATCGCAGTCCTTTCAGCCCGCGGTGAGCTTGGATTGGAAACAGCCATTCATTCAGATGTCGCTCCACTGAACCACTTGATCCAAAACATCGTTGAACACTCAAAGAATGTACATGTTCTTCGTGATCCAACCCGTGGCGGGCTAGCTACCACCTTGAATGAAATTGCAATTCAGAGCCAGGTCGGCATTATCCTTGATGAGAAATCAATTCCAATTAATCCTATCGTTGGCGCAACCTGTGAAATGCTTGGATTCGATCCCCTTTATGTCGCTAATGAAGGTAAAGTGATCGTGATTGTTCCCAACCACGAAGTTGATGAAGTACTCAATGGAATGCGTTCTCAAAAATATGGTACTAACGCAGTTGTAATTGGCCATGTCGAATCTGCGCCTTCAGGTAGGGTGCTGCTAAGAACAACCATTGGTGGCACACGCCTGCTTGATGTAATGAGCGGAGAAATGCTGCCTCGAATTTGCTGACACAATCTTGACACTCCATAACCCGCATTTATACTTAAGAAAACAAATAAGTGAGGATCAATGAAAATCAATTTTCAAGAAACGACGAAAGATCTTGCAGTACGTATCGACATTCATTCAAAATATGGAGCCAGAGATATTGACGCCTGGATGTTAGACCTGATCAAATTACAGCCAGGGAACATAATCCTCGATGTTGGCTGTGGTTCTGGAAAACAATGCTTTTCTTATTATGATTTCCTTAAAGGCAACGCGTCAATTATCGGAGGAGATGTTTCTGAAGATCTTTTGGATCAGGCGCGAGCAGAAAATAAACGTCGGAATACGAATATCACCTTCGAATACCTCGACTTCAACAAGAATTTTCCTCACAGACAAGATGAATTTGATTTCGTATCGTGTTGCTTTGCCATCTATTACGCAGAAAATATGTCTGCTACGATTGGTGAAATGTACCGTGTAACCAAGCCTGGTGGTAGATTATTCACCACAGGGCCAATGCCACAGAATAAGAAGTTATTTTATGACATCATTACAGAAGCCACAGGCTTGACCATTCCTCCCATGCCTGGAAGCTCACGATTTTCAACCGAGATATTCTCTACGATCAAATCTTTGTATTCGAAAGTTGATCTGCACATATTCGAAAATCCACTCACTTTTGATACTGTTGACCCTTATATGGATTACACCCGCGCATCCATGTCGGAAGACCGCAAACTATGGAGCAGCCTGTTCAAAGAAAAAGACGATTTTGAAAATATAATGAAACAGATCACAGAAGTCGCCAAGAAACGCCTTGATCAAGATGGTAAATTGGTGATGACCAAGGTGGTTGGCGGTATCCTAGCCACAAAATAGGTGAATATGAATCACGACATGGCATTTTTTGGTCGCAAAGTATGCTTCATAGGTGCCCATCCAGATGATATTGAGATCGGTTGTGGTGCATTGATCTCGCATATTTCAGGAAAGACTGAAGTACATTGTGTGACGCTATCCGATAACCAGAAAAATCCTTTACTGAAGAATGTTGTGGTTGAGCATCATCGCAGCATGCATGTATTGGGTGTTCCAGATGAACACGTCGTCATAGGCAATTTTGAAACGCGCCGGTTTCCACAAGCCCGGCAAGAAATACTCGAATATTTGATCAAATTGAATCAAAGTTATCACCCAGATATTGTTTTTGTTCACACGAAATCAGATTTGCATCAGGATCATGCGACAGTTACCGAAGAAACGTTGCGTGCTTTTCGCGGAACAACAGTTCTCGGTTATGATGTCATTCGAAGTAGTTACGGCTTTTTTCCACAATTCCTGGTTGAGGTTAATGAAGAAGATGTGAACAATAAGATTAAAGCTCTGGCTGAATATCACACCTACGACGCAAAATACTATTTTGACCCCGAATTGACGCGCTCAATCCTTGTAAAAAATGGCGCTTTTGTTGAACGAAAATTTGCTGAAGGCTTTGATATTTTGCGAATCATTGGCGCATTCGGGTGTATGAGTTAATAGATGAGTTCCCCCAATCTCATTATTCCATTTTTCATTAAAGGGAAGGCAAATCATGATTTGCCTTCCCTTTTTCGTTCAAATCAAATCCGATTGATGTTATTCAGTCGGAATTCCTACTTCAATGTAATTATCTCGAATCCTTACCGGGTAGATGGGTATACCTGTAACCGCAGGAAGTGAAAGAACCTCACCGGTCTTGATATTAAAGCGAGCCCCGTGGCGTGGACAAACGATTTCATCTCCGATTACTTCACCTTCACCAATTGACCCTCCATCGTGTGAACAGACATCGCCGGTCGCCAGGAATTCACCATGGATTGAAAAGAGCACAATGGGTTGACCTCCAATTTCAAAGAAAAGCCGTTCTCCATCTGGAATATCATTTACATGAGCAATTCGAAAGAACTGGTATCCGATCGCATGATCCTCAGCCATCAATTATTCCTCCTCCACCAGATCATCACTGGCCTCACCTAACCCATATACTCCAGCCTTCAATATTTTCAGTGAAAGGAGTGCACATTTCAAACGTACGGGCCCGAGTTCAATGCCGAGCAATTCCAGCACATCATTCTTCGTGTATTTTTTTACTTCATCTATTGATTTGCCAATGATCGACTCGAGCAATAAATCAGCTGAGGCTTGTGAAATGGCACATCCATGCCCGCTGAATGCTGCTTCTTTTACCTTGTTATTTTCATCAACGCGAAGATCAATGCGTAGATGGTCTCCACAAAGGGGATTTTCATCCTCAAAAGAAATGTCATGTGGATCCAGAATGCCCTTATATCCAGGATTCTTATAGTGTTCTACAATTACATCTCGATACAGATCATCCATGTTTTATCCAAAAATCTTTGCTACCCTTTTGAGGGATTTTACCAGAACGTCTATGTCATTTATTGTATTGTAAAGATAGAAACTTGCCCGCGTGGAAGCCGGAATATGGTAGCGATCGTGAAGAGGCATAGCGCAATGATGCCCTGCACGTACTGCAATTCCATCACCGTCTAGAATTTGTGCTACATCATGAGGATGTATACCATCCAAAACAAAAGAAGCAACGCCGCCTCTGAGCGAGGCATCAGGTCCAAGGATGTGTAACCCGTCTATCTTCTGCAATTCATCAATGGCGTACTTGATAAGATTTTGTTCATGCATCGCTATTCGATCCATGCCGATTGAAGACAGGTAATCAATGGCAGCCCCAAAACCAATGGCTTCAGCAATAGCAGGGGTGCCGGCTTCGAACTTATGCGGCAAGTCATTGGATGTAAATGAGCGGAGATAAACCTTTTTAATCATATCCCCACCGCCAAGAAATGGCGGTAGTTTCTCCAAAAGTTCTTCTCTACCCCAGAGTACGCCTATTCCTAGCGGTCCGAGCATTTTGTGAGCAGAAAACGCCACAAAATCTGCGCCAAGTTGTCTGACGTTCACCGGAATATGGGGAACCGATTGTGCTCCATCCACAATCGTGACTGCGCCATATTCTTTCGCTTTCTTGATGATCTCCTGTGCCGGGTTAATCGTTCCCAACACATTCGACATCTGCGTAAACGAAACCAGTTTTGGATTCTGTTTCAATAAATGATCATAAGAATCCAAATCCAATAAACCGTCATCTGTTACTTTTATAAATTCCAATCTTAAATTCAACTCGTGAGCCAGCATCTGCCAGGGAACGAGGTTGGAATGATGTTCCATTTCTGTTAATATGATCAGGTCGCCTTGCTTTAAATACGAACGCCCTAACGTGTAAGCCAACAGGTTGATTGACTCGGTAGTGTTTCGGGTAAAGATGACTTCCTTGGATTTGTTCGCTCCGATGAATTTGGCAACTTTCTCTCTTGCTTGTTCATAGCTGAAGGTTGCCTCTTCAGCCAGCGCGTGAACTCCGCGATGTATGTTCGCGTTCGTGTTCCTATAATAATGATCCATTGCTTCTATCACATGGATTGGTTTTTGAGAAGTAGCCGCCGAATCAAGGTAGGTTAATTGAATTCCCGCATGAACTTCTCTCTTGAGTATTGGAAATTCATCTCTTATCGACTCAAAAGAGAAGGTTGGATTCAAATCAGTGGACATTTCTACCCTGCTTTTGGAAGTTCTGACTTAGACTTCTTTGCAGGAATCCGTATGTGTTGAGAATTCTGCGGATACCAAAGGATATGATCAGGTACCATCCATC
This sequence comes from Anaerolineaceae bacterium, assembly GCA_034429135.1. GTDB lineage: Bacteria > Chloroflexota > Anaerolineae > Anaerolineales > Anaerolineaceae > UBA6107. The sequence goes on along the minus strand of DAOUGR010000049.1, from coordinate 80,433 downwards.
CATCAGTTAAAAAAACATTGGACCTGAATTGAACCGCGACCATTTTGGGGTCCACCTGAACTACAATCCCCCGCAGCCAGCCGCGTATTCTCTCCCCACCCTTTTCGTGGTCACAAAATACCTCTACAGGATCACCAACCTGGAATTCAAATTCAAATTCAGGGGGTTTCATGAATGGCACAGATGACATATTTCTTACTCCGCTTATTTTCTTAGTTGAATTAATCATAGCATTTTATCATATCAACGCAAATGATATTTCTTTACGCAATATGCTCCATTTTTTCCTTAATCGCATTCTGAAAGCGTGTTTTAACACCTTCGAATGGAATACGCTGCATGATGGGATCGAAGAATCCCTCCACAATTAGACCCTCAGCTACCTTACGTGGCAATCCACGGCTTTGCAGATAAAAGATCTGATCCTGGTCGATTTTTCCAACTGTTGCGCCATGTGAGCATTTAACATCATCTGTTAATATTTCCAGGCCAGGAATCGAATCTGCCCTCGCATCCTTACTTAATACCAGGTTTCGATTCGATTGGTATCCATCGGTTTTAGATGCATTTTGCGCAACGTAGATCATTCCTTGCCATACCGACCGACTTTTTTCAAGTAAAGCGCCTTTGAAGAGTAAATCGCTTGTTGTGTTGGGAGCAAGATGATTCTGCTGGGTATCATGATCCAGATGTTGCTGCCCATCGGTAAAATAGAATCCTGACATTTTACCGGTGCTGCCTTCACCGACAAGGTTTAAATCAGAGTAATTTTTGGTAATTTTACTTCCCAGAGCACCAAAGACCCAATCGATTCCGCCATCTTTTTCAATCGTTACATTTTCACGCGTGAAATTGATCACGTTCTTACCCCAGGATTGCAATTCGACAAAATTCAAATGGGCACTTTCCCCAACGTACAATTCCATGATCCCTGTATGCAATGACGCTTCAGCAACCTCGGCCTGCGAAGACGATTCGTGAACATAGGTGACTGATGCACCTTCTTCAAGGTAGACCAGAACATGTAAAGCGTGTACATTCCCCCCGGTTGGCACCCAATACACACTCTGCAAAGGTGCTTTAACCTTAACATTTTTTGGAACGTACAATAAAACGCCATTGATATCGAGAGCGCCAGCCAGTGATGAAAATTTATTCGTCCTCGATTTTAATATTTTCTCCAACATCACCTGCAATAATTGGGGATGAAGCCTGGCAGCTTGTTTAATATCTTCAAACACAACGCCGCTGGCCTCAATCTGGGGATCCAGATGAAGAATAGACTCCCAAGGAGTCAATAACACCTGTCCGCCATGCTTTTGGTCAGCCATTGGCTCAGAGAGTTGCGCAGGTATTTGGACTTGGTTTTTGGTTATTTGATCGAACAATTTGAACTGATCAAACTTGATTTCCTTAAGACTCGTCCTTCTCCAATCTTCGTCTTTGTCGGTTGGCATGGGCAAAGAATTAAATAAATCCCATGATCTCATTCGATAGTTGCGAACCACTGGATCAGAATCGAAAAATTCAGGTTTGATGACTAATCTGGGTTCACTATCCTTAGTCTCTTTATGTTTCTTTGTAACAATAACTGGGTTTTCAATCATTGCATCTCTTTCAAGTCAGTTATAAGTTTATCCAACAGAACCTTCCATCTGCAGCTGGATCAGGCGGTTCATTTCGACTGCATATTCCATAGGCAGTTCCTTCACCAATGGTTCGATGAAACCCGAAACGACCATGGTCGTGGCCTCTTCCTGTGTCAAACCCCGGCTCATCAAATAAAATAACTGTTCTTCACCAATCTTAGAGACTGTAGCCTCGTGACCAATCGTCACATCTTCTTCATCTACCTCAATCGTTGGATAGGTATCTGACCTCGATTCAGGATCAAGCAATAGAGCATCACACGACACACTTGATCGTACGTTTGTTGCACCTTTGTAAACTTTCAACAAGCCCCGGTATGAAGAACGCCCACCGTTCTTGCTGATGGATTTTGATGTGATTTTTGAGCTGGTGTTTGGCGCAAAATGAATAACCTTTCCTCCGGCATCTTGCTGTTGACCGCGCCCGGCAAAGGCTACCGAAAGTATCTCTCCATGCGCCCCAGGCCCCATAAGATACGTAGATGGGTACTTCATCGTTGCTTTCGAACCAAGATTACAGTCAACCCATTCCATTGTTCCATTCTCTTCAACTTTTGCGCGCTGGGTAACAAGGTTGTACACATTCGTGGACCAATTTTGGATGGTTGTGTACCGAACCCTTGCATCTTTTTTAACAAGTATCTCGATAACCCCACTGTGGAATGAGTCTGTGGTATATGAGGGTGCAGTGCACCCTTCAACATAATGTACCCTCGAACCTTCATCAGCAATGATCAGTGATCGCTCAAATTGGCCAATATTAGCCACATTCAAGCGGAAATAGGCCTGTAGCGGTAATTCAACGGTTACACCTTTTGGTACATAAACAAATGATCCGCCCGACCAGACCGCTGAATTTAATGCAGCAAATTTATTATCCTCAATGGGCACAACAGTACCGAAATACTGTTTAAAAAGTTCCGGGTGTTTTCGAAGCCCATCTTCAATGCTCAAAAAGATAACACCCTGTTTCTCAAGATGTTCTTGAATATTGTGATACACCATCTCCGATTCATATTGAGCACCGACCCCAGCCAAAAATTTTTGCTCGGCTTCAGGAATTCCCAGTTTGTCAAATGTGTTTTTTATCGTTTCCGGAACTTCATCCCAGGTTTTTCCGCTGGCTTCAGCAGGCCGTACGTAATAGTATATATCCTCGAGATCCAGGTTCGATAAATCCAATCCCCAGGTAGGCATTGGGCGTTTTCTGAAATGTGCCAACGCTTTCAACCGAAATTGAAGCATCCAATCCGGCTCATTTTTCATGGCAGAGATTTTGCGAACAACTTCCTCGCTCAACCCCTTTTCAGATTTATATACAAAAGTATCAGGATCTTTGAATCCGTATTGATATTCTTCAAGTTGGTTTAAAAAATCAGGTTTCTTCTCAGTGCTCATGTAAGTCTCCAATAAAATAATTAATGCTAGCCTGAGATGATCCCGTTTTCGTATTTTTCCCTGATCCAGTCATAACCATGCTCTTCGAGGTGCAATGCCAAATCAGCGCCACCTGATTCCACAATTGTTCCTCCCATCATTACATGCACGACATCTGGTTTGATGTAATTCAACATTCGCTGATAATGGGTGATTAAAAGCACACCTACATTTTGTTCGCGTAACAGATTCACCCCTTCAGAGACAATGCGCAATGCATCGATATCTAATCCTGAATCAGTTTCATCTAAAATGGCAATCTCTGGTTTAAGCATTGCCATTTGTAAAACTTCAGCGCGTTTTTTTTCACCACCAGAAAAACCTTCGTTCAAGTAACGCCCGGCAAACGCGCTATCCATTTTCAACATGTCCATTTTTTCTCTTAATAGTTTACGAAACTCAGGTATGGGAATTCCACGATCACCCGGGTTTTCTGCTTTTCGCCTTGCATTTACGGCCGTTCGCAAGAAATTTGCCACAGTCACCCCAGGTATCGAAACAGGATACTGAAAAGCCAGGAATAAACCCAATCGCGATCTTTCATCAGTCGATAAATCAAGAAGATTTTGCCCCTTGAATGTCACTTCGCCTTCAGTTACCGTATAACGTGGATGTCCCATTAAGGTATACGCAAGAGTTGATTTCCCAGTCCCGTTGGGTCCCATAATTGCATGTACCTGGCCTTGAGCAACCGAAAGCGTTAATCCCTTTAATATTTCCTTCTGCTCAATGCTGACATGCAACCCTTTGATGCTCAATTCTGACATGGTGTCATTCTCCTGATTTCATAAAAATCCATTTATTAGATTTTTATGAATATTTTCTATTATATTATAAAGCCAGGTGGATTATAGCACACTCATGATTCACAGTCAATATTTACCATATTTATCAATATTATTCTAATTATTTGGCATTGTATATTTACAATATTTATCTTAATATTGACATAAATTATACCGATATGATAAGATTCATATGTAGACAGGATAACCATGAAAAGCACAAAAGACCGAATTTTACAAACTTTACTCAATAACCCAAAATCGACCATCACAGATTTGGCCAAAGCGGTGGAAATTAATTCCATATCAGTGCGCCACCATCTAACCAACCTGTTAGCTGAAGGATTAATTCAGGCTCAAGAAGAAAGACACGGCGTTGGCAGACCCAGATTAGTCTATTCACTAACAGAAACTGGGGTTGAGAAATTTCCTACGATGTACTTGAATTTGACCAACCGACTCCTCTTTTATTTAAAGAAACGGCTATCACAAAAAGAGATTGAAAAAATCTTTATCCACATTGCAGAAGATCTGGCGCAGGAACAGAAATCAAATACGCAAAATATGACTGTGGAAGAAAAGTTAAATTACCTCCAATCAGCCCTGCTTAATGAGGGCTTCATTATTGAATGGAAAAAAGAAGGGAATGAATACATCATCAACGAGGTCACCTGTCCCTTTTATCACATCCGACAGAACCATCCTGAAGTGTGCACAATTGACCAAACGCTGTTATCAAATATTCTTACAGTACCGGTCGATAAGATTCATTGCGTCCTGAATGGTGACAACCAGTGTTCATACATCATCGATCGCACCGCCTTTGAGGCAAAAGCATGACAGACAAACCCATCCCCGGCTCCAATCGTCCTACATGGGAAGCCGAAGCTGACTTCCCAGAATTATGTGAGAACCTTCGTAAAGGGTTCAGCACCATTCTTGACCCTGAATTAGGATTAAATATCATCCAACTTGGCCTTGTGCGAAATGTAATTATTAATGAAAACAATGCAATTATCCGAATGATCTTAACCACTCCTTTCTGTCCTTATGGCCCATCGATGTTAGAATCTGCACGTCAGAAAGCTGAAGAAGTGTTAGAGCGTGAAGTTTCTATGGACTTTGGTCTGGATCCCTGGGATTTTTCAATGATGGAAGAAGGTATCGGCGGTGATTGGGGGTTGTTCTAAACCTCCCATCATTAATTAAGCCTTTTTTTGCCTACATCCATTCCTTCTTCTGATTCTTTCGATTTTTTTATTTCTAGTGTAGAATCTACGCATGTTGCGTATCGCCCACCTGCAGCCGGATCAAGCTCCGCAAACAATAAAAGATACAACCAACATTAATGAGATACTATCCTCTACCAGAGGATTCCTTTGGGTAAGCCTGGAACACGCTACAGATGCAGAAATTGATCTCGTGCTCCGCGATATTTTTCAATTCCATCCGCTCGCCATTGAGGATTGTCAAAGTCTGGGGTACCAAACCGCCAAAATCGATGATTATTCAGATTACATTTTTATCATCTCCCATGCCATCAACCCGAATGAAACAGATGACACGCTTGAAACCCTGGAGCTCGACTTTTTCTTAGGGAAGAATTATTTGGTTACCTGCTACACAGACGACTTCATGCCCCCTATAGCAAACACCTGGAAGCTCATCCATAAGGATTACCGATTATCCAAGAACGGTCCTGATTTTTTATGCCATACAATAATGGATGCCCTTGTTGATGATTACATGCCTCTCATCGATAAGATGGAATCTGATGTCGAATGGCTTGAAGACAGTGTGCTTGAAAAACCAAAGACTGAAACCCTTCAAAGATTGTTATCTTTAAAACATAATATTATGTCTCTACGCAGGATCATCGCCCCTCAACGAGAGGTAATGAACCGCCTTTCAAGAAATGAATTCTCTCAAATCAATCGCCAAAGTCTGATCTATTTTCGAGACATTTATGACCACCTGGTACGTATTCAAGACTTAACGGATATCATACGAGATATCGTATCTGGCTCCCTTGATATTTACCTTAACTCTACCAGCCTGCGGCTGAACGAAATTATGAAAGCACTGACAATCGTCTCTACCGTGTTTCTTCCACTTTCGTTTATCACCGGGGCATTCGGTATGAACTTTCAGTACATTCCTGGTGCATCTGCAAAACTTGGTTTTTATATCATGGGTTTAATTTTAGTAATCCTTGGCATCGGAATGTTGCTATATTTTAGAAAACGACGCTGGTTTTAATCATTATTGGAGGTTACCTTGATCCGTATAATCGCTGATAGTTGTGTTGATCTAAGCCCGGAACTTATCGATCGATTTAACATCGATATTGTTCCACTTGGCGTCTTTATTGACGGAAAGTTGTATCAAGACGGAGTAAATATTCACACGCAGGAATTATTTGATGAAGTAAAGAAATCAGGAATACTGCCCAAAACATCTGCTCCATCAGTTGCCACATATATCGAGCATTTTTCTGTGGAAGAAGATGTAATCTACATCAGTATTAGCTCAAAACTTTCTGCCAGTTATCAAAACGCCCATATCGCACGCGAAACGATGGGTAAAAATAATGTTTTTATTGTTGATTCATTAAACTTGTCTACAGGTATTGGCCTGCTGGTTCTTGCAGCTGCAGAAATGGCACAGGCAGGGATGAAAACCGAAGAAATTGTAAGTCACATCACTGCCCTGACAAAAAATGTTCATACCTCATTCGTTGTAGACACCTTAGACTATATTCACAAAGGCGGTAGATGTTCAGCAACTGAATTGCTGATTGGAAGTCTGTTGAATATTCGTCCAGTTATTACCGTCTGCCCAGATGGCACTCTTGATGTGAAGAAAAAAATCGCCGGAAGCCGTAAGAAAGCTTTGTTGTCCATGGTAGAAGACTTGAAAAAAGACATCACCCAAATTAATCCACACCGAATCTTTGTAACACACACGCTCTGTGAAAATGACGCCGAATTTTTACGCACAGAAATTGAAAAACTGGCAAAATTTGATGAAATCTGCTTTACAGTTGCAGGTTCCACAATTGCCAGTCACTGCGGACCAAAATGTATTGGCATTCTTTATCTGACAAAATAAGAGACCGGTAAACCGGTCTCTTTTCTTCTACCTAGATAACACCCAATTCTTTTCCAACTTTTTCAAAAATTGACAGCACTTTGTCCATTTGTTCATCCGTATGTGTTGCCATGTAGCTGGTACGCAGCAACTGGTGACCTGGTGAAACTGCCGGAGAAATAACTGGATTAACAAACACACCATTATCGAATAACTTTTTCCACATCAAAAACGTGCGGTCGTTATCACCAATGATAATCGGGATCACCGGTGTAACCGAATTGCCAATATCAAACCCCAATTCGCGGAACCCTTTACGCATTTTTTCAGCAATGGCACATACCCGATGACCGAGTTCTGGCTGTTCTTTCATAATATGTAATGCAGCCAATGCAGCCGCTGCATTCGAAGGTGGAATACTGGCGCTAAAAATCAATGCACGTGCATTATGTTTGATGTAATGAATGGTGTTTTCATCTCCAGCAACAAACCCGCCCAGTGACGCAAAGGATTTACTGAAAGTAGACATAATGAGATCTACCTGATCCGTTACACCAAAATGAGCTGCGGTACCTCGACCCTCTCCTAAGACCCCCATACTGTGGGCATCATCAACCATTAATCTCGCACCAAATTGCTGGGCAACTTTGATCAACTCGGGCAAAGGCGCAAGATCTCCTTCCATGCTGAACATGCCATCTACCACAATTAAAGCCCCCGCAGTTGCAGGAATTGATTTCAAAACTTTGGCGAGATGATCCATATCATTGTGTCGGAAGCGTTCAATCTTTCCGTACCCTAAGCGTGCGCCATCGACAATGCTTGCATGATCTTCTTTGTCGAGTACCACAACATCATCACGACCGATGAGAGCACTAACGGTACCCAGGTTGGTCTGCATCCCTGTTGAAAAAACGAGCGCGGCTTCTTTTCCCACAAATTCAGCCAGTTCGCTTTCAAGCTGTTCGTGCAAGGCAAGTGTTCCATTCAAGAAACGAGAACCGGTGCAGCTTGGGCCATACCGTTTAATTGCTTCAATGGCAGCTTCGCGTACCTTCGGATGCGTTGTTAATCCAAGGTAATTATTTGAACCGCACATGATGAGACGTTTCCCCTGGAAAACAACTTCGGTTCCCTCGTTTTCATTGAGCGGAATAAAATAAGGATAAATACCACTTTCCATCGCTTCTTTGGCAGCTGTATAAGACCTGCATTTTTCGAAAAGATCCATCGTTTTTTCCTTTTCTTCTAAAATGATTCCTTTAATAAACATGACAATAACATCTTAACACGCATTAGCATAAATCGATTCAAGAATTATTTATTTTACCAAAGAAGTTTTATTCTTATGCTATTATTGATTTATTATTTTGCAACACATTAATCAAACAATGCGACAGCATGGACATCGTTGAGCTTCATGCGTTTTCCATTGTTGATAACTGGAGGAAACATGCTGAATAAACGAACCTGGACTGCAATTATTATCTTAGGTTTTCTTGGTGCATTAGCCTGGGGGGTTGAAAACCAGTTTTTTAATACCTTCATCTACAATAACATCACCCCTGATCCTCGACCGATATCATGGATGGTGGCTGCGAGTGCAGTGGTGGCTACACTGGCCTCCATCTTTATGGGTGCTTTTAGTGATCGCGTGCGAAATCGTTGGGGGAGAAAACCATTTTTATTAATTGGATACCTCGGTTGGGGAATTACTACCGCCCTTTTTCCAACTGCCGCTTATTTTCATCCGATTGGTATTGCGGTATTTATGGCGATCTTATTTGATTGTGTCATGACTTTCTTTGGATCAAGTGCAAACGATTCAGTTTTTCATGCCTATGTAGCAGATATTACAACAACCGAAAACCGTGGAAAAGTAATGGGGGTTCTTGAAATTCTTTCGTGGGTTGCCCTTTTATTCGTCTATGGAGGTGCGGGGCTGTTAATCGACGCTTTGGGTTATTTTCCATTCTTTTACATCGTAGGTGGAATGGTTTTTATCCTTGGTCTTGTTTCTTCATTGCTTTTACAGGAATCTCATTATGAAAGGACTGTTCCAGCTGAAGGTTATTTCAAAAGCATCCTTAATACTTTTAGCTGGAAATCAATGAAAGAAAATCGCGACTTTTTATACCTGTTGTTTGCCATCACGTTATGGGGAATTGCCCAGCAAATCTTTTTTCCATATTTGATGATTTATATTCAGCATTATCTAAAAATTGAAACGCTCCAGGCATCGATCATTATTTTTATGGCTATTTTGCTGGGTGGTATCGCCACGGCATATCCTTTAGGTATGCTTGTTGATAAATGGGGTCGAAAAAAAGTCGCCTTGATCGCAATTGTCGCGGAAATGATTGGGCTTTTGGCCTTTTCGTTATCCAGATCACTCATCCCATTAATCCTCACCGGTATTTTGTGGCTTGCTCCGATCAGCGCCTGGACGATTGCCACTGGCGCATGGAGCAAAGATCTCTTCCCAGAAGATAAACGTGGTCAATTTGCGGGTTACCTGATCCTCTTTTCGGTTGCTCTGACGATGATCCCAGGACCAATGATCGGAAGCTGGTTAACAACGACTTTTGGGATCCATTCGGTACTGGATGGCCAGGAAGCATACATACCCACATCTTTAATTTTCCAGGTTGCTGCAGCCGCCACATTGCTGGCAGCAATCCCAATTTTAAGAATGAAAAAGACTTCACAAACTTCTCAATCGCGATAGGTAAAATATGTCCATTCCTGAATTTATCCTCAAAAAATTAATTGTTCCCGGAAGTTTCAAAACGCATCCAAAAGGTTTTTCTTTCGCGATTCTTAATTCCTTTGCTTCTGCTACAGTAACACGGTTTCATATATTTGTTGCCGACCATCAGATTCCTGATGACCAGATAACACTTTCATCTGCAAATAATCTTTCTCTCATTTGCTCTGAAATCAGCCCTGAAACCCCAATGATTTTAGCAGTTGGCAGCGAATTTCTAGTTACTGTAAATGATTACCCGCCAATCGGAGCAATTCAATTAATCGCCAATACCAAAGAAATGGGAGAACTTGCGTTTTCTCTTTCTGAAGGTTCTTCAAAAAAGAAAACAAGCGCACTTAAACCTTCTACACTCCAATTTTTACAAAAAAGCAGGTTTTCAAAGTTAACCATCGATGGAGATCAAAAGATCGGCAAGGCTTCTCCTTTCATCTTGGGACAATTCATTGAGCATCTTGAAAAATGTGTTTACGATGGCGTCTGGACTGCTGATGGGAGTAAACTGCGTGAAGATACGCTGGATCTCATTCGCCAGCTTAATCCACCTCTCATCCGCTACCCCGGAGGTAACTTCGCAAGCGGATATCATTGGGAAGATGGCATTGGTCCAAAAGAAAACCGGCCTTCTAGACACGATGCTGCCTGGCAATCTGAAGAGTCCAATCAGGTGGGTACAGATGAATTCTTATCCCTCTGTGAACAGCTTAATGCCGAACCTTGTCTGGTGGTTAATGATGGATCGGGGACTCCGGAGGAAGCAGCACGTTGGGTAGCATACTGCAACAGCCCGGTGGATACAGAACAAGGCGCCAGACGTGCCAAAAATGGCCATCCACAACCTTACCATGTAAAATATTGGGGGGTGGGGAATGAGGTCTGGGGACCTTGGCAGATTGGAACGGTTTCTGCTGAGGAATATGTTAAGCGTGCATCGAGATTCATAAAAGCCATGCGAGAAGTTGACCCTGAAATTAAAATCGTCGCAGTCGGAAATAATCCTTTGACCGATTCACCTGATGATCCTGCAACCGCTTGGAATCGAACCGTTCTTGAAAACCTGGCGCCACAGATCGATTACCTATCATGGCATATTTACCAACCTGAAAAAAGTGGCTGGAAGGAATCATATGATGCACTTGATTTGTTCCAAGCCGTATGCGCGGCACCTATTGACATCGAATGGATTATTCGACGAGTAGAGCGGCAAATTCAAGAGTTTTCACCGGGGCGACAAATTCTTCAAGCGGTGGATGAATGGAATCTATGGCTGCCGCCGCGCGAAAAAAATGTCAGCATGCATCATGTAACCTATACGATGCGCGACGCGCTTTATACCTCTTCTGTATTGATCATATTCTTAAAAAACTGTCATACTGTCGGAATGGCAAACCTGGCGCAATTGGTTAATGTGCTCCCGATGATTCAAACGAATCAAAATGCTGCAATTGCCACTTCCATTTTTTATCCTTTCATTCTTTTTTCTGAATTGCAAGACAACATCATCAATTCAACTGTTGCAAGTGAATGTTTTAATTCACAGTATGTGGATATTAACATGGTTGCCCATGATCATGTACCCTACCTCGATGCTGTGGCGACTTGCAACGATGAAAATTCAAAAATATCCGTCATCCTTGTTAACCGGTACCCGTTTCACAGGTTGAAAGTATCAATGCACCTGAAATCATTTAAGGATTTAAAACCAGCCCATGCCCTTCAAATCCATGCCAGCACACCAGAAGTTTATAATACTTTTCGTAAACCTGATGCCATTCGCATTTCCGACGCAAAACTGCCTGCATTAAAAGAGAATTGCTGGGAAGTAACTCTAAAACCTTGTTCGATCTATTTTGTTGAATTCCAGAATTAACCAATAGAGCCCTTTCTCAAGGGCTCTATTCCATTTTTCATCAGGTATAGATTTTTTTTCTACAGAAGCAGGCGAGGATCAGGCTCTTTCAGATCGATCCAAAGGACACGTCGTGACTTTGCTTCCAATGCCTGAACATCTCCCAATGCCTGGGCGCGCTGCATAATTCCAAAGGTAATCCCTTCGCCGGGAATTTCCAGGTCTTGAGATTTTGCAGAGGTAATCACAATTAATATTCCATTGTTCGCCCCACCTTTATGCAATTGCCCTGTCGAGTGCAGGTACCGCGGACCAAACCCTAACGTGGTTGCCCGATGGTATTTATTTAGCACCCTCGCTCGAAGTTCCTGTAATATTTGCGTGTTGGTTTCAGTCCTGGGTAGAAAAGCATTGATGGCCAGATAATCTCGTGGGTGACCATTCTTTTCGAGAAAGGTATCGATCACTTCATTAAGAGTTGCATCACGGCTAACATCAAGATTGCTTTGCGTCATAATCCTGGCGTCTTTCGTTACTACGATAGGATTTGTTTCAGCAAATTTTCCGTTCCTTTTATATTCCTCCAGCCCTTTTAATGTTCTTGTCTTCGCATCTTGAACATCAGGCTGATTGAAAGAATTCACTCCAATGATTGAACAGGCTGTGGCAGTCGCTAACTCCCAGAGATAAAATTGCCCACCCAGATCATAAACATCACTAACATCAAAAGAAATGACCGGGAATCCATGTTGTTTCAATGAATCCACGAATGATTGCTCCTCACCAGATTGGCGAATATAGATAAACAACCTATCATTATGATATTTAGAAGCATCTATCTGTGGTTCGTCTGCGACTGGAACGATGCCCTTACCATTCTTACCACTAGATTCTGCAATTAATTGTTCCAACCACGCGCCAAATGGTTTCCAGGTTCGATCAGTGATCAGGGTCAGCTTATCCTTGCCAGAAATAAAAGCTGCACCAATGATCGCTCCCAAGACAACACCTGGGTTTGCAGAGATCGGTCTTGTTGCGAGGCAAAATTCGGCGGTAAATACTGCATTTTCGAGGATTTTATCTACATTTAGACCTATAAGAGCTGCCGGTACAAGACCAAAGGCTGTAAGAGCTGAGTTCCTACCTCCAACATAAGGATCAGCCTTAAAGACTTTCCAAAACTTTTTGTCTCGGGCAAACTCTTCCAACCTTGTTTTGGGATCAGTAATCGCAATGAAATGCTCACCAGCCCTGTCACCAAATTTTTTCTGACTGAGATTCCAAAAATAGGAGAGAAAAGCATTGATTTCCGCTGTTGTTCCAGATTTACTCGAAACCAGAAATACTGTTTTTTCTAAGTCAACGGCTTTCTCAATCATGAATACTTGCTCAGGATCGGTTGAATCAAGGATGCTTAACTTTAATCCAATCTGGTCATGATCATTTTCGTTTATCAAGCTGAGCACTTCTGGCGCTAGAGATGAGCCACCCATCCCTAAAAGAACAGCATGGGTATATCCAAGCCTGGTGCATTCCTGAGCTAAGTTGCGAAGATCACGAGCAACCTCTATACTATCCCAGGGAGCGTTCAGCCAATTCAAACGCTCGGTAATTTCCTCCTGATCAGCCTTTTCCTTGCTCCATAATGTTGCATCTTTGCTAAATAGTCGCTCTACAAAATGTGATTTGTTAAGTAACGCAATTTGGTCTTTTACAGCTTGAGATAATGAACCTAATTCATCGATTGCAGATATTCGTCTTTGCTCAACAACGTCCAATAATTGAGTGAAGGCCTCTGAAAAAGATTGGACCCCTTCTTCTTCGAGTTGCAAGGTGGTTTGATTTAATGAAATTCCCAGCATCTCTAAATCAGAGAAATATTTTTCTGCCTTATCCAGGTCATTATAAATGGTAAGACTCACATTGCCGTGATCATAAAATGCATCAAGTGTCGAAGGTGGCACAGTATTAACAGTTTCTGGCGCAATTAATTCTTCAATATAGAGTACATCTCGATATTTGGGATTCTTAGTGCTGGTAGACGCCCACAGGGGTCTTTGAATTTGAGCTCCCTTCGCCCGTAAGATACTGACACGTTTCTCAGAAAACTTATGCTCAAATAAGCGATAAGCCAACCGGGTATTAGCGATTGCTGCTTTACCAGCCAATTCTCTATACTTTTCTTCCGATATCTTGCCGGTTTTCAATAGGTTTTCTAATAGACCATCAATTTTGGTATCCAGTCGCGAAACAAAGAAACTTGCCACAGAGGCAATCGAAGAAAGGTCATTACTTACAGCAATTCTGTCTTCAAGGCCTGATAGGTATGCCTCAATTACTTCCGCATAACGCTGGATCGAAAAGATCAGGGTTACATTAACATTGATCCCGTTGGCAATCGATTTACGAATTGCAGGTAAGCCTTCTTTGGTAGCCGGTATTTTGATCATCAAGTTAGGCCGATTCACCAAATTCCACAATCTTTGAGCTTCTTTAATGGTTGCTTCAGTATCTCGAGCAAAGATTGGATTGACTTCAAGACTCACATACCCATCTTTCCTATGCGTCTGCTCGTAAATTGGCATGAAGAGATCAGCAGCTTTTTGAATATCCTCGATTGCCAATTGCCAAAATATCGATTCGGCATCCATACCAGCCCAGGCCATAGGCTTTAGGGTATCATCGTAATCTTTTGAGTTGGATATCGCTTTTTGAAAAATACTGGGGTTCGACGTAACTCCTTTAATTTTCCCCTGGTGAATCAGTTTTTCGAAATCACCATTTTTCAACAGTGACCTTTGGATATTGTCGTACCACAAAGATTGACCAATCTTCTCGAGTTTATTCGCTTGTTCTATCATCGACATGTCTTTTGTTATTTTGAATAATGGTTCTTTTCAGAATTTTCAATAGCCTGAATTTTTAAAAATCGGCGTTTATGACGTTCTTCCTGTGAAAATTTCGCTTTTATGAACGCCGCAACAATTTCTTTTGCCGGTTCAACACCAATGATACGACCACCAAGACAGAGGACGTTCATATTATCATGCTCTACACCCTGATGAGCTGAATAGGAATCGTGGCAAACACAAGCATAAATACCCTTGATCTTATTAGCCGCAATACATGCTCCAACACCAGAGCCACAAATTAATACGCCTCTTTCAGCCTGCCCCTGTAAAATGGCTCGAGCCGCTTTTTCAGCATAATCTGGGTAGTCAACAGGTTCCTGGTTATAAGTGCCAAGATCCAAGACGTCATTTCCAGAACTTTGAATGACTGCAATTACCTCATCTTTGAGGGTAAATCCTGCATGATCACACGCCACTGCTATACGCATTAGTCCCTCTTTTTATTCAATAGTTTTTTTGCGGTTTGGTATACGTTTTCAACGGTGAAACCATATTTTTCATACAGCGTTTTGTATGGTGCTGAAGCCCCAAATGTTTCTATCGAGATGATCTCTCCATCGGAGCCTACCCATCGTTCCCAACCCTGTCTAACGCCCATTTCCACTGCGAGCCGACAGCGGATCTCGGGTGGTAAAACCATGCGTTGGTAATCTTCATCAGCTTCTTTAAACAACTCCCAGCATGGGAACGAAATTACCCGAACACTTATATGATCTTTTTCCAGCTGGTGTGCTGCCTCTAAGATTAAGCTTACTTCAGATCCAGAAGCCATGAGGATTATTTGTGGTTTCTCCACTCCCAAATCGGCTAATACATAGGCACCTTGATGCAGACCCTGTTCAGAAGCATATTTTGATCGATCGAGTGTAGGCAAAGCCTGCCTGGTCAGGGCAAGAAGTGTTGGCCCGTCTTTTCTCATGATCGCTGCCCGCCAGGCTTCTCGCGTTTCATTTGCATCAGCAGGTCGTATAACATGTAAATTGGGTATAGCACGTAATGACGCTAGATGCTCTACGGGCTGATGGGTGGGTCCATCCTCTCCCAGACCGATACTATCATGTGTCATCACCCAGATGCACTGTAAATGAGAGAGCGCCGATAACCGTATTGCACCTCGCATGTAATCAGTAAAGACCATGAATGTAGCGCCAAAAGGAATCAGTCCTTTATGGTAAGCGATTCCATTAACGATTCCTCCCATGCCATGTTCACGAACTCCAAAATGAAAATACCTGCCGCTGTGGTTATCTGCCTGAAAGGCTGTAGACTCTTTGATCCAGGTATTATTGGATGGAGTAAGGTCTGCTGACCCGCCAACCAATTCGGGTAAAACATGGGCGAGACTATTGAGAACCTGCCCACTCGCAACCCTCGTGGCAATACCTTTCTCATCAACTGCAAATACCGGCAGATTTTGATCCCAATTCGCAGGCAGGTTGCCTTCTATCATTCGTTTTAACTGCAACCACTCCTCAGCATATTTCTCTGCGTAACTTGCAGCCAGCTGATTCCATTTCTCCTCAGCTTTCGTGCCATTCTCACCTACCTTGAGGAAGAAATCTTTTACATCTGCAGGAATATAAAATTTGGGCTCCTTCGGCCAGCCAGCTTTTTCTTTTGCAGCAGACAATTCCTCTTCACCAGGGGGTTCACCATGCGCTTTTGCAGTATCCTGACGAGTTGGGAGCCCATATCCAATATGGGTACGGCAGATAATGAGAGAGGGCCTAGAATCTTGTTTGGCAGACTTAATCGCTGCGTCAATCTCTTCGATGTTATTCCCGTCAGCAACATGTAACACCTGCCAGCCGTAAGCTTCAAAGCGTTTACCCCGATCTTCAGTAAAAGCCAGGTCTGTTGACCCATCGATGGTGATCCGGTTATCATCATAGAGATAAATGATTTTTCCAAGACGTAAATGACCAGCAAGAGAAGCCGCTTCTGAAGCTACCCCCTCCATTAAATCACCATCCGTGACAATACCATAGACATAATGGTTTATCAGCTCAAAACCGGGCTTATTAAATTTTTCTGCGAGATGTGCTTCAGCGATGGCCATCCCCACACCATTCGCAAATCCCTGTCCAAGGGGTCCTGTGGTTGTCTCCACACCTGGTGTCAGCCGATATTCCGGGTGACCTGGAGTTCGAGTTCCATACTGGCGAAAGCTCATCAATTCATCTAGAGAAAGATCGAATCCAGTCAAATGAAGCAGGCTGTAGAGCAGCATGGACCCATGCCCGCCAGATAAAACGAAACGATCACGATCGATCCAGCCAGGATTCTTCGGATTGAACTTCAAATGTCGAGTCCAAATGGTATAAGCAATGGCAGCTGTCCCCATCGGCAAACCAGGATGACCTGAATTTGCTTTTTGAACACCATCAGCTGATAGAAAACGAATCGTATTAATCGCCAAGCTATGAATTTCAGTCATGATTCCTCCAGGATACAATTTCTTATTTTACCATCAGGAGGAAAATAATCATAAAGGAGGCCGTTATTGACCTCCTTTATGGTCATAGTTTTAACTTTTTCAGCCGTAAGCTATTGGTTACTACGAAAACACTACTAAATGCCATGGCTCCTGCGGCTAGCATTGGATTGAGAAACCCTAAAGCAGCTGCAGGAATTAGGATGATGTTATAGAAGAAGGCCCAAAAAAGATTTTGCCGAATCGTTTTTAAAATCGACCGCGACAGTTGGATCGCTTTAGCCACTCCCGTTATATCTCCGCTGATCAATGTCACCGGCGCGGCAGCTATCGCCACATCTGTTCCTGTGCCTATCGCAATGCCTAAATCTGATTGTGCCAGTGCAGGAGCATCGTTGATTCCATCGCCAACCATCGCCACGATATTACCAGATTCCTGAAGACGTTTAATTTGCTCGGCTTTTCCTTCTGGCAATACGCCTGCAATGACCGCCTCAATATCTGCTTGAGCAGCAATGGATTTTGCAGTTTTTTCATTATCACCTGTAAGCATGATCACTTGTAAACCAAGATTTTTTAATGCTTTTACCGCTTGTTTAGAATTTTCTTTGATTGCATCAGCAACTGCCAGTAATCCGGTCAGTTTTTGATCAACAATCAAAATGAGAATTGTCTTGCCTTGTTCCTGAAAATGGGCTATCTTCTCATTAATAATTTCTGTGTTGATTCCCAGTTCGATCATCATTTCAGGGCTGCCCACAATTGATTCATGCCCTTCAACAACAGCAGTGACACCCTTTCCTGGTATTGCTTTGAAGTTCTTAGGATCAAATAAGACCAATCCTTGATTTCCAGCTTCAGCGATCAGCGCCTCACCCACCGGATGTTCTGACCCACGCTCGACACTGGCTGCCATTCTCAAAACATCAGATTCGGTATATTGACGATCAATGGCAATAATATCAGTGACAACTGGCTGACCACGAGTAATTGTTCCGGTTTTATCTAAAACCACCACATTTACTTTCCCGGCGTGCTCCAATGCTTCACCCGACCTAAAGAGGATTCCGCTATCAGCTCCCCTTCCAGTACCAACCATGATAGCCGTCGGGGTCGCCAATCCCATTGCGCACGGGCAAGCGATCACAAGGACGGCTACAGCGTTGACCAGTGCCCTTGTTAATGCGTTTTCAACCATTGTATCGGCTGTAAATGGAACAAAAAAATACCAGACTGCAAAAGTGATGATGCTTATTCCGATTACAATTGGGACAAAGAACCTTGACACCTCATCAGCTAATTTCTGAATGGGGGCTTTGGTTTCTTGTGCTTTTTCTACTAAACGAACAATTTGAGCCAGGATTGTGTCGTTGCCTACTCTTACGGTCTCGATTTTAATCGATCCAAATTTGTTCAAAGTGGATCCAATGACCTCATCCCCAGGCTTGCGATCGACAGGTAGTGATTCTCCAGTGAGCATCGATTCATCCACTGCTGTGAAACCTTCGATCACTTTTCCATCCACCGGGATTTTTTCTCCAGGTCGAACAATAACAATATCCCCTTCAACCACATCTTGTAAAGGGATATCCGTTTCGATGTCATTGCGTATCACTCTTGCTGTCTTAACTCGTAAAGCCAACAGCTTTTGAATCGCCTCTCCTGTGCTCCCTTTTGCTTTTGATTCTAGATACTTACCCAGCCTGACCAGGGTAATAATCACCGCTGATGTTTCTAAATAAGGATGGCCGTGCATGAATCCAAAGACAATTGGAAGTGAATAGAAATACGCCACTGAAGAACCCATGGCAATCAACACATCCATATTCGCTGATCCGCTTCTCAATGATTTGAACGCACCTGTGTAGTATTGCCATCCTACATAGAATTGAACAGGCGTGGCCAAAGCGAGCAACAAATAATTCAACCAAACCGCGTCAGCCAATTCATGCGGCAGGAATCCAAAATCACGCATCATGGATAAAACAAAAATCGGCAGCGTTAATGCAATACCGATGATTAAGAGTTGCTTCTGTCGTTTTGTTTCTTCAGCGCGAGCTTTTGATTCAGCTTCTTCTTGATCTCCATCGAGAATGATCGTATCAAAACCAAGTGAAGAAATCCGTTGTTTGATCTCGCCTAACGATACCACTGTTGGAACAAATTTCACCCGGATCTTGGATAACGAAAGGTTTATGAAAACGGTTAAGATCCCATTCATTTGATCCAAATTTTTCTGTAAGCGCTGAGCATCGGCATTATCGCTCAGTTTTGGAATCAACAGTTCTGTTTCGACAATGGCTATCCCATAACCAACCTTTTCCACACGCTGAACAATAGCCGAGAGATCCAATTTTTCAGGATCATATTCCACTGTCGCCCTTTCGGTTACCAGGTTGACAATTGTGTGATCAACCCCGTTTAATTTTTTCAAATTTCTTTCAATCGTTGCAGCACAATTCGCACAGGTCATGCCGGTGATTGGCAGCACCACTTGCTTTGATGATTTCATATTCCCTCGGCCCGTTACTTTTGTACCGGGTAATTGATCTCCGCCAGTAAATTTTCGATTCCTTCAGCCGTGGCTGGTGTCTCATAAGTGATTAGAACATTCTTATTTTCTATATCAACCACTACCTGCTTCACGCCAGGGTATTCTCCTAATTCCATTTTGATTGTGTGTGCACAATGCATGCAGTGAATATTCGGAATGTGATACATAATGTTGGTCATAGTTTTCCTCATCTTACATGTAAATATTTGTAACGATCATAACATTTTGGAGTTTTTTTGTCCAGTTAAGAAGTTGCCCTACTGACCTTT
The DNA here is from genome assembly GCA_034429135.1 of Anaerolineaceae bacterium. Taxonomy (GTDB): domain Bacteria; phylum Chloroflexota; class Anaerolineae; order Anaerolineales; family Anaerolineaceae; genus UBA6107. Next base: position 60,687 of record DAOUGR010000049.1, on the reverse strand, counting down.
TCACATTGCTTGACGAAAACAACAAAACCACATAGGATAATAACAGGAATTAAAAATGTCCCTTGAGAATAAATCCGTTCTGATCACCGGTGCGGCCCGGCGTCTTGGCAAAGCGATTGCCCTTTCTGTCGCAAAACAGGGTGCTAACGTTGTACTGCACTATCATACATCTAGATCAGAAGCTGAAGAAACTGCTGAGATGATTCGACAGTTCAACCGCTCAGTCTGGATTTTTGAAGCTGATTTGACGGATGCCAATTCAATTCAATCTCTGATCGAGAAATCCCAATCTGTAACCACACTTTATGCATTGGTCAATAACGCTTCAATCTTTGGCAATTTGAGTTTTGTGGATACTTCTCTCGAAGCGTGGAATAGACATTTAGAGGTAAACCTAACTGCGCCATTCTTGCTCACACAAAAATTCGCCTCAACTTATTCCCTTCAAGAAACCGGAAGGGTCATCAATATGCTTGATTGGCGTGCTCTTCGCCCTGGAAAAGACCACTTTGCTTACACAATCAGCAAAGCAGCACTTGCATCGATGACCAGATCCACTGCGCTCAGTCTTGCTCCAAGAATTTGTGTCAATGCAATAGCGCTTGGTGCAATTTTGCCACCAGAGAATGAATCGCCGCAGCCCAATCTGTTAAAAGCTGTTCCTCTCAATCGATGGGCCACGTTGGAAGAACTCACCCAGACAGTTCTCTTTCTATTGGACGGACCTGATTACATCACAGGTGAGATTATTCATCTTGATGGTGGGCGACATTTAATTTAACTTTTTGGAGAATTTATGGACGAAATATTTATTAATGATTTACTGATTCGTGGAGTCATCGGCATATCTGATCGTGAACGTGAACAACCGCAAGATATTTTGGTCAACATCGTGATTTACACCGACATTCAAAAGGCTGGTAAAACCGATGATGTTACCGACAGTGTGAACTATCGCACTGTGGCGAAGAAGGTTTTGGCACTTACTGAAAAGGTTAACCGCTACACGGTTGAAGCTTTATCCACTGATATCGCTAATCTTTGTTTGGAAGAACCTGGTGTGTTGGGCGTTCGGGTAAAAGTAGAAAAACCAGGTGCAGTTCGATTTTCAAAGTCCGTGGGGGTTCAAATTACACGGATGAAGGATCAATAATCATGAACCGGGTATATTTGATCATCGGATCAAACATTGATCCCGAATCGAATATCCCTGCTGCCATAAAACATCTTCAAGACAGGCAAGATTTGAAGATCATCAACACTTCTTCAGTATGGAAAACCCGGCCTGTCGGTAGCCAAGCTGGCGATTTCTTGAATATTGCGATCTGTATTGAAACACCTCTGGATAACCAAGACCTCAAAACACAGGTCCTATCTGTAATCGAAAACAAAATGGGACGCATCCGCAGTGAAGATAAATATGCTCCACGGCCTATTGATCTGGATATTGTTATATTTAATCAATCGATCGTTGATTTCAGCCTTTTTAAATACGATTACCTGATTTTCCCTTTTTCTGAGTTACTTCCAGAATTGATATCACCAGAACATGGCATTGAGCTGAAGACACTCGCCTCTTCAATCAGACCATTTTCTACAGCCCGAAAAGTAACTCTTCCCTTCTGATCTAGCGCGAACGGGTGAGTAAGCCTTGTATGGTTTCTAGAAGAGGTTGAAGAGCATCTCTGTTTGTAAATAATTCTGAAAGATCAGCAAGAACTTCATCATATAATTGATCAGATTTTTCCCTTGTTAAATTTTTCACGTTCGAAGGATCAAGCATTTTCAATAAATTCTCAATATCTTTGTCATCAAAAGGTTTATGAGCTATCCAATAATTACGAAAGTCAGGTAATAATTCAAGAGCGATCAATACCGGGTATGTTTTTTTTCGATCACGCAAATCACTCTGGTTCGATTTTCCAATTTGTTGTTGATTTCCCCAGATTCCTAACCAATCATCCTGAACCTGAAAGGCAAGTCCAATTTTCATACCAAGGTCTTTAATTTTCAACAGATCACAGGTTGAATTTTCAGCAAGCATGCCTCCCAGCTCAAAACATAAAGAAATCAATTCTCCCGTTTTGCCGCGAACCATTTTCCAGTAATCATCTAACTTTAATTCTTCTGCGTTTTCGAAAGCAATATCTAGATACTGTCCAGTTGTTAGCAGAAAGTTAGTTTGAATCAGTGAAGTCATAGCAGCCAGAGCTGTGTGATCTGAAAATTCGTTGCGCAGGTCGCTACAGGCAGAACATGCCAGTGCGCATAACGCGTCACCGGCATTAATTGCTTGAGCTTCTCCCCATTTAACCCAGATGCACTCTTTTCCCCGGCGGGTAAGACTTCGATCTTCGATATCATCGTGGATCAATGTGTAATTATGCAACAATTCTACGCTAATCGCAGCAGGTATCGCTTTTTGCCAATCTCCACCTAAAGCATGACAAACCAATAAAAGCAGCAAAGGACGTATTCTTTTACCCCGCGCGTTTTGATCAAATTCAGCTGTCCATCCCAATTGATATCGAATAATCTCTTTAAAACTTGCGGGAGAATCAGCCATAGCACTATCGATGTAATTTTGCAATCCAAGATCGATGGAAGCATACATCGATTCGATCAATTGATTATTCTGCATTTTTATTATTCCCGATAATTCAGTGTAATATTTGACAGGTCTTTAACGTTCCCTGCACCAGCAGCAAACATGGTTATCCGTAATTCTAATGAGATCTGATCGATTAACGCAATAACCTGGTCAGTTGATTCTGATGCAGCCTTTAGTAATCGTCCAGCAAAACCACCAATTGACGCTCCAAGCGCAATCGCTTTGGCAAGGTCCATTCCATTGCGTAAACCTCCTGATGCAATGATAGGCATATCAGGTAGTACATTTCGAACATCTCTAACAGCAATTGCAGTGGGAATTCCCCAATCTTTGTATTCCGAACTGATCTCGAAAAACTTTTTGTCTGATGCACGATATTTTTCAACTTCTGACCAGGATGTTCCCCCGGCACCGGCAACATCGATGACAGCAACGCCCAGATCAACAAGGCGCCTGGCAATTGAAGCAGAAATTCCCCAGCCTACTTCTTTTACGATCACAGGGACATCGATTTGAGAGCAAACCTGTTCAATCTTTGCTGATAAGCCTTTAAAATTTGTCTGGCCCTCTTTTTGTAATGCTTCTTGTAATGGGTTTAAATGCAGAATGAGACCATCGGCTTCGATCAGATCAACTGCTTTTTTACATTCTTCGATGGTAAATCCATAATTTAATTGAACGGCACCAAGGTTGGCAAACAAGGGTATGGAAGGGGCAATTTTTCTCAATTGAGAGGAGTCTGGCTTATCTCCGCTTTCTATCTGCGCTCGCTGCGATCCAACACCCATGGCAATTTTCATTTCTTGTGCGGCTTCTGCTAAATTCCGGTTAATTCGATCCCCTTCAATAGTTCCTCCGGTCATGGAAGAAATCATGATAGGCGCATTCATACTAAACCCTAGAAAAACTGTATTAATCGTCACTTCTGCAAGGTCAATTTCAGGCAACGCACAATGCTGAAAAGTAAACAAATCAAATCCATTGGAAAGTGCGGAACGGACGTCTTTTTTCAGGGTTATATCTATATGATCATTTTTCCGTTTTTGGATGTCGCTCAGATCAGCCATTTTTTAGTTCCTCTTTTCTGAGTATACCAAATCCAGGATTTTGAAAGAAGGAGTGATAAAATTACAAAGTTAATAATCCTTGACAGATTACTTAGTATCATTACAATTTTAAAAAATGACATTACAAAATGCCCTCCAGGAGGATGGAAAAAATGAGCGAGACATTCGATAAGGTTCGTGAAGTAATCGTTGATGTATTGAAAGTTGATGCCAATGAAATCAAGGAAGATACCCGTTTTGTTGAGGATTTGAAAGCTGACTCAATGGACCAGTTTTTCCTGATCGATGGTTTTTGTGAAAAGTTCGATCTAAATATTAATGACGAAGACGCCCGCACGATTAAATCAGTAAAGGACGTCATGAATTACGTTGATTCGCATAAGAAATAGAAAAGCAAAAATTAAGAGAGGCGCTCAAGCGCCTCTCTTTTCTTTTTATTATTTAAACCATCCTTGCCAGTTGTTCCGGAAATTCTGCAATCTGAACCCCGGCATTTCTCAGAGCTTCGATCTTTCCTTCGGCGCTACCAGTTTTCCCTTCGATAATAGCCCCTGCGTGGCCCATCCTTTTCCCGGGAGGAGCTGACAAACCGGCGATAAATGCTGCTACCGGCTTTGTCATTTTTCTGGAAATATACTCAGCCGCGGCTTCTTCATCGTTGCCGCCAATTTCTCCGATCAGAATAACCGCATCAGTTTTCGCATCAGCCTCGAATAATTCCAGCACGTCGGTGAATCCCATCCCCTTGACCGGATCGCCTCCAATTCCAACGCATGTAGAGACTCCTTTATTGGCTTTGTAGAGAGAGAGTAAGACTTCGTAAGTTAATGTACCCGATCTCGAAACGATTCCAATGTTTCCTGGAACGGAGATATTTCCAGGAATAATCCCTACCTTACACTCACCCGGAGAGAGAACTCCGGGACAATTTGGTCCAATCAAACGGGTATTCTTTGTGCGTAAATATTCCTTTACCCGCATCATATCCAATATGGGCACCCCCTCAGTGATACAAACGATTAGTTTCAAATTTGCATCAGCAGCTTCAAAAATTGCATCGGCCGCAGCCTTTGCAGGGACAAAAATCACCGAAGCATTGGCGTCTGTTACTTCCACCGCATTCTTTACGGTATCAAAAACAGGTACCTTGCCATCCAATACCCAATCGCCACCTTTTCCGGGGCTGACGCCTGCAACAATGTTGGTGTGGTAATACAACATCTGCTGTGTGTGAAATAATCCCTCGTTACCAGTTATTCCCTGCACAACCAGGCGAATATTTTGATTTACCAAAATGCTCATTGCGCGGACTCCTTGATCAAAGTAATAGCCTTTTGAGCACCCTCCACCAATGAATCAACGTAAATCAATGATGATCCCGCAAGGATCCTTTTTCCTTCCTCTTCATTTGTTCCAACAAGCCTTACGATGATAGGTACTCTGGGTTGTACTTCTGAACAGGCAGCCACCAGACCTTTTGCGACCTCATCACAACGAGTGATGCCTCCAAACACGTTGATTAAAATTGCCCTTACGTTTTTATCGGCAATAATCAGTCGTAATGCAGCTGCAACCTTCTCTGATGATGCCCCACCGCCGATATCCAGAAAATTTGCTGGTTCAGCGCCAAAATGCTTGATCACATCCATCGTAGCCATGGCTAACCCTGCGCCGTTCACCATACAACCAATCTGCCCATTCATCTTAATAAAAGAAACACCAAATTTTCTTCCTGCAATCTCAGATGGATCTTCAGCGTCTAGATCTCGTAAATCTGCAAGATCAGGATGGCGATAGAGTGCATTATCATCCAGCACAACCTTGGCATCCAGTGCAACCAGTTTATGTTCAGAAGTGATCACCAATGGATTGATTTCAACTAATGTTGCATCACTATCCACATAAACCCGCCATAGCGCGAAAACAATGTCGCTAAATGATCTCCAAAGATTTCTTGGAAGGTCGATGTGCAGCGCGATATCTCTGACCTGATAATCACGTAAACCGATGAGTGGATTGATATTAATTTTGATTATCTTGTCAGGTGATTTACGCGCAACTTCTTCAATGTCGATCCCTCCATTACCCGAAGCAATGATGACTGGTTTTTGATTAATCCGGTCATTTGTGATACCAATGTAAATCTCTTTGTTGATAGAAATTGCTTCATCGATCAAAACTTTCCGAACTGGCAAACCTTTGATTTGTAGCTCAAAAATTTGAGTGGCAGCTTCTTCGGCTTCTTCAGGACTTTTGACGAGTCTGATTCCACCAGCTTTTCCCCTTCCTCCTACCAATACTTGCGATTTTATTACTACTGTTCCGCCCAATTCTTCACAAATCTGCCTGGCATCTCCAGGGGTGCTGGCGATCCTTCCCCGCGGAATTGGAATATTGTATTTTGCATAAAGGTTTTTTGATTGATATTCGTGAAGTTTCATCCCACCACCTTGAAAATAAGGGTAACGGACCAAGAAAAATTATACACCGGCAACAAAAAGCCCGGAGTATGAATCCGGGCTCTTGTTATGATTCTTTTTTAACCTTTCAGAAAGGCTTCCAGCGCTTCCTTGCTGATTCGATAAGACTCTCCGATTTTTTTGGCTTTCAACTCGCCAGAGGTGATGGCAGCGATCACATCTGCTTCAGCCACTTTAAGAACATTTGCGGCTTCAGCCGGCGTCATCACAGATGGAATACTGGCTGCAGCGGCTTGAGAAGCAGCTTGACCAGGCTGTGTGCTTCCAATGCCCTGCAGAGATTGGCTGAGCACATTCCCAATCCCAAGACCAGCCCCAATACCAGCGGTTAATCCTGCGCCCCCTGCCGGGTTCTGGGCCGCATCACGCATGGCATCCGCTGCTTGAAGCTGAGCATAAGTGGCCATATCCAACATACCCATGGCGCGTAATTCTTCGGCGGATTTGTCTGATGGCTTTAAGCTCCCGATATAAAATGTCTTCAGGGTCAACCCGATTGCAGCGAAATCTTCCTGTGCCTTTACCCGAACACCGGTCCCCAATTCTTCGGTTAGACCAATCATCTCTAAAACATTCTTTTTGGAACCAGTCTCACCCAACAAATCTTGAAGTTTGGAAAGCAGCATGGTACGCAGCCGATTTTCAATATCGGCCATTCGATAAACACCCTGCGCTCCTACCACCTGAGTGACAAATTGCTGGGCATCAGTGATCTGGAAAGAGTAAGTACCAAATCCCTGTAACAAAGCGATACCCAGCCCGACACCTGCGTTTCGAACGATGATAGGCTGAGGAGTACCCCACTTGCGGTCTACAAATTCACGCATTGAGACATAGTACACTTCTGCTGTAAAAGGCGTGCGGTTGTTGAATGCTTTTCCAACAAACTCGATTAAATATGGGATGTTCGCAGTGGCGATGGTATGCCGTCCTGGACCGAAGGTATCAAGCGCATGACCATCACGCATGAAAACGACCCTCTGTGATTCACGAACAATAACCTGTGAGCCAATTCGCAGATCTGCAACCCCTGTTTCAGGAAATCGGTGAACCAGCTCATCAGTCATCTCGCTGGGATATTCAACTACATCAAAAATTCGAGCCATTTGGATTCTCCTGTTGATTAATAATTACTCACTCAATTCTATTGGCCAAATATCATGATTTCAGAGCGCTGATTGAAGGCATCAAGACAATCCTGTGCCTTCTGGTTCAGGTTCCGAATAGAAGCCGGGAAACCGTCAGAGTCGATGGAAGCCTCAAGATTGTCGATCGCACCAGCAACTTCATCAGCCATTGCCAACAGCGTAAGATCATATTGATATATTTTTTCCAGTTCTTCCTCGTTGATTTTTACAGGATCAAAGAAGCCCGAGTATCCATATGCCGCAGTCTTCACTCGATCTATAAATTGCCTGAGCCTGATCGCACCAATTTCAATTTCATCCAGCACGTCAATATGACCGGTTGTCACTAGGTCTCTCTGAATACCTGAGAGTCGCTGCCATTGAACCTGGAATTTATCCGCTATAGTCTCGCGGAAAAGTTTATCAGCCGATCGTCGATCAGCCCGGGCATAATAACCTTTGAACCCAGGCAACTTGGCCAGTAATTTCTTCAATGGATCCTGTTGTGAGATTACCCGCTGCAATAGATCACTCATTACATTCCTCCTCTAGAACTTTTCGCGTTTTGAACAAAAACCTCAAATGATCACCATCTTATTATACGGAAAATAACCTAAAAGGAAGTATATTTTACGGTCAATTAATTTGCCTTTTTTTGAATTCTCGATATACTGTGTTTATAATTCATTGAGGGATTAATGATGTTATTCTTTTATAAAGAAAAAGCTCAAGGTCTGGTTGAATACGCATTGATTCTTGTATTGATTGCCCTTGTAATCGTCGTGGCACTATCACTATTAGGGCCAAACCTGGGCAATACATACAGTATGATCAGCAATCGTATTGGAGATTTATAGGGAATTGTTAAGTGAGTGTAATGTATATTCGCTTGAAAAAAACCCTATTCATTCTATAATTTGTTTATACATTTTGAAGAAAGGAGAAATCACCATGTTATTCGCAGCGAAAGAAAAAGGCCAAGGTTTAGTTGAATACGCATTGATTCTCGTTTTAATTGCCATCGTTGTGATCGCCGCTCTGTCACTTCTTGGTCCGCAGATCGGTAATATCTTCAGCGAGATCAGCAACAACCTCAATTTCAAATCTTAGATTTCTGAACCAAAGCCATTAATAAGAAAGGCTCTGAGAAATTAGAGCCTTTCTTATTTGTAAGGTTATCTGGGGGTAACTTGCAGGTTTATTATGCGTTGTTTAAAGCATTATGCCGTATAATTTATCTTAGGTTTTACCTATGGTCTAGTAAATTCTAGGAGGGTCCAATGGCTGCAGGAAAGAAAAAAAGCGGAAGAATGATCATTTACATCCTTTTAATCCTTGTTGCCGCAGTTGTGCTGGCATATCTGCTGCTCGCGAAAAGAGGTGGTAATGCACCTGGCGCACCGGCTCCCACTGCAACTCCGAACTATGAATTGGTGGAAATTGTCGTTGCTTCTCAATCCATTCCACGTGGAACAGTGATCACAGCGGATGTGTTGACAACGATAAAATATCCAAAGAATGAACTTGCCGCAGGCACGTTCTTTACCTCCATTGAAGATGCTGTTGGTACAAAAGCCAAATACAACATCGATCCTGCAGTTCCACTAACTGCCAGTATGGTCATTCAAGAGGATGGAGGTTCCCTGGTCTCGTTTGATATTCCCTCCGGTATGACAGCATTTTCGCTGGCTACGTCACCTGAAACAGCGGTTGCATATGCACCCCGCAAAGGTGATCATGTCATGGTTGTCGGATGCTTGCTGCTCTCTGAAGTAGATACTAATTATCAAACGATTCTTCCGAATAATACCACTGTGACCCTCTCCTCTGGTGCAGGCTCATACGAAACCGGTATTACCACCTCTATGGCGATCCAACCATACGACACTACCGTAAGTTCAACTGCGCGTGGACGCTATGAATTGGAGACCACCACCAACGATCTGGTATATGTCGTTCCATCCGAACGCCAGCGGCCGCGCCTTGTTTGCCAAACGGTTATTCAGGACGCCATGGTACTTCAGGTAGGAATGTTCCCGTTAGGTACCAACGAATCAGCCGTTCAACCAACCGCCACTCCGGTGCTGGCGACAGAAGAAGCAGCTCCAACGGGTGAAAAATATCCCGGATCTGTCACGATCGTTGTCTCACCCCAGGATAACGTCATTTTGAATTATCTTTCACTGGCTGGTGCCAAATTATCTCTTGCATTGAAAAGTGCAAGTGATACTGGCGACGTAAATACTGACCCTGTCACCCTGCAATACATCATGGATCAGAAAAATATTCCTTCACCATTGAAACTACCTTATAGTATTGAGCCAAGAGTTGATACCTTGGTCTACCCAACTTTTGATGATTACATCCTTAATGAACCCTGATATGGAATTGAATCACTGGATTAAGAATTTAACAGGGGAGAATGCATGAGTACGCAAGAAAAGATTAGTGTTATTGTTGTCGATGATATTGATGAATCGCGTGAAATGATCTTGCGCATGCTTCAATTTGATTCAACGATTGAAGTCATAGGCACGGCTCGTACCGGGCTTGAAGCCGTTGATGCGGCACAAAAATTGAAGCCTGATGTCATCGTTATGGACATTAACATGCCAGACATGGACGGCATCACAGCCACTGAGACGATTCGAAAAAAGGTGCCTGCAATTCAAATCGTAATTCTCTCAGTTCAAAATGACGCGAATTACATGAGAAGAGCGATGCTTGCAGGCGCACGGGATTTTCTCACAAAACCGCCGTTAATCGATGACCTTACGGTTGCCATCCGGCGTGCAGGAGAACTGGCGCACGAAGAAAAATCGAAAATAGTTGCACCTTTTCAGACTTCCGGCCTTACCGGTCCACTTCCACCAGGAATTTTGATGCAAATGCAACCGATTCTGGGCAAAATCGTGGTGGTCTACAGCCCAAAAGGTGGTACAGGTTGCACAACCATTGCTACCAATCTGGCTACGACAATGAAGACCCCTGAGAACAAAGTTGCACTCGTGGATGCCAACTTGCTTTTCGGTGATGTTGCCGTTTTCCTTAATGAACATGGGAAAAACTCTTTTCTTGTCCTCATAGATCACGCGAACGAACTTGACCCAGAAATCATCGATGACGTAATGCTCGTCAATAAACTAACCGGTCTGCATCTGATGACCTCACCGAAGGATCCAGAAATGGTTGACCATGGCAAGGGAGAACCTGTTTCGAAGATATTAACCTATCTGCAACAAATGTACAACTATATCGTGGTCGATACCACCCCTTACCTGACCGAGGTTGTTCAGACCTGCCTGGATATTGCAGATTTTATTGTGCTGGTAACCACGCAGGATATTCCAGCAATTAAAAATTCAAATCAGTTTCTTGGTATAGCCGATGCATCGGGCATCAAGAGAGATCGGATTCTTTTTGTTCTCAATAAGTATGATAAGCGAATCGCCATCTCTCCTGAACGCATTGGCGATACACTGAAGCAGCCGGTCGTTGTAACGATCCCCTTTGAAGATCGAGTCATCAGCAATTCCATCAATCGCGGAACCCCGATCGTTATCGAAAATAAGACTTTACCATCTTCCAAGGCGATCTATTCTCTTTACCAGATCATTCAGGAAAAGAGTACACAACCTCAGGAGAATTAATTTCCTGATCTGAGGAGTTTATTGGAATGTCAATACTAAGACGTATACAAACTGGCGAGAGCCAACCACAACCAGCTCAACCAGCGAAATCAGAACCACAAACCGCAACCCCGCTTCAAACGCGGCGCAGTATTACCCCTGGAACGCAGAGTCAGCAACAGGACACTTATCAGGATCTGAAAGGACGTGTTCAGACAAAACTACTTTCTGAACTGGATCCGAGTGTTGATGTCACCAAAGTCAACGAGGTAAGAAAAACCATCCAAGATTTGTTTGATCAGATCCTGATTGATGAAAATTTTGTTTTATCACGTGCAGAAAAAAATCGTCTGTTTGAACAGATCGCAGCAGAAATCCTCGGGCTTGGACCTTTGCAGCCGTTGCTTGAAGATGATACGATTACAGAAATCATGGTGAATGGACCGCGCAACATTTATGTCGAGCGCCGCGGTAAGATTCAACGCCTTCCGATCACCTTCGAGAACAACGAACACGTCATGCGAATCATCGAAAGGATCGTCTCTCCACTTGGAAGACGCATTGATGAATCCAGCCCATATGTAGATGCCCGTCTTCCAGATGGCTCTCGCGTCAACGCCATCATCCCACCCATATCACTTGTTGGTCCGGTACTGACGATTCGTAAGTTTTCACATAATCCATTCACAGTTGATCAATTAATTCAATTTGGCTCCATAACGCCTGAGGCTGTTCAATTTCTTGATGCCTGCGTAAAAGCCAGGGTGAATATCGTCATATCCGGTGGTACTGGCTCAGGAAAAACAACTCTGCTGAATGTTCTTTCCGGTATGATTCCAGCTGATGAGCGTATCATTACTATTGAAAACGCAGCAGAACTCCAATTACGACAGGAACATGTCGTTACCCTCGAATCCCGTCCGGCTAACATTGAAGGTAAAGGCGAAATTACCATTCGTAATCTGGTTGTTAATGCCCTTCGTATGCGTCCAGACCGTATCATCGTAGGCGAAATTCGTGACGAAGCCGCTTTGGATATGCTGCAGGCAATGAACACTGGCCATGATGGTTCCATGACGACCCTACACTCTAACTCACCACGTGATACGATGGCACGTCTTGAAACCATGGTTATGATGGCAGGCATGGAACTACCTGTCCGTGCCATTCGCGAACAGGCTAGCTCTGCAATTGACCTTGTGGTTCACCAGGAACGTATGCGAGATGGTACAAGAAAAGTGACGAATATCACTGAAGTGTCTGGCATGGAAGGTGATGTCATCACCATGACGGATATCTTTGTTTTTGAACAGGTGGGTTTTGAGAATGGCCAGGTGATTGGCCGTATGCACCCAACAGGACTTCGGCCAAAATTCATTGAAAAGATCGAAGCGGCGGGTATTCATCTACCCCCATCAGTATTCGGTATCGGAGTACGCCGGTAAGAATCGGGTTATAAGGTGAAATTATGGATCCTACACTTTTTTTATGGATAGGCGGCGGGTTAATTTTAATTACGATTGCCGTAGGAATTTATCTATCCATTTCCAGTCAAAAATCCGCTGAAGAACAGCGCCTTGGTGATTATGTCGAAACAGAAACGCCTGTAGAAGAGAAAAAGAAAAAAGAACCTTCGAAAGACATCGTTTCTGACTGGATTTCGAAAAAAGTAGAAAAATCATCTTGGGGTGACAGAATCGCCAAAGAGCTTGCACAGGCTGATTTAAAGATTAAACCCGGTGAATATGCAGCGTTGATGGTAATCTGTAGTATTACCCTGGGTGTACTTGCTTTCATGGTAGGAACCCACTCAATCATTGTTGCAATTATTGCGGCTGTGGTTGGATTATTTCTTCCAAAGTTGTATATACGGTCGCAAAAAAGCAAGCGTTTGATTCGATTTAATGATCAACTTGGTGATATGCTCGGATTGATGGTCAATGGGCTTCGCGCAGGTTATTCCACACTGCAAGCAATGGAATCTGTAAGCAAAGAACTTCCTCCACCCATTTGTGATGAATTCCGCAGGGTTGTCCAAGAAGTTCAATTGGGTGTCGCAACCGAAAAAGCGCTCGACAATCTAATTAGAAGAATTCCAAGTGACGATCTTGATCTGGTGGTTACAGCCATCAAAGTTCAACGTGAAGTTGGTGGTAACCTCGCAGAAATCCTTGACACGATCTCACACACAATTCGTGAACGGGTCCGAATTAAAGGCGAAATTCGAGTCATGACCGCCCAGGCGAAGTATTCCGGGACATTCCTTTCTTTATTACCAGTCATTATCGTGGTATTGCTCTACTTCATTAACCCAGAGTACATTTCTGAATTTGTCAGTCCTGAAAATAACTCCCCCTTGCCTTGCGGCTATATCGCAATGGGAGTCGCAGTATTTTTAATTGTGATTGGCTATATCGTAATGAATAAATTCACCAAGATCGAGGTTTAACAGGAGAGCGAAATGACCGGAATTTTCATCTTCATTGGAGTGGTTCTCGTCATCGCTGTGGTACTGGTATTAATTGGTATTCGAAATCCCAAAGCGGCTGACGAACAGGCACTGTATGAGCGTCTTGAGGAGTTTAGCCAATCTGGAACCCCAATCGATCTTGAACAATTGGAAATGGCGCAGCCATTTACTGAACGTGTTATTTATCCAATTGCGCGTAAACTGGGTGAATTTACGATGCGGTTCACTCCGCAGAACTGGCTAACGAGCATTTCTCGAAAACTCGAATTAGCCGGTAGCTCCTCCAAAATGGATCCATCTTTGTTTCTTGCACTTCAATTCATCTCTGGAGTTGGTTTTGGGGTTCTAATGTTCTTGCTGCTCAAGTTAACTGGCAGCAATATTCCAGGAGGTCGAATTTTTCTTTTTACAGCCGGTATCACCATTGTCGGTTTCTTTTTCCCGCAATATCAACTATCCAGAAATATCACCAACCGGCAGAAGAATATTCGTAAAGCGATGCCAGATGCGCTCGACTTATTAACGATTTGCGTAGAGGCTGGTTTAGGTTTTGATGCTGCGATGTCAAAAGTTGCAGAAAAGTGGGAATCCCAGCTGTCAATGGCTTTCGCGCGTGTGATCCAAGAAATTCAGTTGGGTAAAACCCGACGCGAAGCATTGTACGATATGCAGGCAAATATCGGATTAAGTGAAATGACAAGTTTTGTGGCTGCAATTATCCAAAGTGAGCAACTCGGTGTGAGTATGGCCAAAGTGTTGAGAATACAGGCAGACCAAATGCGTATTAAGCGCCGGCAAATTGCCGAAGAGGAGGCTCATAAGGCGCCAACAAAAATGTTAATTCCAATGGCGCTGTTAATTTTTCCTTCGATTCTGGTGGTTCTGATGACGCCAGCATTGCTTCAGATCATGAAATCCAACATCTTTGGTTAATTATTTAACCATCATTTATTCACCATCTTCATTCTTTCTGTGAACATCCCTTTTTCAAGTGTTCACTTCTTATGGAAGATCGCCGATTGGGTTTATCCACCGGTTTGTGCTGGATGTGGTAAAGCGGGCTTTCGCTTTTGTCCGAAATGTCTGTCTGAAGTAAAAGTATTTACAGGTAACCATTGCCTTTTTTGTGGAAAGCCAATCCCTTTCAGCCAAAAAATATGTCAAAAATGCCACGGATCACCACTTATCATTACGGACCTTAGTTCTTGGGCTGTATTTGAAGGTCCCTTACGTGAGGCTATTCATCATTTCAAGTACCAGCAGGATATTGGTCTTGGCGACTATTTTAGTGGGTTTTTAATTTCTTTAATCAAAAAACGGAACTGGCAATTTGACCTTGTCGTACCTGTTCCGGTCAGTAAATCTCGTTTGAAATCCAGAGGGTACAATCAATCCGAATTGCTTTCCCGCCCTATCGCTCGCTACTTTCGTGTTGATCACACAACGAAAGCCCTTATCCGCGTTAAAGAAACCGAATCTCAGTTTTCTCTTTCTGTTGCTGAAAGGAATCGCAACATGGAAGATGCATTTTTTGGATTTCCTGCTAAACTTAATGGTAGAAGAGTATTGGTAGTGGACGATATCATCACCACCGGAGCAACCATGAATCAATGCGCAAAAGCACTATTACAGGCTGGAGCAAAAGAGGTTTATGGGGTGTCAGTTGCCAAAACAGTACGTCATCGCATTTAACTGAAATTACTCCGATCCTTGATATCAAAACCTTAGAGGAGGCAGAAATGGACGAAAAAGTAGTGATCAATGTAAAGAACATGGAAATGACAGATCGCATTAAAGACTATATTGATAAGAAAGTTCCCCGGCTTGAAAGGTTACTTCCAGACATTGAAACACTAAAATTCGATCTATCTTACGCGAAAAATGCGCGAAACCGTTCAGATCGAGAAGTCAGTCAAATTACGATCACAGGAAAAGGTTTTGTTTTACGAACTGAGGAACGTGATACCGATCTTTTAGCAGCAATTGACCGCTCAGTAGATAAAATGCAGCGCCAGATTGAAAGATTTAAAGGAAAAAGAACTCGCGGTCGTGGCGATGGAACTCCTGCTTCAGAAGTGGGCGTTGTTCCTGTTGAACCAGAGCCAGCCCCCAAGCCGGTAATTGTTCGGAGAAAATCGTTTACTTTGATCCCTATGGATGAAAATGAGGCGATCGAACAAATGAGTCTGGTAGCGCATGAGGATTTCTTCATTTTCTATAATGTCAACACAAATTCTGTTAACGTTCTTTATCGCAGACGTGATGGAGATTATGGGTTAATTGAACCAAAAATTGGATAATTTTACTTACAACAATCAGACTGGGTTTGGATTCCAAACCCAGTTTTTATTTTAAAGTATGACTTCATTTCTATCATAAGTCACATAACAAATCAGAATAATCACATTATTATCAGACTAACCAGTCGGTTTTTGGAGTGTTATGCAGCAACGCAGTGAAGAAACGCATAAGAAAATTGTTGATGTTGCATCTGCGCTTTTTTCAGAGAGAGGGTATGACCGTACTTCGGTCGACATGATTTGCCGCACAGCGGGTATTAGCAAAGGTGCTTTCTATCACCATTTTCCAGAAAAGAACGCCCTATTTATGGAATTACTTCAGACCTGGTTGGATGAAATAACAATTCGACTTAACCAGACATTTAACCAATCATCTGATTTGTCTCAGAATCTTACAGAAGTTTCAATCATTTTTAATGATCTAATTGACAAATCACGTTTGAAAATTCCTTTAATGCTCGATTTCTGGAGAGACTCTCTTTCCAATCCCTTGCTTTGGCAGCGTGCTTCATCCCCATTCATCCATTACCAATCCTATTTCCAACAACTATTACTCAAGCAATCTAGAGATCAAAACCAAGAAATTGAGCATCCTGAAGTGATTTCGAGGATCATTCTAGCGTTATCGCTGGGAATTATCGCCGCCGGAATGTTCAACCCTGATTTTGATTGGAATAATACAGCAGCCACTGGTTTTAAACTGATATTCGATAGCATCACAAGGAGTAGAACATGAATTTAGTAACTGGACCTACAGGTCACATTGGTAACGTTTTGGTCAGAGAACTGGTTCGTAGAGGCGAAAAGGTCAGAGCATTGGTTCTCCCTGGTGAAGATCTTACACCAATTAGCGATCTTGATATAGAAATTGTCTACGGAAATGTATTGGATAAAGCATCTCTTTCGAACGCTTTCATTGGTATCTCCAATGTTTTCCACCTCGCGGGGATCATCTCAATCGCCGCTGGTACCGACAAGTTGGTACACGAGGTAAACGTGGAAGGAACCAGAAATATGGTTGAAACAGCCATGGAGCATGGAGTAAAAAAATTCATTTATACCAGTTCAATCCATGCATTCAAACGAATTCCTCACGGCCTTGTTGTTGACGAAACGACTCCGATTGAACCAGAATCCGCAATGGGAGCGTATGATCGATCAAAAGCCGAAGCCACTCTGTATGTCCTCGAAAAGGCAAAACAGGGATTTCCTGCTGTAATCGCATGTCCCACCGGTGTAGTCGGTCCATACGACTTCAAGAAATCTGAAATTGGTGAATTAGTAAACGATTGGATCATGAAAAAAGTAAATTATATGATCGAGGGCAGTTATGACTTCGTGGACGTGCGTGATGTGGTCGAAGGGTTGATCCTTGCTAGAGATAAGGGCCAAGTTGGTCAAATTTATATTCTTTCTGGAGAATTGGTCCACGTTTCTGATTTATGGAATTTCGGCCAGGAATTACTGTCGATTAAAACAAAAATCGTCACTATACCTTCAAAACTGGCTAATTTTGCTGCCTATTTTGCCGAGTTGTATTATAAAATCTCAAAATCGAAACCAAAATTTACCAGATATAGCCTTGCCACATTACAGAGTAACGCAGTAATTAACAATTCCAAAGCAAGAATCAATCTCGGTTATAAACCGCGTTCGATGAGGGAATCCATACACGATACAATAAAATGGTGGAAAGAACGCAATTCCAATAAGAAGAATTGAATCTCTGAGAGAAATCACAAAAATGCAGCACTCTTCAATGGATCAAAGAACAGCCTTAATTACCGGAGCTTCAAGTGGTATAGGTGCCGCAACAGCAGTACTGCTTGCAAAAAAAGGAATACACGTCATCCTTACCGCCCGCCGCGTGGATCGACTACAAGAACTCAAAAATGAAATTCAAAATTTTTCAGGCAACGCTACGGTATATCAGATTGACCTAACGAATGAGCAAGAACGGATTAAACTGTATGAATGGCTTCAACAACAGAATCTGCTCCCCGACATTTTAATCAATAACGCTGGTCTGGCATGGTATGGTTTTTTTCATGAGATGCCCTGGAAAATTGCAAGCGATATTATTGATTTAAATATCACTGCGCCGGCTCACTTAATGCGTTTGTTTCTTCCATCCATGATACAGAAACGATACGGTCGTATCATTAACATTGGATCCATCGCCGGAAAACTCCCAGAACAGGGGATTGCGGTTTATGCCAGTTCAAAATCTTATCTAGATTCAATCACAACCTCAATCCACCGCGAATTGCGTAATACCGGTATATCTGTGTCGGTTCTACGGGCTGGCCCTGTAAAAACTGAATTTTTCGATACTGCCCGAGCGTTGGAGAACGGAGGATCCATTCCTGCAGAAAGACTGGCAATTTCACCTAACCGAGTGGCAAACAAGATTTGGAGTCTAATCAAGGTCCCCCGCCGGGTCGCATATGTTCCCTCTTATCTGATAATTTCTGCTTTGCTGGAAACTTTATTTTCATGGGCGATTGACCTTCTCGGCCCCCTTCTACTTCGAAAACAAAAATAACCACACTTTATCGTGTTGACGAATGATCATTGCGCCTTGTCAGGTAATATCAGGTGGACTATAATTCTTTCGTTAAATTTTGTGAAAGAAGGGTAAGTTTTATGATAGATGTCAATGATCTACGCAAAGGTGTGATTTTTGAACTTGATAACAATTTATATCGGGTTCTTGAGTATTCATTCAACAAACCTGGACGTGGTAACGCCACCATTCGAATAAAAGCCCGCGATCTCCGCAAAGGCACCACACTTGAAAAAACCTTCACTTCAGGTGAAAGGATCAAGGATGTGCGCCTGGATTTCCATAATGTTCAATATCTATATAATGATGGCGAACTTTTCCATTTTATGGATCTCGAGACATTTGAGCAGCCTGCAATTTCCTCTTCCATCATTGGAGAGTATGCAGCTTTTTTGAAGCCTGAGATGGAAGTCAAATTAACGTTCTTTGAAAACGAACCTCTTGATATTGAACTTCCAACGACGGTTGACCTTGAAGTTACTTATGCTGAACCAGCGGTCAAGGGCGATACAGCAACGGGTGTAACAAAGAAAGTGACCACCGAAACCGGAGCAGAAGTCATGGTGCCCTATTTTGTCCAGACCGGTGATATTATCCGCGTTGATACCCGAACTGGCGATTATGTCACAAGAGTGTAAGCAAAGATGATGATGATTCCAGTCCCCAGATTGGGGACTGATTCTTAAAAGGTTAAGAATGCGAACTCCATCAGGAATTGATTGCCCATTTTTTTACGGTGATTATTACCGTGGAAAGAACGTGGAAGAATGCCGGCTGATCGGTAACAAACCTTCTCCGCATAATTGGACACCAGACTTATGTGCAACGTGCCCGGTACCAGCAATTAAGCGAGCTAATGCGTGTGAGAATATGCAATTAACTCCTGAGATCGTTCGCAAATTTCCTTTTTTGAAACGATCAGTGAAAATTACTGCATATTGTACAAAATCACAATCGCTGGTAACCGTACCGCAAATTGGCTGTGGACAATGCCATCCTATCATTAAACATTAGATTCTCAATATGACTTCACCGCTAACATTACTTATCGATCTCGATGATACTCTTTTGGTCAATCCAGTAAAAGAGTTCATGGAGAAATATCTTAAGTTGCTTTCAGCCTACATGGAACCATATGTTGATCCAAAACGCATGGTACCACAGCTGCTAAAGTCAACCGACCTGATGATCGAAAAATCACATCCTTACCAGACGCTTGAATCGGTATTCGATGCTGATTTCTACCCCGCTCTCGGATTGGATATTGAAGAAATCAAACCAATAGTAGATCGATTTTATTCAGATGTTTTTCCAGAAATTCAAAGCTTGACTTCACCAAGACCCGAAGCTATTGAAGCCATACAGCACGCTTTCAACCAAGGGTATCACGTAGTCATTGCCACCAATCCTCTTTTCCCAAAGCTCGCCAATGCTCACAGACTGGCATGGGCTGGATTGCCAGAGTCTGAATATTCCTATGATTTGGTGACTTCGTATGAATCAATGCACTATGCAAAACCAAACAGTGCATATTACACAGAAATCCTTGGGCAAATTGGTTGGCCTGAGCAACCGGTATGTATGGTCGGTAATTCTTACGAATTCGATATCCTTCCAGTGAATCGCCTCGGAATTCCTGCCTTCTTTTTAGAGCATTCTGCAACTGCAGATTGCACCCCGTTGGACGGAGTTAAACACGGCTCATTGAGTGGCTTGATCCCTTGGATGGATTCTATCAGCACACGGCAGATCGAATCTACCTATGACCAGGTGGATTCGGTCCTTGCAATTTTACATTCCACGCCTGGAGCACTTGCTTCACTTACAAAAAACCTGTCACAAGAACAATGGCAAAAGAAACCAATCGAAAATTTGGGGAGCATCGCAGACGCAATACACAGCCTGCTCGATGTCGAAAAAACCAATTCCCTTTTGTATAAACAGAATTTAACATACGAACCAAACCCTGGATTGGAACAACGCATCACCCAGCTTTGTCAGCAAGAAATTGAGTCAGGGTCGACACATCCTTGTTCCGATTTAACTGAATTTTTCACCAGACGCAGCATTTTTCTTTCACGGTTGAAGGGCAACGATCAAAATTTGCTGCAGAATATGGTTGAACATCCTGATTTTGGCTCACTCACGCTGCTTGAATATTTATCGTATTTATCGATCAACGATAGACATTATCTTCGCCTGGTTAAAAATTTGATCGACAGACTATTGGATTAATTTTTCCGAATATTAGAAAACTATTAATTCTTACTCAAAAAGCCTTTTCTTATGGTATCCCTTCCAAAGGATTGGTATAATTTCACCAATGGTCCGCTGTTTATTTTTGCGGAGCAGTCATTTGGAGGAAAATGTGAAACCTAGAAGTCAATCTTACATTGTCTATTTTCTCCTATTCGTATCCATTATCATCCTGGTGATATTTGGGTTCAATAACTCGAATACGGAAGACAATGTTTTATCCATTAATCAAGTGGCTTCAGAAATTAAGAGTGGTCATGTCGTCAGGATTATCGAAGAAGAAAATAAGCTTACCGTAATCCTGGATTCAGGTGTGCAGAAAACCGCCGTTAAAGAAGCTGAAACATCCCTGATCGAACAGCTAATCGCACTGGGGGTAACTCCCGAAGAGTTATCTGCAGATTCGGGGTTACGAATCGAAGTGAAAGCACCCAGTGCTTTTGCAGGCATTCTGAGCACATTGCTCTATATTTTGCCCTTCTTATTATTGGGTGGGGCATTCTTCTTCATTTTTAGACAGGCACAGGGAAGCAATAATGCTGCCATGTCCTTTGGTAAGTCAAGAGCAAGAATGTTTACCGGTGATCATCCCACGGTAACGTTCGCCGATGTTGCTGGAGTTGATGAATCGAAAGAAGAATTAAAAGAGGTCGTAGAATTTTTACGCGAACCACAAAAATTTGTTGCCCTTGGTGCTCGAATTCCAAAGGGTGTTCTGCTTGTCGGTCCTCCAGGAACTGGAAAGACACTCCTGGCTAAGGCAGTATCGGGTGAAGCTGGTGTACCGTTCTTTTCCATTTCAGGTTCTGAGTTCGTAGAAATGTTCGTTGGTGTTGGTGCCAGCCGCGTACGTGACCTTTTCGACCAGGCTAAACGTAACTCACCCTGTATCGTATTTGTAGATGAAATTGATGCCGTCGGGCGTCAGCGCGGTGCTGGCTTAGGTGGTTCCCATGATGAGCGCGAACAAACGCTAAACCAGATGCTGGTTGAAATGGATGGTTTCGATACGGATACAAACATCATCATTATGGCGGCCACAAACCGGCCTGATATTCTTGACCCGGCATTATTACGTCCTGGACGTTTTGACCGTCGTGTTGTACTTGATCGTCCGGATGTTCGTGGAAGAGAAGCTATCCTTAAGGTACATATTAAAGGCAAACCGCTTGATCCAGATGTTGATTTGGCGGTCCTGAGCAAGGCTACTCCAGGATTTGTGGGTGCTGACCTTGAAAACCTCGTCAACGAAGCAGCTATCCTGGCCGCTCGCCGGAATAAGAAAAGCATCTCTCAGAGTGAATTTGAGGAATCCATTGAACGCGTTATTGCCGGACCTGAGAGGAAGAGTCGACTGATCAGTAAGGAAGAAAAGAAAATTGTTGCTTACCATGAAGCTGGGCACGCTGTGGTAATGAATTCGCTCCCTGAATCAGATCCTGTTCAGAAAGTCTCGATCATCGCCAGAGGTATGGCAGCAGGGTACACGATCGCTTTGCCTATCGAAGACCGAACCCTCATGCCGCGTAAAAAATTAATTGCTGAGATGATTGGCTTGCTTGGAGGGAGAGCAGCTGAGGAAATTGTTTTCGATGACATCACCTCTGGGGCTTCCAATGACATCGAAAGGGTTACCCAACTTGCCCGTAATATGGTGACTCGCCTCGGAATGAGTAGTGACCTTGGCCCGATGGTTTATGGTCAGAAAGAAGAATTAATCTTCTTGGGTCGTGAAATATCAGAACAACGCGATTATTCTGAAGCGGTGGCTGAGAAGATCGATAAAGAAGTTCGAAATCTGGTAAACGATGCCTATTCTGAAGCAAAAAGAATTCTCACCCAGTATCGTAAAGAGCTTGATGAAATTGCTAACCGACTCCTCGAAGTCGAGACACTTTCAAAAGAAGAATTCGAAAAGATATTTCCTCCTCCTGTCCCCCATCATTCAGGAACTCCAGAAATGGCCAATTAATTCAAATCAGGGAGTGTTGGCTCCCTGATTTTTTTATTGATTCTTTTCTATGTGCATGCGGACGAGTTCACGCCGCAAAATTTTTCCCACCGGGCTGCGAGGTATGGACTCACATATTTCCACCTCACGAGGTAACTTATATCCCGCCAGCTCATTCCGACAGAATTTTTGCAGATCTTCGATCGATACTTCTGTTTCTGGGGTATTTGGAATAATCCACGCTTTCACTCTCTCTCCACTATCCATATCAGGTACTCCGGCAACCACGCATTCCTGTACAGCAGGGTGCTTTAAGATCACATTTTCAACTTCTGCAGGCCACACCTGCAGGCCATGAACCTTAATTAATTCTTTTTTCCGACCAATGATGTAGAAATACCCATCTTCATCCATGCGAACGATATCACCAGTGTGCAGCCACCCGTTTTTTAGAACAAGTGCGGTTTCTTTTTCTTCATTAAAATACCCCATCATGACTTGTGGCGCGCGTATTAATAGTTCACCTGGTTCACCGATATTTACACCAACCTCGGTACCGTCCATTGAAGCAACCATACAATCAACATCTGGTAACGGAAGGCCGATTGACCCTTTGCGCTTTTCTCCCATGATAGGATTGCAATGGGTAGCGGTTGGAGCTTCAGATAATCCATATCCTTCTACCAAGCAGCCACCCGTTAGTTCCTCGAATTGGATACGCACAGATTCAGGCAATGGAGCTGAACCTGATATACATGCTTTTATCATTCGCAGATCATATTTGCCCGCTTTTACTTCTGGATGCTGAATGATCATATTAAATGTCGAAGGAACTCCAGGGAAATATCCGACCTGATATTCTTGGATCACCTTGAGCATTTCACTGATATTTCTCGGATCAGACAGAAATACCATTCTTGCTCCCATCGCGACCCCAAGGTTTAGTCCAAGCACCATCCCATAAACGTGATAAAGCGGGATGGCCACAAGAAAAGTCTCTTTTCCCTCTTCAAGGTTTACCAACCAGTGTCGGAATTGTGTCACATTTGACACAATGTTTTGGTGAGAACAAACAGCTGCCTTCGGTGTGCCGGTCGTGCCGCCGCTGAACTGAAAAACCGCAGGGGTTGAAGGCAACAGAGCGGGAAGATTAACCTCTTGATCGGAATGGGTAGTCAGGAAATCAAAACTAGTGAGGAAATTTTCTTTTTCTCCACGGGCATGAATCTCTTCTGTTCGTGAGTTTTCATCAACAACGATGATTTTCTCGATAGAAGAAACGCTCATCAAATTTTCAAATTCTGTCAGCCTTTTGGTCAGCACGATGACGAAACGTATCCCCGTTTTTTTGATTTGCGTTTCTAGTTCACGAATAGGGAACAAAGGATTGAGTGCCACAACAATTCCACCTGCTCTCAGAATGCCAAAGTACGCGATCGCAAATTCGATCGAATTAGGCAGGCAAATCCCCACCCGATCACCTTTCTTCAATCCCATGTGAACCAGGTGCATCGAGAAATTGATTGTCCTTTGATTTAGATCTTGATAGGTAATTTTTCGTAGATTTTCAATAATTGCAATGTGGTCTGGTAATTGATGAGCCTGATTTGACAAAACATCGTGCAGACAGAGATGGGGATAATCAAGATGCGCCTTTACCCCAAGATCATAGTGGTTCACCCATGGTTTCTCTTGATTCATTGAGTATCCATTTTATTGAAAAATTTTTCGTTAATTTCTTTAACAATTTTATCCAAAGGATCTTCCTCAACCGAATACCAGTGAATAGATGGATCATCGGGTTTAAACCAGTTTGCCTGCCGCCGGATAAATTTTCGCGTGTTTCGACGCATCAATGTCTTCACTTCATCAATGGAAATCTCTCCTTTTAGAAATTGCGCCACTTCTCGATATCCAATGGCTGACATAGAGGGTAAAGTATCATCGTACCCTTGTTGAAGGAGATTCTTGACCTCTTCAATCAGTCCAATTTTAAACATCTCTTCGATTCGTTGGTCGACGTTTGCATACAACTTCGATCTCGGCAATGTCAATCCAACAATCCAGAAATCATTTTTGGGTTTGTTTTTTGTCCTTAAGCTTGAGAATTTTTTTCCTGTCGAAAATATGACTTCCAACGCACGAATGGTACGCCTTACATTGGACGCATCGATAAATGTACAGGCTTCTCTGTCAACGACACCTAATTTACGAAATAACTCCTGCGGTCCAATTTCTTTCGCCCAATCGTTTAATACAGTCCGCAATACAGGATCTGGTTCCAAAGCAGGGACTGTCCAGCCTTCTGTCATTGCACGAATATACTGTCCTGTGCCACCAACAATGATTGGTACATGGCTACGCGCAAGTATTTCATCGATTTTTTGTCTGGATAATTCAAAGTATTGTGCCAGAGACCAGGTTTCATCTGGATCGGCGATATCTATCATGTGATGTGGAACATTTTCTCGCTCAATGATGGAGGGTTTAGCCGATCCAATATCCATTCCACGGTAAATATAACGTGAGTCAGCGGACACAATCTCACCATTTATGCGCTTTGCCAGGCGAATTGAAAGCCTGGTCTTGCCTACAGCGGTTGGCCCAACGATAATCACAACTTTATTCATCTTTTGATCAAGAGACATTCTCAAACCACTCTATTTGAGGCTCGATACATCCCGGGGTTCCGATGATCGAAATCACATCAATGCGCCAATTGTCTTCATACATTGGATTGTTATGCAGAAACCACTCTGCAGCCGCTGCTAGATGGTCAATTTTTTCATCAGTTACAGCTTCCTCAGGCAGGCTATACTCTGAGTCTTTTCTTGTCTTAACTTCAACAAAAATAAGCTGACCATGCAAAAACATGACCAGATCGATCTCACCATCGGGTGTCCGATAATTGCGGCTGATCAATTCCAAACCGTTTTCCGTTAGATATTTCAAGGCAAGATCTTCTCCCCATTTACCCAGAACTTGCCTGTAATTGTTCTTGGTTTTCTTATCCAAAATCCACCAACGTTTATTTGATCTGAACAAATTCTACCTTATAACTTTCCAAATAAAACCTGATAAAATCATTGAAACAACGGAGTTATCAATGCCATCTGCTGAATTGATCGCCATCGGAACTGAGCTTCTGCTGGGTGAAATCCAGGATACCAACACCCGTTATTTAACACGCCAATTACGCAATCTCGGAGTGGACGTATTTCGCGCCACGATCATCGGTGATAACCCAATCAGAATTGCCGAGGTCATTCGTGAAGCCCTTTCACGTAGTGAAATTGTGATCACCACCGGCGGTTTAGGACCCACAGTAGATGACCCCACGCGGAACGCAGCTGCTCTGGCTTTTAACGTGGAAGTTGAGTTCCATCCAGAACTTTGGAAAGAGATCAGTAATCGTTTCCTTAGCCGTGGAATTCAGCCATCTGAAAACAACAAGAAGCAAGCCTTTCTCCCTCAAGGAGCTCTTCCGCTGTCTAACCCGGTTGGAACTGCACCGGCGTTTTATTTGAATCGCAATCCTGGGCTTCTCATTTGTCTGCCAGGGGTTCCCCCCGAAATGGAGACAATTTTCCAATCCTCTGTCATTCAACTTCTTCAACAGGTCTACGGTTTAAACGCGATTATCAGAACCAGAACCTTACGAACCTGCTGTATGGGTGAATCATCAATTGACACATTGATCGACGATCTTGAGACGTTATCCAATCCTACGGTAGGTTTATGTGCACACCCCGGAATCGTAGATATCCGCATCACAGCAAAGGCTGATTCAGATGAAACCGCCCAAAAAATGCTCGATGCCATTAATGACGAAATTCGGCAGAGGCTACCAAAAGTGATATTTGGGGTCGATAACCTTACTTTGCCGCAGGCGATCGATTCTCTAACGAAACTCCTTAATCAAAAAATCCTCATCCGGTTTAGTGGTTTCTCATTAGAAAATCACAGAGAACTTGATGCCATCTCATCTCCGTTGATCAAAATTATCGACCAAAATAACGATATTCAAACCATAAATTCTTTCTTCAACGAAAACATACCCATCGAATTTGGGATTGAACTCACAAGTGCCCAGGAAATGCCGGAGCTCACCCTCAAGTTTACAAAAGGCCTTAAAACACTTTCCGAAAAACGCAGGTACAACGGCCCCCTCTCAATGACTGAGACTTGGGCTTTTAACACCGGCATGGGCTTTATTTGGAAACAAATATCCGCATTAACCTCTGGAGAGCAAAATGGAAAAAGTTGATTTAATCTTGTTTAATGCTGAAATTCTTACCATGGATCTAGATTTCCATTCTTATAATCCCGGTGCTATCGCAATAAATGGAACGATAATCGAAGCAGTTGGAGCAGAGACTGAGATTCTGGCACAATTTGATGCTGTAAAAAAGATCGATTGTGGTGGCAAAGTTCTCATGCCTGGCCTGATTAACGCACACACTCATGTGCCCATGACATTGCTCAGGGGACTGGCTGATGATTTGCGTCTGGATGTATGGTTGATGGGATATATGATGCCGGTGGAACGTGAATATGTTTCACCGGATTTTGTTCAATTAGGAACCAAACTGGCCTGCGCAGAGATGATCCGCTCGGGTGTCACTTCGTTTGCTGATATGTATTACTTCGAAGAAGAGGTGGCAAAAGCCACTGCAGCGGTCGGAATGCGGGCTGTTTGCTCTCAAACCGTTCTAAAATTCCCAACACCAGACGCCCAGTTTTTTGAAGAATCTCTTGAAATGTCACGCGATTTCATCTCGCGTTGGAAGAATCACGATTTAATCATCCCTTCGGTTGCGCCGCATGCTCCTTACACCTGTACACCAGAAATCTTGAAATCTGCAGCTGAACTGGCTATTGAGTATGATGTTCCTCTTCACATTCACATTTCAGAAACCGCTTCTGAGGTAGAAAACATGCGCCGCGAAAACCAGATGCCGGTTGTCCCTTACGTGAAAAAGCAGAATCTTTTCGATGCCAAAGTCCTTGCTGCTCATTGTGTCCACCTGGATGAAGGAGAAATTCATACGTTGCAGCATTTTGGTGCCGGCGTTGCGCATAATCCTTCTTCCAATATGAAACTTGCATCTGGTTTTGCCCCAGTGAAACGCATGCTTGAAATAGGTTTAAACGTCGGCATCGGCACCGATGGTCCTTCTTCGAATAATGATCTTGATATGTTTGAAGAACTTCGGTTAGCCTCATTTATTCAAAAAGGATATACAGGTGATCCAACAGCGCTGCCAGCGAGAACGACACTACTAATGGCAACCCGATTGGGAGCACAGGCGATGCATATTGGAAACCTTACGGGATCACTTGAGCGTGGTAAGCGCGCTGATTTGATCCTGCTTGATCTAACCCCGCTGCACAATAGCCCGCGTTTCAGACACGACCCCAATGGCACTTATGGACAGATTGTATATGCCGCCAAAGCAACGGATGTGACAGATGTTATGGTTAACGGAAAGTGGCTTATGGTCGATCGCACATTAACCAGTCTTGACGAACCCGAACTCATGGTTCAAGCTGATGAATATGCACGAAAAATTGATCAATTCTTAATCAAACGCGAATCTTCTGTTTTATCTAAATTGGTAGCCATCGGCGGAACATCCGAAGAGGAATCTTTCGAAATCCAGGCCAAGGTTCGTATCCACAATCCAGAGGTCATGATCAAAAAATTGCTGGATTCTGAGTTCGAAATCATTCGAAAGCGTCATTTCCGCGAATTTGATCTCTACTTCTTCTTTGCTGATGTTGATCAGGGCATCTTAAGGTATCGCGAAGATGAATTCCTTGATGAACAAGGAAAAATTGAACAGGTAAGATCAAGACTCACCCTGATCGGTCCTACCAGCGAAGATAAATTCGAGCAAGAAGTTCTTCTTTCTCGCAGCAGGTATCTGGCTCCTGCAACCCAGAGCCCAAGATTTTATCGTGAATATTTCAAACCACACCTTGAAAAAGAAATCGAAAAAGACCGCATTCGCTATCTGGTGAGATACAAAGATGTTGAATTTTTCATCAACTTTGATGAGATAAAAAAGCCAAATTTGGGCTGCTTCCTAGAGGTGAAGAGCCGTACCTGGAGCCGTCAGGATGCTGAAATGAAATCCAAATTGGTTACCGAACTGATCGAATTCCTGGGCGCAGATTTCGACGAAGCCACATCTGAAGACTACATCGAAATGGTCAGGTGATTGTGAATATAAACGAAAAAGCTACATGTAGAACACTCAATGTTCTCTTCGCCGCTGCTGAAGCCGACCCATTTGTTAAAGTTGGAGGGCTGGGTGATGTTGCCGGATCATTGCCCAACGCGATCTCAAACCTTTCTCAAAAGTCTCAGTCTTTTCCTGGTGTGGATATTCGACTTGCAATACCCTATTATCCACAGCTTAGAACCAGAGAAATCCCCGCGACCTTGATAACCACTTTCAATATCAAGTCGACAGAGGAGATTTTTCAAGCGGAAGTATATTCCACCAACTTATCAGGAATTACGACATACTTGATTTCGGGTGACCCTATTATTCGCAGCCGGGTCGTGTATGGTTCTGATTTGAGGCAAGATGCAGAAAAATTCATCTTTTTTTCTCTGGCCTTACTGGCACTGCCCCATGCCCTTGGCTGGAAGGTCGATATATTGCATCTGAACGATTGGCACACTGCAATTGCAGCTCATGTATTGAAAAATACATGGAGAAAACCGAGTGAATTAAAGAGAACTCACACCATTCTTACCATACACAATCTCCCGTTTATGGGAACAGGCGCAGAACAGGCGCTGGAAAAATTTCGAGTAAAACCTGCCACAAACCGCAATTTACCGAAATGGGGGAGGCGTCTCCCCCTACCCATGGGATTGGCTGCTGCAGATCAAATCGTAGCTGTCTCTCCGAAATATTCAAAGGAAATCCTGACACCCGAATATGGTTGCGATCTACAGAATTTTCTTTCCTCGCGAAAATCTCATATTTCAGGCATCTTGAACGGTATCGATGCACAATCCTGGAACCCTGCGGCAGATTCATATATCACGGAAAAATATGATTTTCAGAATTTTCAAAAGAAAAAGGTCAACAAAGCTGCGATCCTTAAAGAATTCAAACTGAAACAAAAAACCGATATTCCCCTGTTAATTCTCGTTAGCCGCATGGATCCACAAAAAGGTGTAGATATCGCTATTGAAGCATTGAAGCTGATCAAAGACGTTCCCTGGCAAGCAATCCTGCTGGGAACTGGCGACCCCGGTCTGGAGTCAGCGTGTAAGGATCTCGTTGAACTCCTTCCCGGAAAGGTACGCGCAGTGATGCAATTTGATTCAAAATTATCACGCAGGTTATATGCAGGTGCTGACATGCTGATGATGCCCTCAAGGTATGAGCCCTGTGGCATTTCACAGATGATTGCCATGCGCTACGGTTGCATTCCAGTGGCAAGTGCTACCGGTGGTTTGGTAGACACAATTCTCGATGATGAACACGATGAAAAAGCGACAGGGTTCCTTTCTCCTGAAGCGAATCCGAGCTCATTCAGCCGCACTCTTTTACGCGCCATTAATACCTATCAAGATCGAGATCGATGGCAGCAATTAATCATTTCAGCAATGACGCAAGATTTTTCATGGGATCGATCAGCACAACAATATCTTGAACGTTACATATCACTGGCTCATATATGATCCAAAGAGAGGTGATGATATGATTCTCAAACGAAAATCCGGAATTCTTCTTCACCCTACGAGTTTGCCTTCACCAGACGGCATTGGAGACTTAGGACCCGATTGTTTTCGATGGATTGATTTTTTAGCAGAAAGCGGATGCAAATTATGGCAGATCCTGCCTCTTGGGCCAACAGGTTACGGAGATTCACCCTATCAATGCTTCAGCGCTTTTGCTGGAAATCCCTATTTAATCAGTCCCACATTACTTCTTGATCAAAACCTGCTCACCAGAGATGATTTATCTGATCGGCCAGATTTTCCCCTGAATCACATTGATTATGGGACAGCCATAGCGTGGAAGATCAAAATATTAAATAGGGCATACAACCATTTTGTTAAATCAAAATCAGTCAAACTCAGGCAAGAATATTTGGATTTCTGCGAAAGAGAAGTAGACTGGTTGATGGATTTTGCCTTATTTATGGCCATAAAAGAATCCCTTGGGGGTGGTTCGTGGGATAATTGGCCAGAACAATTAAGAAGACGCGATCCTGATGCCTTGACTATGTTTATTGCACACAATGAAGACGCTGTTGAAAGACATAAATTCCGCCAGTTTATCTTTTTCAAACAATGGTCGAATGTAAAACGTTATGCAAGTCAAAAAGGAATCGAGATTATTGGAGACATCCCAATCTTTATTTCCTTCGACAGCGCCGACGCATGGTCACATCCCGAACTCTTTTATCTTGGAAAAGACGGAAAACCCACTGTAGTAGCGGGGGTACCCCCTGACTACTTCTCGCCTACAGGCCAATTATGGGGAAATCCACTTTATAAATGGAGCGAACACAAAAAACAGGGGTATGAGTGGTGGATCAAACGATTTAAAGCGGTATTCAACATTGTGGATACTGTGAGGCTTGATCATTTTCGCGGATTCGCTGGTTACTGGGAGATACCCGCCAATATGCCCACCGCCGAGATCGGGCGCTGGGTAAAAGGTCCGGGTGGTGATTTTCTTAAGGCCATCCAGAAAGCTTTTAATGGATTGCCGATTATTGCAGAAGATCTGGGAGTCATTACACCCGATGTCGTTAAACTGCGAGATACCTTTAATTTACCAGGCATGAAAATTTTACAATTTGCCTTTTCCTCTACCCCTGAAGACCCCTTCTTACCTCATAATTATCCGGTCAACTGTGTGGCGTATACAGGAACTCATGACAATGATACAACCTGGGGATGGTATAAATCAGCTCCTGAATCTGAAAAGGATTTTTGCCGGCGCTACCTGGCTCGGTCAGGAGAGGATATCGTCTGGGATATGATCCGTGCCATTTGGGGATCAACGGCAGCTTATACACTGGCTACACTTCAGGATTTCCTTAATCTCGATTCAGAAGCACGCATGAACTTTCCCGGTCGTCCGACAGGCAATTGGAGTTGGCGGTTTAAACCGGGAGATTTGAGTGAGAGTCTCTGTAATAGAATCAAAGAATTGAACTATCTCTATAGTCGATAAGTACTATCACGAAATCACGACTGGTTAAAACAAGCGGTTTTTAATTGTTTTTACGCGTGGCTATAACAATTCCGGCCAGGATTAACAAACCACCAAATACTTCTAACAGATTTGGTTTCTCTTTAAGAAAAAGGAAAGCGAGAATCACTGAACCAACAGGTTCACCAAGCAGCGCGATGGATACAAATGCTGCAGAGAGATATTTCAACGCCCAATTGAAGGCTGAGTGCCCGATCAATTGTGGAACAATTGCTAAAGCAAATATCCAAAGATAATTTGTTGCGGAATATCCCGTTACGGGTTGTCCACTGATGATTACGATAATGATTAATACCAGTGCAGCGAAACTGTAAATAATGAATGTGTATGTTGAAAGGTTAAGCGAATTTCTCACCTTTCGACCCACCATTAAATATCCAGCTGAAAGAAAAGCACCTGAAAGAGCCAGTAAATTTCCCCAAAAATGCCTACCACTAAACATTTCATTAAAACCCGTGCACGTGATTTCACCCTGCATAAGCGAACAATTTCCGCTAACCCCCACAATCACACTTCCAATCAGCGAAATTGCCAGCCCTATCAATATCCATTGGGTCAATTTTTCTTTGAGAAATAATGGAGAAAGTAAGGACACCCAGAGTGGCGCTGTTGTGACTAACACAACCGAACTGGCAATAGTGGTATATTCCAATGAGGTAATCCAGGCTGCAAAATGAAATCCCAGAAACATCCCACCCAGGGATAATAATAACCAGTCCCGCTTCTTAATCTGCTTTATAACTGATCTTTGCCGGATCAATACATACGGTGCGAGAAAAAATGCAGCCAGTGTCATTCGGCCTGCTGCGATCACCACCGATGGAACATCAGTTTGCGCAAACCGAATGAAAAGCGATGCAGTGGATACGGCTAAAATGCCGATAAATAGACCAATTCCAGGAGGAATTATGGGTTGCGGTGAAGAACGTGGCAATTCATTGGTCATAGTGACAATTCAAATTAAGCGCTGCTTGACAAAGGTATATTGGTTGGCTAGAATTTTATTGTAATCGATATTTCCGCTTCGTTCAGTTTTTATCCGGTTTTAGACATATGGAGGGAATATGGCATTTGAATTACCTGCGTTAAGATATTCATTTGATGCCCTGGAACCAATTATTGATGCAGCTACCGTAGAAATTCATTACACAAAACATCATGCCACATACCTGAAAAACCTCAACACCGCGCTCGAAAAATATCCGGAGTTTTTTGAATGGAGCCTGGAAAAAATCCTGTGCAATATAGATCAAATTCCAGAAGATATACGCACTGCAGTCAGGAATAACGGCGGCGGAGTATACAATCACAATATCTACTGGGCTTCGATGGCTCCAGGCCAGAGCGGAAAACCAGTAGGCAAGCTTGCGGAAAAAATCGAAGACACCTTTGGGAATTTTATGAATTTTAGGACTGAGTTCGAGAAAGCAGGACTTGGCCGCTTTGGCAGTGGATATGCCTGGTTAAGTACCAATCATGAAAAGCAATTGATTGTCCACTCAACCGCTAACCAAGATACTCCACTGCAGGAACACCTGGTTCCATTGCTTGTCGTGGATGTCTGGGAACATGCGTATTATTTGAAGTATCAAAACCGTCGGGCTGAATACCTTTCCAATTGGTGGACCCTCGTCAACTGGGAAGAATCAGAAAAAAGATATTTAGCAGCAAGATAACCCTTTATACGGAGGAAACCATGCCGCGAGTCATTACCAGTTTATGTTTACGAGATGGCAGTTGCGCAGTCGTTTGTCCTGTGGAATGCATCGTACCGGGAAAGCCAGAGGATCAATGGCCCGGATATTATATTGATGCAGAAACTTGCATTGATTGCGGTGCGTGTGAAGCTGAATGCCCATATTCAGCCATCTTCCCACATGATGAGGTTCCATCTGCTTACACCGCAAAGGGTGGTGAAAAATTATCCATGCCCGTCGGAACTCCAGGGTTTTCGGAAGTATATGATGGCAGCAATCACAATGGAGAACCGGTTCATCTAGAAGCCACCCGGACACTTACAGCCGGTGAGATCGTTGACCTGACCCCCTCCATTGACAAAAACGCAGAATTTTTCAAATCAGGCCCTGGCTATAAAGCCCAATAAATTTAGAGAGATCTAATGACAAAGAGGTTCTGGATATTACCCAGAACCTCATTTTTTATTCACAGGCTTTTGAAAGATGTTCTTCGAAGGTTCGAGAAAAATCGTGTAAACCCGACCCATCACATTTAGCGCGGAAATAGTAATAATCCGTTTGTTCAGGATAGGCCACTGCCAGTATCGAAGGCAAATCAGGATTTGAAATTGGCGTTGGGGGGAGACCATAGATCTGATACGTGTTATAAGCAGAATCGATACCAAGGTCACTGACCGATAAAGGTGTTTTCCACCATCCGCCCCATATTTCTGAATAACCCAGAGAATATTGAACTGTAGGGTCAGTTTCGAGCTTCATTCCATTAGCAAGCCGATTGTAAAATACAGAGGCGATCCTTGCCCGTTCTTCATCCGCGAATGTCTCGCGTTGAATAATGGAAGCCAGTGTAATCCCACCGTAAAGCGTCAACCCTTGTGCTTCAATTGCAGCGCGGATATTGCTCGGAACGTTTTCTTCAAAACGATGGACAAACAATAGAAGCAGGTCTTCAGCAGAGATTTTCCGATCGATTTCATAAATACCCGGGAAGAGAAAACCATCAGCTGATGGAAAATCCCTCACAATGGCGGGTGTGGTCAATAACAAGGGAGAATGCACCAAACGCAAGAAATCTTCAGGCCTTACTTCGATTCCCGACGAAGGCAATGCAGCAGCGATCTCCTCTGCGCGCCAACCAGGGTAAATGTAGAAAGGTACTGTCGCGGTATAAGTTGACTGGATCGCCTTTGCGATCTCAATTCCGGTCATGGATGGGGAGAGAATGAACTTGCCTGCTTTAATCGTGGAATCCAATCCCTTGTATATCAAGTAAGCTCTAAAATCCTTACGATCAGCAATTAAACCAGCGGCTTCCAAACGTTCCGCAATACGATTGACGGTTTCTTCCGGCTGAATTTCAAATTCAACTTCTCCCGGAATAGTTGACACGGGAATAACTAAATCGGCGCGGCCAATCAATACCTGCAAACTATATTTCCAACGCGCAAATGAATTCAGCGAATACCCCGGACTATCAAAAAAGTAACCTGCAAGAAGTGGAACCCCAACCCAGAGAATGGTCACACCAATCAGACAAAGGAGTAAAAAGAGGAAGAGTATTCCTGCGCGACGCGTCTTTTTCCTGCTCATTAAAACTCCTGCTCAGTTTTTCGATCGAGATAAGTTTGTAAAAACATGGCAGCAGCCCGGTCATCCATGTGACCCGATCTATCCTTCTTTTTTCTACCCAATTCAATTTGCACCCGCCGCGCATCTCTGGTACTGTTGCTTTCATCCCATCGTTCCACAGGGATCGTACTCATTGACTTAAGCGTTTCGACAAGCTTTTTTGCGTGCCGCATTTGCCGCGTCTCCTCACCTTCTTGGCCAGTTGCCTGTCCCACGATAATTAAGACCACCTCATTATCTATTGCGATTTTGATAATTTGCTGGCAATCCTCGATCATCTTCACATGCTGGATCACGGTCAGTGGTGCAGCAAACATTGCAGAGGGATCGCTTATGGCAATACCAATTCGCTTCTCACCGGGGTCCACCGCCAATATTCGTCCTCTCATTGACTGATGACCTCCACGATTTGAATCTGACTTGGCAATAATGGAAGCCTTGGCCAAAATTTGGGTTGTGGACGAATAATCGCTGATTTGGTGTGGGGAATTTCTGCATTAAGAATCGCCTGAGCTTCAGTTAATGTCTTGCCTTTAATCAATGTTTGGATTCGACTGCCATCCCAATTTTTTACCACCGATCTTGTTCCTTTAACTTGCCAGACAGCCGTTTCATCATCCAATGAATGAACAAACTTGATCGTCTCGATAGAAACGTTGCCTGCACAGTGAAATCCTTTCTGAAGGTTAGAGTCGAGGATCATCGTGATCAAATCCACAACATCCTGCGGATGATAAAAAAGCGCGTGATATTGGACCTTTAGTTCCAGTGTGAGAGAATCAGACGGTTCTCCAACTGGATTTACTCTGGTTTCAGAAAGAATTTTGTCTAAACTCAAAGTCTGATCGATTGCTTTTTCATCTTCATTTTCTAGCTGCTCGAGATGTTCTAAAGCAGAATTCGACAATTCCTGTAACATTTCATTCTGAAGCTTCTGATAATCTTCTTCGGTCGGCGCAGGTAATATCGAAGAACTCCCGTCTGTGAATCGATCGGCAGCGATTGCCTCCACCATGGTTCCATAAACACCTTCCACAAGCGCAACAGCACCAGCCTCGATATTTCCTTCCTCACCAGGCAAGAGTGCTTCTGCCGCAACAACAACGCTTGTAGCTCCAGTACTGAGATTGGTATCGGTTATTGAAACAAATCGAATTGGTGTTTCATTATTAACCGAGAAGATCGTACCTGCCGGAAGGATAAAATCGTTTGGTGTCAGGTTATTTACTAAAAACTCTCCTTTTGCTTTGGATTGCCCAATTGTAGAAGTACCACTGCTCGGAGCAGACTTTTCAAGAGTAAGTATAAAAGAACGAAATGAAGCAGGAATCACTCCGGTCAAACTGACTGATTCTGCCTTGGAGGATGCTGAAATTTCAAGCGTGATGCTCTGTGTTTCTGTAATTGGAAAAACGGTAATCTGAGCAGTTGGAAGAATAAACACAGCTAATGCAATTAATGCTGTCAATGCAACCAAAAACACAATGATTCTCAGAAAAGGATTGAGTTCTTGTGTGCGTAAATTTTCTGCAAGTAAATCTCGTTCTTCCAGTATGGTGTCAATGCTTTTTATGGAATTCTTCTCAATATTCGAGGAAGAACTTCGCCAGTTACTTTTTTGCGCCAGCGGAACCGATGGATACACTTGAACCCCGACTTGCTCTGCATTTTCAATTAGCATACGGTCACGTGTCACAAGAGCAACCTGAGAACCTTTTGCAGTTGCAGCACGCTGGATCAGCCGTAATCCAAGAACATCGGGGATTTTTTTTAACTTCTTTGGAAAAACAAGGATGATGCGTTGAGACGTACACCATTCGATCTTTTCCTTGATTGAAAATCGGTCATCATGCGTCTCAACTTGGATTATCGTTGTTTTCATAAAAGGTATTATACATGAGTGGTAAATGAATTTGCTGATTGTCTGAATAAAAAAGTGATTGTTATTTAAGAGAGGCTATAATTAAACTTGAAAAAGTGAGGAAAAAATGCGAAAACTGTTCTTTGTGCTGCTTTTAACAAGTGTTTTGCTTGCTTCATGTAATTTTCCTTTAGCGCAATCGACTCCTGACCCTGCTTTGGTAGCGACTGGTGTTGCTGCAACCCTTACAGCATCGGCTCCTCAGATCACCGAAACTCCACAATCCCAATCCACCACATCCCTGCCAACAATTGCCTTGAATACCCTCGAGCCTTCTGCCACCCCAACTATTACACCAACTGCCACAACTCCTCCTGGCGATCCCAGATTGAGCTTGGGTACTCCAGGATTCACTGACACATTCACCGGAGGTTCCGCGTTTGGACTGGCTACCGGGCCGTATCAGGATGATGCTGTGACCATCGAAGTAAAGAATGGAGCCATGCAATTCACAAGTTACAAAATTAATGCCGGTAAGCGCTGGCGCCTGACATCCCGAAATCCCCAAAACCTTTACCTCGAAGGGACTTTTAGAACCATCTCTTGTTCTGGCGATGATCAATACGGCCTCGTATTTCGTGCACCAACTTATAGTGATGGAATTGGTTATTATTTCGGTGTAACCTGCGACGGCAAATATTATCTGCAGCGTATGAGTGCAACAGATACAATCACACTCGTGGGTTTGACCACTGAGTCAAATATTGTTTCCGGTAGTGGTCAGGTAAACCGACTTGGTGTATGGGCTGAGAACCAGAGTATCAAATTGTATGTCAACGGATCTTTGATTAAAGAAATTTCGGATAATGGACTGGTTGGTCAGGGATATATCGGGGCTTTCACAGCTGCATATGACGATCCAGGTTTAACAATTCAACTTGAAGAAATCTCCCTTTGGCCACTCCCATAACCTTTAGGCAATAGACTATGTCTTCCTTCATCACCAATCATCGCGAACAGGTTATCAACCTCGCCAAGAAAAAGTTGGAACAAAAACCGATTTATATCGATACAGAGACGACTGGTCTTAATCGCTCAGATGAGATCATTGAAATCTCGATAGTCGATTTTGATGGTTCGCTTTTATTCTCAAAATTGGTAAAACCTAGCCAATCCATCCCATGGGAGGCAGAAAAGATTCATCACATCACTAATGATATGGTCAGATCAGCTCAACCATGGCCAATCATCTGGCCACAAGTTCGCAGTCTACTGTATGGCCGCGTGATTGTTGCTTATAACGCATCTTTTGATCAACGAATGATGGAACAATCACACGCCAGGTATCGGCTGCCGTGGCGTGAAAAGTTTGATTTTTTAGATGTGCTGTCACTTTATTCTGAATACCGCGGAGAGTGGGATCAGAGTCGCAGCT
The DNA here is from genome assembly GCA_034429135.1 of Anaerolineaceae bacterium. GTDB lineage: Bacteria > Chloroflexota > Anaerolineae > Anaerolineales > Anaerolineaceae > UBA6107. Next base: position 22,354 of record DAOUGR010000049.1, on the reverse strand, counting down.
CTTACCGATATTTTAAATTGGAAGAAGCTGGTAAGTTTTTTAACATTTCATTGCCGAATGCGCATCGTTCAGCTGCAGATGCATTGTTAACACGGGCTGTTTTACACTCTATCGCCGGGATACCCTATTGAGCACAAAATCTACATACTCATTTGGTGATATTGACCTAAACACAGAACAATTGGCAGTAGTGACTTCATCATTGAATGGCAGCCTGCTGTTAAATGGTGACGCCGGAACTGGCAAATCAACTGCGGGAGCTTATCGACTCAGGTACCTGGTTGAAAAAGGAGTACCGGGCGATTCAATTCTCATCCTGGTGCCCCAGCGAAGCCTGGCAACACCATATTTTGCTCAAATCCAGGCTCTTGATTTTCCATCCAGCAGTATGCCATCAATCCTGACGTTCGGCGGTCTGGCACAGCGCATGATTTCTCTTTTCTGGCCGATCATCGCCAGAGATGCGGGATTTTCCTATCCAGCAAAACCTTGTAGATTTCTCACATTAGAAACTGCTCAGTACTACCTTGCCAAAATTGTTGACCCTCTGCTGCAACAAGGTTACTTCGAAAGTCTGACGATTGATCCTAACCGCCTTTATAGCCAGGTCATCGATAATCTTAATAAATCAGCTGTGGTTGGTTTTCCACCATCAGAAATCAGTACACGACTCACACAGGCCTGGGCAGGCAAGCCATCACAGGCAATCATCTATGATCAGGCACAGGAATGCGCCCTCCTCTTTCGAGATTATTGTTTAAAAAATAACCTGCTTGATTTTTCGCTGCAATTGTCTGTATTTGTGAACACTCTTTGGCCTTCACTGGTTTGTAAAAAATTTCTCCAGCAGACTTATCGTCATCTGATCTATGACAATATTGAAGAAGATATTCCGGTTGCCCATGATGTGGTTGAGGAATGGCTACCGAAATTTGATTCAGCACTATTGATTCAGGATACAGGCGGAGGCTATCACACTTTCCTCGGTGCTGATCCTCATAGCAGTCAGCGATTCCTTAATTTATGCTCCAATCAACTTACATTTTCCATTTCGCAGGTTAAAACATCTGAATTGGATACCTTTGAAAGCGCCCTGAGTGAGAGTTTGCTAGAACACAAATTAATCAATCAGTATTATTTTCGTGATTCGGTGCTTCCTTTTTCAGTGCAATCTTTTCGGTTCTATCCAGAAGTCCTGGATTGGGTCATAACAGAAATTCAGGAGCTAATCAATAAAAAACATGCAGAACCTTTTGATATTGCGGTTCTAACACCATTTTTAAGTGATGCGTTGCGATTTTCATTTTCATCACGGTTTTCTGAAGCGGGTATTCCATATTCCACCTATCGTCCTTCACGCAGCTTAATTGACGAACCATCTGTTCAAACCATCCTCACGCTCGCCAAATTGGCGAACCCTGGTTGGGGATTAAAGCCAACACAACAGCAGGTACGCAGCGCATTCTTAGGATCAATTGCCAGTTGTGATCTGATTCGTGCAGATCTTCTGGCAAGGATGCTCTATCGTCCGTCTGATGATCCAGCAAAACCATTAAAATCCTTCGATAATGTTAATCACGAAATGCAATCGCGAATCACTTTTTCAATTGGCGAGAAATTTGAGTCATTACGAATCTGGCTTTTAGAAAATTCAATTAAAAACAGTGAATTTTTTGATCATTGGATCAGCCGCTTGTTTGGAGAAATGCTCTCTCAGCCCGGTTTTGCCCTGCATAATGACTTCGATTCCGCTAATGCCGTCTCTCGTTTAATTGAATCATACCGAAAATTTCGCCAGGTAATGCAACCCACTGATGGTCTTCAGGTCCTTGAATCAGCACGTGAATATATCCATGTCCTTGAGCAGGGCATACTGGCAGCCCAGTCACTCACAACATGGAATGAGCAATCAAAATCCAATGCTGTCTTTCTCTCACCTGCTTTTTCATTTTTAATGACAAATCGTCCGGTCAAATACCAATTCTGGATTGATATCGGTTCGCAGGGTTGGTGGAGCCGCTTAGACCAACCCCTAACCCAACCATTTGTACTCAACCGCAATTGGCCAGATGGAAAAATTTGGACTGACTTCGATGAGGTTTACAATAACCAGCTCACGCTTACTCGTGTTACCGCGGGACTTATCAGACGGTGTAGATCTCATATTTATATGTGCACTCTCAACTACAACGAACAAGGTTTGGAAGAACGTGGAGCACTCCTCATGGCCGTTCAGAATATTCTGAGGCAGGCCAATCTGGTTAAAGAGGCCACACATGTTTAAACCTCGCCTTAATCAAACTGAAATCCTTGAATATGAGAGTGGAAAAATGGGTATTTCTGCCGTTCCTGGCAGTGGCAAGACACACACCCTTTCAGCTCTTGCCGCCCAACTCATCCTCCGTGGAAAAATTGGCAACGAACAGGAAATCCTAATCGTAACCCTGGTCAATTCGGCCGTCGACAATTTTTCTTCCCGTATTGCAGGTTTTGTAAAAGAAGCCAGGCTTCTCGAAAATGTTGGGTATCGTGTGCGCACTCTTCACGGTTTAGCCCATGATATCGTGCGTGAACGGCCTGACCTGGTGGGTGTATCCAATCAATTTTCTATCATCGATGAAACCGAATCTTTCAGGATGATTGATCAAATCTCCACCGAATACAGCAGGGTTCACCCAGAAGTGGAAGATTTTCTGATGAAACCAGATGTGGACCGCAGTAAAGCGCACCATTCAAAAAATGGTTGGAATTCACTCATCACCTCGCTTAATCAAAGTTTTATCAACCAGGCGAAGGACCTCGATATTGAACCTGATGAAATCCGGTTAAGGATGAAGAAACATCAATATAAAGACCTTCTGCTCGAGATGGCGGTGGATGTTTATGCACAATACCAGCGTGGATTAAAATATCGTAACGCTTTAGATTTTGCCGATCTGATCCGCCTGGCTTATCGTGCATTGACCGCCGATCCACAATACCTTGAACGCCTAAGATATCGATGGCCCTATATTCTGGAAGACGAAGCGCAGGATTCTTCACGGACTCAGGAACAAATTCTACGCCTGCTCACTGGTCCTGAAGGAAATTGGGTACGCGTGGGTGATCCCAATCAGGCGATTTACGAAACCTTTACAACAGCAAACCCAAAGTATTTGCGATCATTCTTGAAAGAGCCTGGTGTAACTGCCCGTAGCTTACCTCATTCGGGCCGTTCCAGTCGGGGCATTATCAACCTCGCCAATTCGCTCGTTATTTGGGCGCGCGAGAACCACCCTGTGCCTGACTTGCGTTCAGCGCTGGACCTGCCATTGATTCAACCCACTCCTCCGGGAGATCCCCAGCCCAATCCGCCTGATCTTCCGAATTCGATATATATCAAATACACAAAATCCACAGCAGACGAAGAAATTCGTAGTGTGGTCTCTTCGATAAAACGCTTTCTAGAAAAGGAAGAAAACCAGCAAAAAACAATCGCTGTCCTTTGTCCAATTGGGTTGCATGGCGAAAAAGTGGCTCAAGCACTGCAAAATGCCGGGGTCGAGATTGTGGAAATGCTTAAGAGCACTCAAACCACGCGCACAACTGCCCGTGTTCTAGAAAAGATCTTACTCTACCTGGCTAATCCATCCGATCCGAAACAATTCGCTCAGGCCTTTTCAACTTATAAGAATTCACTTGAACATAATGATGAAGAAAAACAATTATTGCAGTCATTAACTTCAGCAATTCGGAAATGCCGTAATCTGGAAGATTTTTTCTATCCTGCTTTTGGGTCAACCTGGCAGAGTTGCATTGAAAGCAGCCTTCAGTCAGATCTGATCACAAAATTACTGGGTGATTTTCGTGAGAAGTGTATCCGCTGGCATCAGGCAACCATCCTGCCTATTGACCAATTGGTCCTGACCATAACCAATGACCTCTTCACGAACCCTGCAGATCTGGCACTGGGGCACAAATTGGCACTCCTGTTGGAATTCAGTGCAAATCTTCACCCAGAATATGAATTGACCGATTTTGCCATGGAACTTTCGGATATTTCAGGGAATGCGCGAAAGTTTTCTGGTTTTAGTGATGAAGATACCCGGTTCGACCCAGATTTGCACAAGGGAAAGGTATTTGTTTCCACATTTCATAAGGCTAAAGGCCTTGAATGGGATCGGGTATATCTGCTTTCAGTAAACAATTATGATTTCCCATCCGCTCAGCCAGAAGACAAATATGTTGGAGAAAAGTGGTTTATTCGTGAAAATTTTGATCCTCAAGCTGAAGTCTTAAGCAAGCTTGAGGCCCTTTCTAAGGATGATATTTCTCATCTATTTCTACCCTCAGGAGAAGCAACCCTCAAAGCCCGGTTGGATTATTCTGCCGAAAGATTGCGCCTGTTGTTTGTAGGGATCACCCGCGCCCGCGAATCACTGATGATCTCCTGGAATACAGGAAAGGGAGACTGCCGCATCGCTTTGTCTCTCGAATCACTTTATCAAATATGGAAAGGCAAAAATGAAACTGCCTGAATCCTTTACCTTCAACCAGAACAATCTACAGGATTATCAAGATTGTGAATTTCGCTTTTTATTGAAACACATCCGGCATCTGGATTGGCCGGCTGTGGAGAGTGAACCGATTGTATTGCAAGAAAAAAAGATAGAAACCGGCTACCTCTTCCACCAGCTGACGCAGCGATATTTTTACGGTATGAGTCCAGAACTGCTATCAGAGACGATAGAAGACCCTCTGCTCCAAGAGTGGTGGGAACATTTTCTGAAACTAAATATATTGGCGCAGCCAGGAGTAAAATTCGTCGAAAAAATGATCTCCGTTCCATTCAACGGATTCAGGCTTGTCGCGAAATATGACCTCCTGATCGTGCTCGATAACGGGCATATCGAAATCTATGATTGGAAAACATCAGTTTCTCAACCCCAACGGCATTTCTTGATTGATCGCATGCAATCACATGTTTACCCAGCAGTACTGATGCTTCAACAATCATGTTCCTCTTTTATTGCGAGACCCTCTCCTGGCGATATCAGAATGACATACTGGTTCCCATCACATCCGCAAAGTCCGGTTTCATTTACCTATTCACCCGATCAATATGAAAAGGATTTGCAGTTCTTAGAAAAAATAATCAATGAAATTGTTGTCAGGGAAGAAGACGGATTTAAAAAAACAAACGATTTCAGAAGATGTAAATACTGCCATTACCGATCACTCTGTGAACGTGGAATTGAAGCTGGAACATTAGAAGAAGATTCCGATATTTTTGATGGTGTTACCCCCTTTGAATTCGATTTCAACGAATTGTAGGTCAAATCTATGAATAAAATTCCACACATCGACCTCAATTGGGTAACACCTGAAGCCCCCCATATACCTGAAAATTTTAGACAACATTTGAATTTGCCTGATATCGTGCTTGAAACCTTGATTCGGCGCGGAATTAAAGATGAATCATCAGCAATGCGTTTTATGGATCCATCACGATACATTCCAACGCCTTCAGTTGAATTACCTGACCTTGCAAAAGGTGTGGAACGAACGATAGCCGCCGTTCGCGCTGGTAAGACAATCGGTGTTTGGGGAGATTTTGATGTAGACGGTCAAACAGCCACCTCTGTATTGGTTTCCACATTACGGCATATAGGTGCTAAGGTAGTGTTCCATATACCCGTGCGTGATGTTGAGTCTCATGGAATCAAGATTGACAAGCTGCAATCCTTTTTAGACAGTGGTGTGGATATACTGATCACATGTGATACCGGTATTACGGCTCATGAGCCTATAAACTATGCGCAGTCACGCGGAATTGATGTGATCGTTACTGATCACCACCTGCTTCCTGACGTCTTACCCAGCGCATACGCACTGATCAATCCCAGACAGCTTCCTTCAAACCATCCATTGAGTTCACTACCTGGGGTTGGGGTTGCCTATAAATTTTCAGAATCGTTATTAGATCAATTTGGCTCCTATGAATACGCTTCTTCACTACACGACCTTGTTGCACTAGGAGCAATTGCTGATCTGGCAGATCTGGTTGGCGATACGCGTTACCTGGTTCAATCAGGGCTCGATCATATTCGCAGCACACCCCGTCCATCCATTGCAGCAATGCTGCGAGCAGCTGAAATCGACCAGGCTCGCTTCTCTGAAGAACAGGTTTCTTTTGCTATCGCTCCCCGTTTAAATGCTGTTGGCCGTCTCGCAGATGCCAATCCAATGGTCGATTTCTTGCTCTCAGAAAACCAGGGCTTAATTCCTGTCGTGGTCAGCCAGATTGAGGAATTGAATGCCAGGCGGAAGATTCTCTGTGACCAGGTTTTTGATGGTGCACTGGCGAATCTCCAACGCGACCGTTCTCTCCTTGACCAACCAATCTTGATATTGGATCACCCAGAGTGGCCAGCTGGCGTGGTAGGAGTTGTTGCCAGTCGTCTTGTTGAAATGTACCACCGCCCAGTTATTTTGCTGGTTTCGCCACCAGGCCAGCCCATGAGAGGGTCGGCCCGCTCTGTGCCTGGCATTGATATCACAGCAGCCCTCGATCAAAATCAAAAATTGCTGCTTTCGTATGGCGGCCATCCCATGGCAGCGGGTATGTCACTATTACCAGATAATTATGCTGCGTTTAAGCGTGGGATGAGCAGATCAGTGGCGCAACAGGCCAGCCGTTGCCAGATATCCAACGACCTTATGATTGACAGATGGATTTCTCCTGCATCTTTTTCACTTGAATTGATAAAATCATTTGATTCACTTGCTCCCTTTGGCCCTGGTAATCCCCCATTATTGTTTGCAGAACAATCAATGAGCATGGTAGATGCCACACCAGTTGGCAAGACGAAAGAACATCTACAAGTTATCGTGGAAGATCTGTCTGGTATTCAGACGAAACTCATCTGGTGGAATGGATCACGCTTGCCTTTGCCAGAAGGAAAATTTGATCTGGCATATACCGTTCATGCCAGCAACTACCGTGGTCAAGAGGCAATTCAATTTGAATGGGTGGATTTCAGACAAGCCAGTGAATCAACATTTACAGAAGTGCAGTCAAAACGAAAGAAAATATCCAACCACGATTACCGCCATTCAGAGCAACCTCTGGCTGATTATAACCGACTGCGCTCAGAAGAAGATTGCCTCGTATGGAGTGAAGGCACATTCGATTCAATCATCAATGGCGTAAATCGAAATGAACTCCATCCTTCTCAAAAGCTAATCCTCTGGTCAACCCCATCCAGTCTTGAGCTAATAGAAACATTAATTCATAAAGTCAAACCCAGTAATATCTATTGGTTTCTGAAAACCCCGCTGGAACACCATCTAGCCAACTTCACAAAATTTCTTGCCAGGATCATTAAAAACAATATCAACCAACAACAGACTGAAATCGGTCTCGAGCCTGTCGCAGCGCAGACTGCTCTTCCTTCCAGCATCATTGATTTGGGATTGAAATGGTTGGCAAGTGAGGGACATATTACTCTCACTCTGATTTCACCATTGGTTTATGCAGTGAAAATGGGCGGCGAAAAAGACGATCAGGCGAGCCAGGTGCAAAAACAGGCATTAATAAAGTCATTTGATGAATTGAGGGCTTTTACAGCTTTCCTGAAACATGTGGATTTGGATTTACTGATTCGTGATCTTGGACAATAATTGTCGCATTTACTTGTTATAATAACGTACGATGAATAGACGCCTAACCCGCCGAGACTTTCTTAAAATTGGTGCACTGGGATTAACCAGCCTGGCATTCCGCCCTGCCTACGATTTCGCGGAGCTCGAGGATACCGATTCACTTGCCCGCATTGCGATTAAATCAGTGAGTGTTCACAGCCAACCAGATGATCAGAGCACGATTAAGTTCCAACGATACCGTGATGAGATAGTCAATATTTACTATGAAGTTATCTCTGATAAGAGCCCCAAGTACAATCCCCTCTGGTACCGGGTTTGGGGAGGGTACATTCACTGTGCAAATGTGCAACGAGTACATGTAAAACTAAACAATAACCCGTCCAGGTTATCTGAAGGGCAGCACGCCATCGAGGTTACGGTTCCATATACCCAAAGCTACTTACAACGACAGGAAGGCGTCTGGGAAGAACTTTACCGCTTATATTATGGCACCGTTCATTGGGCAGTAGGGATTGTAGAAGGTCCAGATGGAGAACCCTGGTTTCGGATTAAGGATCATCTCCTGTTTTTCGACAGCCTTGATTACTATATCCCAGCAAAACATGCCCGATTGATTCCAATTGAAGAGACAACCCCGATTTCTCCAGAGGTTAGTCCAGACGCTAAAAGGATCGAAGTTTCTCTTTCGAACCAGGAACTAACCGCATACGAGCTAGATAAAGTTGTTCTAAAAACCAGGATATCATCAGGACTTGATTATCAACCTGTGGGAGAGATTGCCTGGAATACTCCCACCGGCGATTTTCATATCCAATCCAAAATGCCATCTACCCACATGGGCGGCGGGCAATTAATCAACGATCCTGAAGCTTATATTCTTCCTGGAGTTCCCTGGGTATCATTTTTTGAACCAAAAAATGGCGTTGCTTTTCATGGTACTTACTGGCACCAAAATTTTGGTATGCCGATGAGTCATGGGTGTATCAACATGAAAACAGATGAAGCCCGATGGCTTTATCGCTGGTCAACACCCGTTTGTGATATGACCAAGATGGAAACCATTGGGTATGGAACCCGGGTCCATATTTATTAAAGGTTCAGATATTCATACCCTCGTGGAATTTCATTCCCAATAAATTCCAAGAAAACCTGATTTCCCAATAACCTTCCCCGTTTCGTTAACCTGAGATGTTTTCCATTTTCGGAATATTTCAGCAACCCCCTCGTTGTAAACCGCTGTACCTGTTCTCCAAAAAGTGATTGAAGAGGAATTCCATATCGCGCATGAAAATCATCCAGGTTGACACCTTCTTCAGTTAACCGAAGTGACATCATGATACTTTCCTGGATACGATCCCATACGGAAAGTTTAACGGTCGAAAACACTGCAGCACTTGCCGGAAAATCATTACGTCTTAGATCTTTCAGCGATTGAAGATATTGGGGAATAGTTCCGAGATTTTCCGTGCGGATATTACCGTAAAAGCCATGTGCACCCGCTCCGAACCCCAGATATGGAAGGTATCGCCAGTATTGCAGGTTATGTCGACATTGAGATTCCTTTCCGCAGCTCCAATTTGAAATCTCATACTGCTGGTATCCTGCCCGTTCAAGAATATCCATCGCATCTTCATACATCGATGCACCAAGATCATTATCTGGCTCAGAAATGAATCCCCTGTCGATCCAGGATTTTAAACGCGTGCCCTCTTCAACAATCAGTGAATAGATTGAAAAATGGTCAATTCCGAACCCAAGCGCCAGCCCAAGACTCTTCCTCCAACTTTCTCTAGACTGCATAGGAATTCCGAAAATCAGATCCAGGTTAATATGCTGGAACCCGGCTTGTTTGCTCCACATCACAGCATTTACCACCGATTCAAATTTGTGCTGCCGGTCCAGCACGCGTAAATCATCTGGCGAAGCTGATTGCATTCCAAAACTAATCCGATTGAATCCCAGCACTCTCAAATCTGAAATATATTTTTTCGTCACAGTTTCAGGATTGGCTTCAAGCGTGATTTCAGCATCTTGATCAATCCATACTTTTCCTGAAAGCGTTTTGAAAATTTTTTCAAATTGCTCAACGTTGAGTAAGGAAGGCGTACCGCCGCCAAAATATATCGTACCCACGGACATGGGTTCCGGGGATTTTCCGATGACCTCAGTAATCTCTTGACAGATGGCTTCCACATATTCTGGGATGTAAGAATTCATCCCTGCAAATGTGTTAAAATCACAATACCCGCATCTGCGACGGCAGAATGGTATATGAAAATATAGACTGGTTTTTTCCATTATTGGGTAGAATAACACAATCCTCTTGACATGCAAAGGAATTCGGGTATCTGGCTGTGAAATGTTATAATCACCATCCAGTACACTTGAAAAAAGAAGAATAAAATGACACCTGAATCAAATAATTCATTACCTAAAACTTGTCCTACTTGTGGAACAAGACTGAGCGAAAACGCAACCCGTTGTTTGGTCTGTGGACGTTCATTTGCGACTTCTACAAAAAAGACATCGGAGAGCCCCGTTCAAAGCCCTAAGCTTCCGGAATTAAAAGTAAGCATCCCTGCTGCGATAGGTTTGATTGTTGTAATCTTGGGTTTAGGCGCCGCTCTGATCTTTGTCATCCTTCAGTCTACCGGGCGCGTCACACAACCAACTGCAACGCCAACGATTACCACAACACCAACCCTTACCTTAACCCCCTCACCCACGCTGGAACCTACCCAAGGACCAACTGCAACTATGGAACCTCCTCTTCAATATGTTGTCAAGGAAGGCGACTTTTGCAGTTCAATCGCCCTGGCGTACGGAGTTTCTATTAACAGCATCGTTACATTGAATAATCTGCCACCCGATTGTGGCACGCTTAGTGTTGGCCAAACTCTGCTCATCCCTCGCCCCACTCCCACAGCCACTGCCCAGCCCACGGCAACCTTAAGCGCGGCCGAGGCTACCGAACAGGCATGCGGAACCGTTCCTTACACCGTTCAGGCAAATGATACCCTTAGTTCAATTTCTGCCAACTACAACATCAGCGTCGAATCAATCAAGAACTTCAACGGGTTAACCTCTGACATAATATACGAAGGATTGGTCTTAAATCTACCTTTGTGCGAGCGCCGTCCGACTCAGGGCCCGACTCCCACTGCAACACTCCCACCTCCATACAACGCGCCCAGTCTACTGCTGCCAGCTGACGGTGTTGTGATTTCCAATGTGAACGAGTCCATCGCGCTTCAATGGTCTTCCGTTGGTACTCTGCGAGAAAACGAAGCCTATGCAGTCACTGTTGAAGATGTCACTGCAGGTGGTGGAAAGAAAGTGGTTGAGTACACCAAAGAAACGAAGTTTATCGTTCCGACTTCGCTACGCCCACTTGACAATACTTACCATATCTTCCGCTGGTATGTTGTTGCTGTCCGACAAACAGGTACCAATTCAGAGGGTCAGGCAGAATATACTGTCTACGGCACGGTCAGTTCCTTCCGTGTTTTCGCCTGGTCAGGTACCACTGGCTCAGTAACGCAGACTCCATAGTCATTCAAAATACAAAAATCCACCCCCGATGTTTCACATCAGGGGTGGTTTTTTTTACGCACTCAAAAAATGGATCGATTATTTCTTTAGATTTTCGAGATAACGGCTGGCTTGGATGGCAGCAGCTGCTCCCATCCCTGCCGAGGTAATGACTTGCTTATATTCCGCATCTGCGGCTTCTCCGCAGGCAAAAACACCTTCCACCGAAGTTTTCATGTGCATATCGACTTCGATATAACCACGGTCATCCATTTTCAACTGGCCTTCGAATAATTTGGTGTTCGGAGAATGGCCTACGAAAATGAATACTCCATCAGTATGTAATTCTTCTTGTTCTTTGGTTTTCACATTCTCCAATAAAACCGATTCAACTTTTTCCGTTCCTCTGATTTCCTTTACAACTGTGTCCATTTTTAAACTGATTTTCGAATTTTCTCGCACTCTACTTTGTAACAATGCTCCGCCACGGAACTGATCGCGCCTGTGGATGATTGTAACCTTTGAGGCATACCGGGTGAGAAAAATGGCTTCTTCGAGCGCGCTATCTCCACCGCCTACTACGACGACTTCTTTTCCCTTAAAAAACCATCCATCGCAAGTAGCACAGTAAGACACTCCCCGTCCGGTGAATTCTCTTTCTCCGGGGACATTTAACGTGAGAGAACTTGCACCGGTGGCAATAATGATCGAATTCGCCAGATATTCTTTGTTATAAGTTTTAATCCGAAATGGACGTTGAGAAAGGTCCACTTTCATGACAGAATCAAATTCGGTCCGCGCCCCAAAACGTTCAGCCTGTTTCTGGAATAACTCCCCCAGTTCCGCCCCACCTACACCTTCAGGATATCCTGGATAATTTTCAATTGTGTGAGTCAGAGCGGCCTGACCTCCTGGGGTCATTCCAGTTAATACCAGAGGATTCAGTTCTGCACGGGCAGCGTATAAAGCTGCAGACAACCCAGCCGGCCCTGCCCCAAGGATGACGACTGATTCAATTTGACTTTCTTCTTTCATATCCAAACTCTTCTCCTCAACTCTTTGTAGCTTTATCCGTAATGGTAATCGCTTTGTCAATTATGCTGATCCCGTCTGCAAGTTGTTCTTCAGTGATAATCAGTGGTGGAATGAGCAGGATCAGATTCCAATGTGTATAAAGAAAAATTCCGTTATCTAGAAGAAATTTCTTTACCGCATTCATCTCGGTGCTAGACCCGCCAAAGGGTGCCGCAGGTTCTCTGGTTCGCTTATCTTTGACCAGTTCGATAGCACCAAAAAGGCCTAATGAGCGCACTTCTCCAATCGATGGGTGTCTCTCAACCAGTTCTGCCAGCATTTCTTTCATGACCAGCCCTGTTTGCTTCGCTTTTTCGATCAAATGGTCATCCTGCATAACCTGAATATTGGCAATTGCCGCAGCCAATGAAATCGGATGACCATTATAAGTCAATCCACCCTGGAATACCTTATCGTTAAATGTGGCAGCAATCTCAGGTTTCATGGCCACAGCCCCCAGAGGGGCATAACCAGATGTCAATCCCTTGGCCATTGTCATAATATCGGGCACAACATTCCAGTGATTCACCGCAAACCATTCTCCGGTTCGGCCAAATCCACTCATCACCTCATCGGCGATCAGTAGAATCTTGTTACGATCACAGATCTCGCGCAATCCTTGCATATACCCATCTGGAGGAATGATGATGCCATTTGTTCCTGTAACTGATTCAATCATTACAGCAGCAATAGTCTCTGCACCTTCATATTGAATAATCTCTTCAAGGTGATTAAGGTAATCTGCGGCAAATTCCTCTGCACTGATTTCGGTCCTCGAACGATGGAATGTTGACCGATATTGATACGGATCTAGAAAATGCACCACGCCGGGCATCACTTCAGGCTCCCACGCCACACGGCGCGGATCGCCAGTTAGAGCGATCGCCCCATAACTGGCACCATGATATGAGCGATAACGGGTGAGAATTTTGAATTTACCCGTGTATGCCCTGGCAAGTTTGATAGCATTCTCATTGGCATCAGCTCCACCTAATGTATACAAAAACTTTGTCAATCCTTTGGGCACGATTTCAACCAGTTTCTTTCCAAGCGCTGCACGCGGTTTTGTAGCAAATTGCGGTCCGGCAAATGGAAGTTCGCGCGCCTGATCGATAATCGCATTAATCACTCGCTCGTCGCCATGCCCAATATTGACGCACATCACCATAGAATTGAGATCGAGATACCGTTTATCGTTGAAATCCCAAAAATAGACTCCTTTGGCCGATTTAATGGGTATCGGGCTCACTTTGGATTGCGCTGACCATGTCCAAAAGTTATGTTCCAACGAGTACGGCAAGACATTAGATTCAGATATATTGATCATTTGCCCTCGATTGCCATTTTTCGATTGCTCTTCACTAGTCTATCCTATCATAAAAAATAAATCGAAAGATTAGAATATTCTCAGAATTTTCGCAGTCGAACTTTTTGTCAACCTGGCATCCATTTTTTCAATCAATGAACATTATTTTTTTCACCACTCATTCTCAGCAGTGAAATCCATGAAAATTTTGCTTCGTGCATCATTTGTCAGAATTTTTTTGGAAGTAATCATGAGTAAGAAGATGATTTGCACATCTTGATTTACTTTTGATTCTCTCCTTAAGAGGATAGAAACCTGGCATACGATAATTCCATCATGGTGAAGAATAAAAACGCTGCTGATAATTCAGCAGCGCTGTTGATTACTCTTCCATCAGGATCACTCGTGCAGGAGCGCCATCTGTATCCTTCAATTTCAATGGCAGGCAAGCCAGGGTATATCTCCCTGGCATAATCTTTGAAAGGTCAAGCCCTTCGATCAAAACCACCCCCGCACCCAAGAGGATGTCATGAGGAGGCTTGCTTTCAGTGAATGGCGCTGCTGACAGATAATCAATGCCCACAAGCCTGACATCGCGCTCGACCAGTTCCTTCGCACCATCAGCGCTGATCCCAACAAAATCTTCATGAAAAAATTCTGGAGATGTCGACCAGATTTTCGAATTTCGGGTCTTGAACAATACTCGCTTTACCTCGGGTGTGAAAGATAACGATTTGATGATCGCTGCATCAATCACCTTAACCCTGTCAGGTAATTCGAACACATCAACAAGGCCAACGAGTGTATCCAGCGGGATCTGATCAACTTTAAACCCATCAGGAATAAAATGATATGGTGAATCAACATGGGTACCGGTATGTACACCCATACTAATATTCGAATTGTTGGCCATTCCCCCTTCTTCGATTTTTTCTTTTCGATATAACTCAACGGGTATATCTCCCGGCCAAACAGTCATCCCGGTTTGAACGGTCAGTGTCACGTCGTGTATTTTCATGGAAACCTCTTTTTGCTTGCTTCAAAAATGTCAGTTAGTAATTGTGCACGCTCTTTTTCATCCATCGGTACCGGCCTTGACCAATCGGTCAGCAGTGCAGTCAATACTTCTGTATTGATATATTTTCCATCATAAATGATATGACGGTCAATAAATTCTCGTTTTGTACCCACTACGGGGATATCCATTTGGTCAAAGAGAAAATTACCAAGGCCGTAATGAATGAGGCTGTCATTGATAAACTCAAATCCCATTGGAAAATGAGCCTGAGATCCCTGAACAATGTCAGCGCCAGCTTTTGCGGCATTCCAGAAATCTTCACGGTATGTCTCTGAATACATATAAACATACACTTCATTATGCTGGAATGTTGAGATTACCACGTAACCCTGTTTCTTTAATTCCTCAATCTGTGAATACATATAATCATAATCACACCTCGCCGCTCCTGGACCATCTTCAGTCGCCCATGCCTGCGAAAAACCCACCGGGTTGCATCCAATAAATGCGATTTTATTGCCGTTGTTCTCGATCAGTATCGGTTTTTTCGCTTCTTCCTGATTGACTCCCCCTCCAAAAACGTACCAGCCACGGTCTGCATACATTTTTAAGGTCTCAGAATAACTTTCAGTGCCATAGTCATTTTCATGATTTCCCGTGAGTTCTACTACATTGACCCCAAGTTTTTCCAGGACTTCGATCGCTTCAGGATGAGCGCACAGTTGCAGTGTTTCATTGCAAGTATCAGATCTTGGACATTCTTTAGAGAAGGCCACCTCATTGCTTACGTGTCTTAAGTCAGCCGTTTGAAACCACTGCTTCACCATCTCAATAGGGTAATCCGTTCCCTTTAGCAGGATTTTGGATGCCGTGCATCTTGCCATAGCCGTGGTTCCACTCATGACAATGACTGTCATTTTCGATTCATCCCTGTTTGTCAGGGGGATCAATTCATTGAACCTCTCGGCAACTGCATTGGTCAATGTAGAAGGGTCAATGGTTGGGGTTAAAGTATACGTAACAACTAACGGATAACTAGCTTCATCAAATGGTTTATCTAAAGGGCTTTTCCCCGCAATTTTTAAAATCTTACAGCGTGGTGTAATCTGATCAAAAGGAAGAATTGCAACCGCATTCTCAGTAACCTCAAGAGTGGATACCAGATCCTCTGTGCTGGTAATTGTTACCTGGTCCCCAGCCTGCCCCCATATTGCTGTAAATGTCTGGTATGTGTCTTCGGTGACAATTAGGGTCGCATACTCACTTCCTCCTGTTGAATCTTTCCATAATAACAATAATTCTTCGATAGAAATGTCATCATCCACAGACATAAAAGGAACTGCCACAGCGTAAATGATCCTGGCTGTGAATAGAGAAGCCTGATCTATACCTTTTTGATGAGGACCAAAAATCAACGCGGCCTTGTCTAAATCAGAAGTGATGCTCACACTTTCAATTGTCTCAATCAAAGTACGCCACTCTTGCGGTACACCAGGATCGATGAAGAGTGATACCTCGAGAGGTTGAAACGGAGTCAGGGTGGCAGAAAGTGGTTGATTTGAAACCAAATTACTATTATTAACTCTCTGAGTGTTCGAGCCACAGGCGGCTAAAAACAAAAAAAGGATTAATATAAAAGTGTAAACCAGCTTATGTGATGATTTCAACCATAAAACTCCATGTGAATGATATGAATCCGATTATACGCCACATCCATAGATGAGGATTTGTTGAACCTGATGGTTTTTGATAGCACAACTGGCTATAATCACCATAAGACCCTTGTCGAGGATGGATATGAGAGAAGTTGCCGTAATTGGAATAGGACAAACAAAAATTGACGAACATTGGGATAAATCCCTTCGTGATCTCGCAGGTGACGCTGCCCTTTCTGCTTTGATGGACTCTGGCTTAGAGAAAGTAGCTGCTTTATACGTAGGTAATATGATGTCAGGATCAGCCAATCGGCAGCAACATCTGGGAGCATACATTGCAGATTGGATTGGTCTACGCGGAGTTGAAGCAATCCGCCTTGAAGCTGCTTGCAGTTCGGGTGCTGCAAGTTTCCGCACAGCTGTGATGGCGGTCGCTTCTGGAGAGGTGGACAGCGCCCTCGTCGTTGGGGTTGAGAAGATGACGGATTCTCCGCTTCAGGAAGTCACTGCCGCTCTGGCAACTGCAGCAGATGCTGATTGGGAAGCCGGACAAGGGCTTTCTTTTGTCGCGCTAAACGCTTTAATCATGAAGCGCTACATGCATGAATACGGATGGGAAAAGGAGCATTTCGCACCTTTTGCAGTTAATGCACACACCAATGCGATTCATAATCCATTCGCCCGTTTTCATGAACCCACTACCATCGAAAGTTACTTAAAAGCGCCAATGATTAATGATCCGATCAATCTCATGGACGCTTCGCCGGTTGGCGATGGTGCTGCGGCTGCAGTTCTGGTGCCAGTTGAATCTTTCCGCAACCCCGCTCACCACAAAATTGTTAAGGTTGCCGCATCTGCTGCTGCAACTGACACCATCGCTATTCACCACCGCAAGGACCCCCTGTTTTTACGCGCGGCTTACAACTCAGGTAAGAAAGCTTATGGTCAGGCCGGTTTAAAACCATCAGATATCAATCTATTTGAACTTCACGATGCATTTTCTATCATGGCAGCACTTTCGCTCGAAGCCAATGGTTTTGCAGAACGGGGGCAAGGACCCCGCCTGGCACTTGACAACGAGATACTTCCCACGGGTCGGATTCCTATTGCCACGCGAGGTGGCTTGAAGGCTCGCGGACATCCGGTAGGAGCCACAGGAATGTACCAAATTGTCGAAGTGGTTCAGCAGCTGAGGGGTGAAGCTTTTGGTACTCAGGTTGAAAACGCACGCTTTGGTATGTCGCAAAATATTGGTGGAAGTGGGTCAAACATCATCACCCATATTTTCCAACTCATTTGACCCAACCCGAAGCAAATTTCGAGATTTGATGCCAAATTACCTGATTCCTGATATGATTATTCGGGATTGGGTCAATTATGGCACATTTATCGAATGAAATCATTAAAGAATATCAAAAGCGTACATTTAGAACGACTGAACCGCTTCGTACTCCTGATCAGGCAATCGATTTCGTAAACGAACGCGGTTTCATCTTTTTTTGGCCAGTCAAAGGAACCACTTACCCAAGCCTCTGGCATGCTGTAGCCGGTGAACGACCGGTTGCAGATAATCATGACGATCCAGGTCACATCTCTTGGAACTGGAAAGATTCGCTTCTCGACAAACGCGTCTGGTATTATGGCCGTCTCCTGAAAAAAAAGAACACAATTGTCTCTCTCGAAGCCATTCCCTTTTTCTACGCCCTATCACCAAACTATGGTGAACCAGCAGCAGATTTCCAGGATCAGTACGACCAAGGTTTACTTCCACTTGAAGCCAAGTTGATTTTTGAAGCCTTGCTTAAAAATGGCCCACTCGACACCATCTCACTACGCAAGGAAGCTCATCTCATGGGGTCGGCCTCCCAATCTCCGTTCAACCGCGCATTGAATATTTTGCAGGAACAATTGAAGGTACTTCCGGTTGCAGTAAGCGAAGCTGGTGCATGGGGATACGCATTTGTATATGACCTCACCCACCGCTATTACCCCGATCTTCAAGAAAAAGCCCGTTTGATATCTGAAACATCTGCCATGGATCAGTTGCTTCTTTATTACTTCAAGTCACTCGGCGCTAGCAGACTAAAAGATGTTGTCTCGTTTTTCAAATGGCCATCCTCTCAAATAGAACGTTCGATACGAAGGCTGGTTAGTAAAGGTGAATTATTTATTGCGATCCACACCGATGACCTCACCGGTGATTACTATTGTTTCCCCTCACTGTTCGAAGGATAAACTGGTAATATTTACCTGAACATGATCTTTAGCATCCATTGTATATAATTAATTTGTATTGATTCTTCCAACCAGGGCTGGTGCCGGATGATGGAATTTCATATTTCCAGAAGAGCGCGCGAAAAATATCACCTCGATGATAGCTTGTTTTCGTATGATGGCAATACGATTATTGCGATTTTTCACGCCGCTCGTACCTTTGCTCATCAAATAAATTCCCAACTCGACTTACTTGCGTTCCCAGAACAGGCCATTAAAGCCGGTCAGATCAACGCGATAGGGCTTATCGACGAGATCTTTCATCACATATTTTCTTTATTTCGACAACAAAAATCTCCTGCGGTTTTATCAGATGCTGTGAATTACCTGGAACAAATGATTGGTGAGCGAGAACTCAACATTTTTCTTGAAAAATTCATTTTTTTCTATCCCCCCACGCCTGTCTTTTCTAGAAAACTTGATCCTTCACGATACTTAAGTGAATCTACAGGTGGAATCCCTAACCGTCAACTTGTTATTGAAGAATTATTAATGCTATGGCTCTCCCTTGAAAATCCAGCGCTCATTTCATATTCAGAGCTTTTTGTTGAAGAAAATTTGACGCATGATCCGCGATTTTCTCCGGTGATTCAATCTCTCCAAACCTTCTTTGCAAACCAGCCACCATTTGGCCCTGATAACAAATCCCTTTTGCAAATGTTACAGACCCCATCGATTGAAGTCCCTCACTCCATCACCGGTCAGCTTGAATACATCCGTGTACACTGGTCCTCTCTTCTCGGAGAGTATATCTACAGGCTACTTTCCAGCCTGGATTTGTTGAATGAAGAAAATAAGTTGTCATTTACCGGTCCAGGCCCTGTGTCGATTCCAGTGTACGATCAAAAAGAATGGCAGGGAGCAGGTGGTAAGGAGGGCGAACCTGAAGCCTTCAGTAAAGATCATGAATGGATGCCGCGTTTGGTTCTGATAGCCAAGAACACCTATGTCTGGCTTGACCAGCTTAGTCAGAAATACCAAAAGTCCATCACCCGTTTAGATCAAATACCTGATGCAGAACTTGAAACGTTAAAACGCTGGGGAATCACCGGTTTATGGCTCATAGGCCTCTGGGAGCGTAGTCCGGCTTCAGCACAGATCAAAAGGCTCTGCGGTAACCCTGATGCAATTTCATCAGCATACTCACTTTACTCCTATCAAATTGCATCCGATCTGGGTGGAGAATCTGCATACCAAGTTTTACGAGATGCGGCTGCCCGGCTTGGAATCCGCCTGGCAAGTGACATGGTGCCCAATCATATGGGTATTGATTCAGAATGGGTGATACACCATCCAAATCGTTTCCTTTCTCTCGAACACTGTCCTTTTCCATCTTATACATTTAACGGGCAGGACTTATCATCAGACCCGTCTGTCACCATTCAAATTGAAGACCATTATTACGACCGCAGTGATGCAGCGGTTGTTTTCCGCAGGCGGGATAATCACAGCGGAATGGTGAAATATATCTACCATGGGAATGATGGTACAGCCATGCCCTGGAACGACACAGCCCAATTGAATTATCTGAATCCTGAAGTGCGCGAGTCAGTGATTCAAACCATTTTAGAGGTAGCCCGTAAGTTTCCCATTATCCGATTCGATGCAGCAATGACCCTGGCAAAAAAACATTATCAGAGGTTATGGTTTCCTCAGCCTGGCACTGGTGGAGCGATCCCTTCTCGGTCAGAATACGGCCTTACGCAAGAGGAATTTGACCGTGTGATGCCAGTGGAGTTTTGGCGCGAGGTCGTAGACCGTGTCGCTGCTGAAGCGCCAGGTACCCTATTGCTCGCTGAAGCCTTCTGGTTAATGGAGGGTTACTTTGTGCGTTCCTTGGGCATGCACCGAGTCTACAACAGCGCTTTCATGAATATGCTGCGTAATGAAGATAACGCCGGCTACCGAAAACTGATCAAGAATACAATGGAATTTGAACCGGAAATCTTGAAACGATATGTAAATTTCATGAACAATCCGGATGAGCGCACAGCAGTAGAACAATTTGGTAAAGGTGATAAATATTTCGGCACCTGTGTGTTGATGGTTACCATGCCTGGACTTCCGATGCTGGGACATGGCCAGATTGAAGGTTTTTCGGAAAAGTATGGCATGGAGTTCCACAGAGCCTATTGGAACGAAAGTGCCGATCCAGAATTAATCGCCCGCCATGAACGAGAGATATTCCCGCTTCTTCACCAGCGAGAGCTTTTTGCTGAAGTAGATAATTTCAACCTTTTCGACTTCTATACTTTAGATGGAAATGTGAACGAAAATATCTACGCTTACACCAATTACAACAAAGGTAAATCTGCACTGGTCGTTTATAACAACAACCTGAATGAAACAGAAGGATGGATCCAATACTCAGTCCCCAGAAAACAAGAAACAAAATCCGAAAAAACGCAAAACCAGTTGGCTGTGGATGCCGCTCTGCGGCTGCCTAAGAATCGGAACGCATTTATCACCTTCCGAGACCAGGTCACCGGGTGTTACTATTTGCGGCCTCTGAGCGAAATACTGGATCGCGGATTCCATTTCAAATTACGAGGATATGAACACCATGTCTTTCTGGATTTTCAGGTTGTTATACCTGATGCATTGCACAATTATTCAGATTTATACTCTGTAATCGGAGAACAGGGTGTTCCGGATATTGAACAATCATTAAAAGAGTTATTTCTGAATCCCATTGTTGAGCCCTTCAGACAATTCATCAATTATGGTTATTTGCATTACCTGAGAACCAAATATTCTAAAGAGATAAGAATTGATTCAATTGATAGTGATGAAATAACTTCCAAGGTGGCAGCCTTTCTAAATGGAATCACTTTACAGGTTCCTGACAAGAAAGCCCAAAGCAGTGTACAACAAGAGATTACCAATCTGATATTTTCTATCCTTGGCTTCCCGGGTATCCTGAAACAACTTCAAGTTCTTTCCAGCAAAAAAATGAATAAGTTTGCCGCTTTCCTGTCAGATCGCTTTCTTTCTTCTGAATCCCACTGGATGACCCTGATGACATGGGCAGTTGCTCACAAAATCGGCAATTTAACTGGCGAAGAGAATCATACGGATCTGACAATTTCTTTGCTCAAGGAGTGGCGGCTTAAAAGATATCTTGAAGACGCACTGCGTCAATCCGGTTGCAAGGAAGCGGAAATTCAAGATTTGTTACTGGCATTAGATATTGGGATTGCCCAGCAAAACTGGTACAAAAATTTTAAACCAGGATCATTTCAAGCAACGCTGCAAAAATGGTTTTCAGAACCAGAGATTCAATACTTTTTAAAAATAAATCGTTACAATGAGATTCTATGGTTTAATCGAGAAGCCTTTACTGACTTTACCTGGTGGGTTTCAATTCTGCCAATGATTCAGCTCGCATCCAAAGAAGAAGCAGGTGCGACTGATCTGTTTGAAACCGCCCTACATCTTTTCGATTTTATTACCGCACTTGAAGAGATCGTAAAGGAATCCTCGTACCAGGTCGAGAAATTAATCACATTATCAGGAAATGTTAAGGTTTGATTATCCAGCAGGTTCGTTGATCGTGCACCTTGCATAAGCCGAGAGAAACTGGTCTTTGGCTGTAAGCCCTGTGTTTTCATTCGTTGCTTTACTCAACAAAGAATAAAAAGCGTACGGAATATTAAAGGTGCATGCCTGTTCCATCAACCAAACTGCACACGCTGCGTAGCTTATATTATTTTGAGGTTCAATGCGATCCATGCTGTCAAAGAACCATCCGCAGGATGTGAACATGCGCTGGCGTTCATATTGTGCGCTGAAGAGTCTTTCTAATTTTCGGATACTAATCTTCTCGTTCAGAATGAATCCAAAGTTTTTCAG
>DAOUGR010000048.1:0-69915 GCA_034429135.1 Anaerolineaceae bacterium | reverse complement strand
TTTTCCTGCAAGCCGATGATCTCTACCGGGTCACTCGTGTGGATCACACCACGATCGATACGTCCGGTCACCACGGTACCGCGGCCCTTGATCGAGAACACGTCTTCGATCGGCATCATGAACGGTTTGTCTGTCGCTCGCACTGGTTCCGGTATGTATTCATCCACAACCCGCAGCAGTTCTTTGATGCAGGCGTATTCCGGTGCGTTCGGATCCGTGCTGGTGCTGTCCAACGCCAACTTGGCGCTGCCGCGCACGATCGGGGTCGTGTCGCCCGGGTACTTGTACTCGGTCAGCATTTCGCGCAGTTCCATCTCAACCAGTTCCAATAACTCGGGGTCGCCCATCTGGTCAGTCTTGTTCAAGAAAACCACGATGCTCGGCACTTCCACCTGGCGCGCCAGCAGTACGTGTTCCTTGGTCTGCGGCATTGCCCCATCCGGAGCTGCCACCACCAGGATCGCACCATCAACCTGGGCGGCTCCCGTGATCATGTTCTTAATATAGTCGCGGTGTCCCGGCATGTCCACGTGCGCGTAGTGCCGTTTCTCCGTCTCGTATTCAACGTGCGCAATGTTGATCGTGATTCCGCGCGCTTTCTCTGCCGGCGCGTTATCAATTGAATCATACGCACGGTATTCCGCTTTCCCAAAAAATCCGCAGTATTTCGTGATCGCTGCAGTTAATGTCGTTTTACCGTGGTCAATGTGACCCATCGTTCCCACATTCAAATGCGGTTTCGTTCTGTCAAATTTCTGCTTGGCCATGATCCTCTCCTCTTGTTTCCATTTCATTTTTAAACATCGGACATGTAGAGCCCTCAATGGGAATTGAACCCATGACCTCGCCCTTACCAAGGGCGCGCTCTACCAACTGAGCTATGAGGGCTTGCCGATGAAGGGGCTAGATTGGTAGAACCTCTGCCCCTTTCGAGTGGACGGTGAAGGATTCGAGCCTCCGAAGGCGTGTCGCCAACTGATTTACAGTCAGTCCCCGTTGGCCACTTGGGTAACCGTCCGTGAAAGAGCCGTTACCGGCTTGCAAGTGAGGCCATCAACGCGGATGAAACTCACTCGCCAACCTGTAACTGAGCCGACAATGGGAATCGAACCCATAACCTGCCGCTTACAAGGCGGCTGCTCTGCCGATTGAGCTATGTCGGCGGAAAATTGTTAAGATTCAATAAAGCGTGCTAGATTATACCAAAGCCCCAGAACTAAGGCAAGGTTTTTAAAAAATCGCCTGCCGGCGAACTCGCTATTTATATCAAAATCCACTCTAGCCGTCAAGGAGCATCTGTTCTATTAATCCAGCAAATTTAACCTTTTACCGGTATCAGTATTCTGATTTCTCGATCTCCATCTGAAAAAATTCCGAGATGCCAAGCAATGTCAGAAACGTTTTCGCTAACAAAGGAAAGGAGTTTTTACCTGCAGCAGCATCCAGAGACTTCGGGGCTGTCAAACGAAACCAATACCCTTTCCACAGCAATTCTGCACTGGTATGGGTCAGGATGTTGCGGTACCAATCCACCTCCTTCCCGTATGTCAATGCAAAGATGAAATGATCCATATTTCTTGCCGCAATAACTGGTGTTTCGTATTGCCTGCCGCTTTTTCTTCCTGTATGCCTGATCAAAGCGATTGGGCTGCAGCGTTTACCCGCAATCTTTTTCATCAACCGATTGGTATATTTCTTGTTGAAATAACGGACAGTGGATGGAATTTTCATCTCGCCATACTCAGAAAATCAGAGTCTGCCAGCCTGTTTCAGTAAACCCAGCGCTTTGATGCTCACAAATTCGTTCATCCTGGTTTTACTCACCGGTCCCCAAGCAACGGGCGACGCACCGCTGGTTTCTGCTTCGGTTACCCGGTAGTACTTGATATCTGCTGTAAATCCACCATGCGGCAGCTGTTTTGACTCCAGCCAATCTAAAGCCTCGCGACACCGGGGATCGTCAAGGCGGCCAACTTCATTCATTGTCAGTATTCCCACAAGAATATCGTAATGCCAGTATGCTGGGAAAGCCAGTTGGGTGAAATGACTTGATATGATTTCCCCGGTACTTATCCTTTTAAATAATCGTCGTGAAAGAAACACTTCAGCTGCGCGTTCCGCACATTCCCTTGCGCGCGTATCTCCAGAAAACTGGGAATAGGCATACATGGCACGCAATGGAAGCCACGTTTCATGGAATGAAGCGTGCGAAGCCAACGGTTTTTTATCGCAATTCCATCCTCCATCCGGCCACTGCCATTTGAGCAGCAAATCCACAAGCTGCTCGATACGCTGGTCGATGAGTCCCAACTTGATCATCGTGAGCACTGCTGTCCCCTCCTGGCAGGCACAGCGGCGGTAACGGCCGTTGATCAGCGGTACTTTTTTCAAACGCTCGCCGTCAAGCAGCCAATCCAGAACCTGGTCGCGCAGCGGAACCAACCTTTCATCTCCTGGCGGATACCCCATTTCGGTCAGTTGCAGCAAGATCCAGAAGGAACCGCGCCATTTGGAGTAAGCATGGCGTGGCGGTTTTCTTATAAGCCCCTCGTTGTATTCAGCCAGGAGCTTTCGCGCCTTTTCACACTCTTTGATTTCACCCTGAAGAGCCTTCATCTCCGGTTTCTGAGAATCGATCCCCAGCACGTCCCGCTGATACAGGTAACGCACCGAAGGTTCCAGAGAGCCCGCCAGAATATTGGCTATTGTGTCTTCCATAATAAAGCTCCTTTGGCATCCCACCAAGAACATCCACGACGAGTAATGTTGCACTCAAACTTTCTTGCAGTACCTAACAGTTCAATTCACCCTGCAGGACCGTTACAGCTTTTCCACCAATCAATACCCGCTCCCCGTTCAACTCTACCTGCAGTTCGCCGCCGCGGGATGAGACCTGGCGGGCTTTAAGACTTGTCTTACCCAGCTTTTGCCCCCAGTACGGTCCCAATATACAGTGCGCAGACCCGGTCACAGGATCTTCGTTAACTCCAATCCAGGGCGCGAAATAACGAGAAACAAAATCAAACTCAGGTTTTTTACTGCTGCTTGTAACGATCAATCCTCGCCCGGAAATTTTTTTTAATTCCAAAAAGTCGGGTCGCAGATTGAGGATTGCATCTTCGCTTGGATATTCCAACAGCCATTTATCGCCGCTGATACAAACAGAACGAGGTGCCGCGCCTACTGCGGTAATCACTTCTTCTGGTAAATTTCCAGATACACACCCCGCAGCAGGAAAATCAAGCTCAATGACGCCGTCCTGCCTGCGCCTGGCACCCAATAATCCCGAGAGGGTGGAAAAAAATATTGGATTTTCCAGGGATTCCCTCCCCGATTCCCATAAAACATGTGCAGCAGACAGTGTGGCATGTCCGCACAGCTCAACCTCCGCTTCTGGAGTGAACCACTGCAAATGATATCCTCTCGCTTCTCGGCAAACGAATGCCGTCTCCGAGAGGTTCATTTCGCGTGCCACAAGCTGCATCCATCGAATCGTTTGTGGTTGATCGAGAATGACCACAGCAGCCGGATTTCCTTGAAACGGATTATCCGTAAAAGCATCGACCTGATACACTTGTATTTTCATTATTTCTCCCTGATTAAAATTTGAATCAATATTGCACACAGCCGCCATGGAACATCAGCAGGTACACAGTTTTGCCTTTCAAAGAGATTTTCTCTTCCCCGTGGAAACAATCCAATGTTCCGCTCCATGAACACAAGTATCCATATTCATCTTGTATGAAATGATGCGGACCGCGGTAAGGAGCATCCACAGGAATCTGCGTCAGGGCCTTTTGAAGGAATTTTCCAAATCCCTCCGGTATCTGATCAACAAGCATTTTCCCAAAATAGTTCATGCCCCAGATGATCTGACCATCCTTCCAAACCGCCTCTTCACCGATGAAATCAGACTGTCCCAGGTATGTATCAATGTAAAGGTATGGTTCCTCTACGTACTGCATATCCCTGGAACCCGGCCTTGAGGTCTGCGGATAAGGCAGTCCTGACGCATAGGTGGCTTTTTTGGCTTTGATCAAGAAGGGTACGAAATCTGCTGAAAACGTCATGATGGTCTCACTCCTCCAGTATAGGAGTTTACACAATCAATTATATCGGATATTTGTTCTAATAGTTTACTTTTATGCTACAATCATCTCATGGACCTATTCGATCACGCCATGCAAGAACGGATGAAAAATGAAGCTCCCCTGGCAGCGCGTTTGCGGCCGCGCACGCTGGATGAATTCGTTGGCCAGGATCATATTATTGGAGAAGGAAGGCTCCTGCGCCGTGCCATCGTCGCTGACCGCCTTTTTTCTTCTATCATTTTCACCGGTCCGCCGGGTACGGGTAAAACCACGCTGGCCCGCCTGATCGCCTTACATACCCGGGCTCACTTTGAGAATATTTCAGCGGTACTGGCTGGAGTGGCGGATCTGCGCCGTGTGATCGCTGAAGCCACCGATCGCCGCAGACTTTACCAGAAGCGCACCATCCTCTTTGTCGATGAGGTGCACCGCTGGAATAAGGCACAGCAAGACGCACTATTGCCGCATGTCGAAAGCGGCATGATCACCCTGATCGGAGCCACCACTGAAAATCCATATTTTGATGTCATTCCTGCGCTCGTTTCGCGTTCACGTATCTTTCAACTGGAACCCCTCAACCAGCAGCAACTTGAGATTATCTTTGAGCGCGCTCTTACAGACAAAGAAAACGGGTATGGGAATCGTAACATCATCGTAGACGACAAGGCCAGAGAGCACTTGACGCATCTGGCTGGAGGTGACGCGCGCAACCTGCTGAACGCCATCGAACTGGCAGTGGAGACTACCCTGCCTGACAGTGACGGCTGTATCCACATTACCCTTGATGTTGCGCAGGAATCCATTCAGAAACGTGCGCTGCTCTACGACCGCATGGGTGATGAACATTACGACACCATCTCTGCTTTTATTAAATCCGTCAGGGGCTCTGATCCTGATGCAGCGTTATACTGGCTGGCAAAAATGATCCTCGCCGGCGAAGATCCACGGTTTATCTTGCGCCGTTTGATCGTACTGGCTGGAGAGGACATTGGTCTGGCTGATCCACAGGGTATTCAGGTAGCCGCTTCGGCTGCTTACGCTTTCGAATACATTGGCATGCCTGAGGGCATCTATCCCATCGTTGAGGCTACCCTCTACCTTGCAACTGCTCCCAAATCCAATTCAACGGGAGCGTACTTCAGTGTCCGTGAAGAAATTGAGAAGAATGGCGCAGGATCAGTTCCAATCCATCTCATGGATGGCAACCGCGATTCAAGAGGATTTGGCCACGGCCAGGGATATCAGTACCCACACCTCTTTCCAGGGCATTTTACCCCGCAACAGTACCTGCCAACCTCATTACTGGGCAAGTATTTCTATCAGCCCTCAGACCAGGGGTACGAACAACAGGCCGCTGAGCGTCTAAAAAAATGGCGTGCCGCACAGGAAAAAGCGCTGGGAATATCTAGAACGGAAAAAGACGAATAAATGACCATCATCCACCTCGTCAGGCATGGAAAAACCAGCTTCACCGGAACCCGCATCGCAGGTTACCTTGCCGGTGTCCATCTGACAGATGAAGGAAAAGAACAGGCTGACAGGGTCGCGTGCTACCTTGAATACTCACCAATCACTGCCGTGTATGCCAGCCCGCTGGAACGGGCCATGGAGACCGCTGCGCCAATTGCAGAGAAGTTGAACCTCGATATTCGTCAAGTGGATTTCTTAAAAGAAATCAATTTCGGCAGACTGCAGGGAATGGGAGAAGAGTTGGCAGATGAACCCGCCTGGCAAATTTTTCAACGCACCCCCTCCAGGGCCGTCTTTCCAGAGGGTGAATCAGTGGTCGCTGCCCAAATGCGGGTTGTAGCAGGACTAAACTGGTTGTCACAGATCCACGCGTTTTCTGAAGAGATCGTGTGCGTTTCGCACTGCGAAGCCATTCGGCTCGCGCTGGCGTTTGCACTTCAAAGAAGCCTCGAAAATTTTGCAGAAATTACAGTGGATACAGCCAGCGTTTCAAAAGTCTTCTGGGAGCCCGAAAATATACGGGTGGTTTCAATTAACTTCATTCCCCGGTTTTGAAACTATTTGCTTAATATTTTTAATAGATATGGGATGGCGTTTTTAACAGCCACTGCGCGATGGCTAAAGGTGTTTTTTTCTTCAAGCGTCAGATCGGCCAGCGTTTTGCCGGCTTCTGGGATCCAAAACAACCGATCGTAGCCAAAACCATGATCTCCGCTTTCTCGATCAATAATCTCACCTTCAACCGCGCCTCTGAAAAGTTGAATTTCTTGCCCTGGAGCTGCCACCGCAACGGTACAGCGAAAGCGTGCCGTCCAGGGTTGAGGTAATCCAGCAAGCGCACCCAGCAATTTAGCACGCCGGTCGGAATCCGTTGCACCTGGCAGGCTTGAATACCTGGCAGAGTGCAATCCTGGCGCACCATTTAGAGCATCCACCTCGAGGCCGGTATCATCAGAAATCACCGCTATTCCGCTGGCTTCAAGAAAAGCCTGCGCCTTGATGGCTGCGTTCTCATCGTATGAAGAACCTGTTTCTGGTACTTCGATCGTTATTCCGAGATCGGATGGAACCACCAAATGGAACGGACATTCTTTTAAAAGAGAACGTAATTCGCGTTGTTTGCCGGCGTTTGTCGTTGCAAGGAGTAATTTTGGAAGTTTTTTATTGTTAATTTTTATAATATTATTCATAATAAATTGACTTCAAATAGTCACTATGCTATAATTTTTGTTGTTAAGATTATATCCCGAATACCTTTTTGAACCGTGGCCAATCAACGCTTTCCTTTAAAGATCAATGTTGGATTCTTTCACAACCTGCCGATCGGGAGTTATCGAGATATCCACTTTGACTTTCCAGAACTCCAGCTTTCCCCTGATCTTGATCTAAAAGATTTTACAGGACAGGTTCATATTTCGCGCACCCCCCAGGGATTGTTGTTCGAGGGTCAATTCAAAGCAACTGCGCCTTCAGAGTGTGTGCGTTGCCTTGATCCATTCGACCAGTACCTGGAGATCAAATTTGACGAAGTCTATTCCTACAAGTCTATTAATTTCACCGAATCGGGTCTATATGTTCCGGAAGATGGAAATATCGATATGAGCCCGGTCGTTCGCGAATACTTCTTACTTGCCAGTCCGATCAAGCCTTTGTGCAAACCAGATTGTAAAGGATTATGCACCGTCTGTGGTGAAAATTTGAACACCGGCACTTGTGAACACCAGGCGCGAATAAAGATTGATTAACTCGCCGCAACCGAAGCCTTGATTGTGGCAGATAATAAAGGTTCGATAAGGAGACCTTTACGTGGCTAATCCAGGCAGGAGAACCAGGAGTACAGAGATCTTGAATATGTTGCTTGAGAAAGCAGATGTTCAAGGATACCTGACCACAGAGGACCTGATGGAATTCTATCCGGATGTGTCGAAAGACGCCGAAAGGATAGAATCCGTACTGGTTGCTTTGCGCCGCCAGGGGGTGGAAATATTAGACAGTGAATCGGATGCTGAACTGGTGGAACAGGATCCGATCACAGATATGGATTGTTATTCCAATCTTGAGAACATTTCTTCAGATGACACCATTGGTTTGTACCTCAAAGAAATGTCTCGTGTGCCTTTGTTGAAAATGGATGAAGAGATGGAAATCGCGCGCCGCATCGAGTATGGACGCTCATGCAAGTGCGAATTAGACCGTTATAACGGAAGCTGCCCGCCCGAAAAGAAATTGGAATTGCAGGCAGCGGTCGAAGATGGAATTCAGGCACGAGAACATTTGATCAAAGCCAATACCCGCCTCGTCGTAAGCGTCGCAAAGAAATATATTGGCCGCGGTGTTCCGTTTCTCGATCTCATCCAGGAAGGCAATCTTGGTTTAATGAAAGCTGTTGAAAAATTCGATTACCATCGCGGTTTTCGGTTTTCCACGTATGCTACCTGGTGGATTCGCCAGACGATCACACGCTCGATCGCTGATCAAGGCAGAACGATTCGTGTTCCTGTGCACATGGTTGATCGTATTCGTCAGTTATACAAGTTAACCCATGAAATGGAACAGCAATTGGGCAGGCTTCCTAACAATGATGAAATTGCCGAAAGGATGGACACCACGAAATCCAAAGTGGAGTGGATGCAGCGTGTGAGCCTGCTTCCTCTCTCTTTGGAGAGCCCGATCAATGATGATGAAGAAGACTCTGAACTGGGACAATTTGTAGAAGATCAACTTACTCCCACACCAATCCAGAGCGCGTATACCAAGCTCTTACGTGAAAAAATTGAAGAAGTCCTTGATACGCTGCCACCCCGTGAAGCGCGCATTCTTCGGTTACGTTTTGGCCTTGAAAATGGCCACAATTACACTCTCGAGGAAGTTGGTGAAAAGTTCGGTCTTACCCGCGAACGAATTCGCCAGATCGAAAGTAAAGCTCTGCGCCGCCTGCGCCACCCGCGGCGCTCCAGACAGTTAAGAGAATATCTATAAAAAAAGCCGCCTTTTCAGGCGGCTTTCATTTTGTTGTTGCTGACCTACCTCACTCCTGAAGGCGCCGCAAAGTATCGTTGCGCTCTTCCCAGCGGATCACTGCCCTGCGAATCATCTCTTTCACCGCCGGATCAGGAACTGCATCGATACCGCTATACTTGTCCAGGCCGATCCATACATCCACGCCAGATTGTGGGTTTTCGATTAACCGAATACCCTTCTCCTTCAGCGGAGTTCCCTCCAGCATTTCCTCCAGTATTTCGCTGATCTGTTCGGTTATGGAAAGCACTTTCTTTACCGGTTCAGGGGCAGGTTCTTCCTCGATATCGAAAGAATTTTGCAACTCTGATATCAGTTCGGGTTCGTCCGGTTGGGTTTTAAACGGCTGAACCGACGCAGTTTGCTGCTCTTCAGACTGAACGGCTTGCGGTGGGATGTAAGTAAAAGGTGCTGCTTCAACCACTGGCTGCGTTGGCCCTTGGGCGGCTGTTTGAGATCGCTGACCCTGCTGCGTCCATTCCTGCCAAAGGGAAAGGATTTTTAGCACTCTGGTCTTTTGGTCAGTGGTCAGTGTATCCGTGGTGTGATAGAAAGCCCCGTCCATCTGGGTCACAATCCTTTTACCCGCCGGGCTGTACCATAGACTCACCGCTTCAACAAAGCCTTCCTTTTGTAAATCCTTTGGGAGTTGATCAACTTTCTGAGAACGAGACTCTCTGCCAGAAAAAATGTTGGCAATAAGCAATCCGATCAACAATCCGATAACTCCAGCCAGTACGAGGTACAAAGGAGTGATTTCAATTGTTCCCATGTGACGCCTCTTCCAACATGATTATTTCATTTATTACTACTTCATTATTTTATTATTATCCAATTAAATCAATTGAAAATCAACCACTAGTCGATTTCGAAGACTACAGCTTTTTCTGGCAATTCGGGCAGAAATGTGTGCCCCGCTGACCATGAACGATGCGCTCAATCGGAAACCCGCAAGTCAAACAGGGTTTGCCTGTACGCTGATAAACCTTAAAATGGTTTTGAAAATCCCCGCCTCGATACACCCAGTCAATACTGGCTCCGTTACGTCGAATTCCATCCCTCAATACCTCGCGGATGGATTTCAGCAACTGATCCGCATCTTCCATACTTAATGTATCAGAACGCTGTAAGGGATGAATCCGGGCAAGATGCAGTGCCTCATCTGTATAAATATTTCCCAATCCCGCCAGAAAAGTTTGGTCCATTAATAAGGTCTTTATGGAGCGTTTTCGCCTGTGCAGCATTTCCAACAAACGCGGCGGAGTTAATTCACTGGAAAATGGTTCTGGCCCAAGAGCATCAAAGACAGTCTGCGGATCATCCACCAGCCAAAAACGACCGAATTTTCGCGGGTCATTGAACACCAACCTCGATCCATCCTTAAAATGCAGCACGATTCGATCATGTTTCTGGATCGAATCTGGCCGATCCGGTTCCACCCGAATATCTCCACTCATGCGCAAGTGGCAGATCATAAAACCATCATTAAGTTTGAATTGAATGAACTTCCCGCGTCTGACCACTTCATGAATGCTTTGGCCTGCTACCTGGGCGCAAAAGGATTTCGCATCTGGCTTCGCAATCGTTCGTTCCCATTGGATATCGCAGCTACAGATGGTACTCCCGATCACTCCTGAACGGTAATTCTGTGAACCAGGATGATTAAATACCCGGTCTGCTGCATGATTCAGAGACCGGGCAATCGTTTCAACTTCAGGTAGTTCAGGCATCAGCCGCCAAATTTCAACCCGCTATTCGTTAAACAGCTCGCCTACGCTGCGACCTTCATTCGCGCGTTGAATAACCTCTCCGAGCAGAGGCGCAACAGAAAGCTGGGTCAGTCTTCCACCAAAAAACGCCATCTTCTCCGGTGGAATGGGAACAGTATCGGTGGTAATGAATTCAGCCACAGGTAAGGCGGCAAGACGCTCGGCTGCGTTTCCAGAAAACACAGGATGAACGAATACCACGTATACATTCCGTGCACCGCTATCTTTTGCTAAATTCACCGCCTGAATCATCGAACCACCGGTATCAATCTCATCGTCGACGATAACCGCATCACGGTCGCGCACATCACCGATCATGGTTAACGCCTGTGCCTTTGAGTCATTGCTGATACGGCGTTTTTCAATAAATGCCAGAGGAACGTCCATTGAAACCGCAAAATTGCGGGCTTTTTTGGCAAAACCCAGATCAGCCGTAACAACCACAGGGTTTTTCATGGTCGGCTTCTTTGCTTTCAGATAATCGATCAGAATGTAAAAAGCAGTCAGTACATCACCTGGAATGGAGAAGAATCCCTGGATCTGTCCCGCATGCAAGTCAAGGAAGAGATAACGGTCGGCGCCGGCCACTTCGATCATGTCGGCAACCAGGCGGGCAGTGATGGGGATACGCGGCTGATCTTTCTTATCTGAACGGGCATAGCACAGGTAAGGAACCACCGCGGTCACGCGAGCCGCAGAATCAAGTCTGAGTGTCTGCATGAGAATGAGTAATTCCATTAGATTGCGATGTACGGGCGCTGAGGTGGTTTGGATGGCATAGCAATCTTGACCGCGAACACTTGATTGCAGCTGGATAAACAAATTCTCATTCGGGAATTGGATGATTTGACGTTCACACAAAGGGAGACCCATATGGGTGGCAATTCGGGTGGCTAATTCAGGGCATGATGTACCAGTATAAAGTTTAATGTCACCATATTTCATACGATCATGACGAGCAGAGTGCAGCACAGGCATAGTACCTCTCTTTATAAATTTTCCTTCCATTCAGAGCGAAGGATGCTCATGACTACCACATCCAGATAACGACCGTTCTTATAAACGGCATCTCTTAAGACGCCTTCTTTTATAAAACCAGCGCCTTCATAGGCTTTTATTCCACGCTGATTATTCATAAACACATACAGATAAATCCGGTGCAAATTGAGGTCGCCAAAGCCGTGCTGCAGCATTAACCGAGTAGCTTTCTTCCCATATCCTTTATTCCAGTAAGACTTTTCGCCAATGACAATTCCAAACTCGGCATTCAAATCAACCGGTTCGACATCATGCAGGCCGGTATTTCCTATATGGATCCACTCGTTGTTTTCCAGAACCTCGATGGCAAGAATTTGACCAAGGTGTGGCGGAGTTGAAAGCTGGCGCTCAAACCACTGTTCCTCCATTGCCCTGGAAAGCGGCGAGTTCATCAAGAGGAACTGGATCACCTCAGGATCATTCATCCAGCGTAAGAAACGCGGGATATCCTCCCTCTCGATGGCTCTTAGCCGGATATTCTCACCTAGAATCATCTCAAAATATCCTTTATTAGCCTTACGGGGTTAATCGCGTTGGACCTCTAAAGAGATAAACAGCTTCGCGGATATTGCTCAGATTCAACATCACCATCATCAAACGTGAAAGCCCCAGACCAAAACCACCATGCGGCGGGCACCCATAACGGAAGAAATCCAGATAGTACTGGATTGGCCCCAAACCAAGACCTTTCTCGATAGCCTGCTTCGCTAAGATATCAGGCCGATGTTCACGTTGGGCACCCGTTGTAATCTCAAGCCCGTTGGCGATCAAATCAAAACTGCGGGTCAAGGTGGGGTCATTTTCAAGGCGCATGTGATAGAACGGTCGCACGGAAACTGGCCAATCAGTCAAAAATACGAAATCGTGATTGAAATTTTCTTTTACATAAGCCGCAATCTCGCGCTCGCCGCCCGGGTCGATATCACCCTTTTTGTCAGCCGGCAAAGTATAGCCGCGGGATTTTAAGATTTCCACTGCTTCACGCATGGGAATGCGTGGGAAAGGAACGGTGGGAACCGTCAGCTCGAAACCAAAATGTTCCTTGATCTGTTCTCCATGAACTTCTTTTACCCGCGAATAAATATACTGGAGCCAGTTTTCTTCCAC
The DNA here is from genome assembly GCA_034429135.1 of Anaerolineaceae bacterium. Taxonomy (GTDB): domain Bacteria; phylum Chloroflexota; class Anaerolineae; order Anaerolineales; family Anaerolineaceae; genus UBA6107. The sequence continues at coordinate 57,422 of DAOUGR010000048.1, read as the reverse complement.
CTTCATCACATCATCGTGTGAATCAATCCAAGAGATCTCCATATCGACGCCAGTAAATTCAGTCATGTGCCGTGAAGTAAAGGAGGGATCAGCCCTAAAAACTGGCCCAATCTCAAAGATGCGTTCGAACCCGGCCGCCATAGCCATCTGTTTGTAAAATTGCGGAGATTGAGCCAGGTAAGCTTTTTGTTCAAAATAATCCAATGAAAATAGTTCAGCACCGCTTTCGCTTGGGCTTCCGGTAAGTTTAGGAGAATGAACCTCGATAAAATTGTTCTTGGTCCAGTATTCGCGCATGGCCATTTCGGCAGTGGTTTCAATCTGAAACAGCGCATAATTGACTGGTCTGCGCAGATCCATATAACGCCAATCTTGACGATAATCGAGTGTGGGAAGCGTTTCAGCGAATGGGTCGAACGGCAGCGGGCTTTCAGCAGCGTTTTCCACAACCAGAGATTCCAATTGAATTTCAAGCTGGTTTAGTTTCACCACCGGGTTGTCAATCACCTTGCCAATTACGGTTACTGCAGATTCCGCGCCCAGGGTTGAGATTTTTTCAGCCAGCGATTCATCATTCGGTTTCCAATGCGCCACCTGCACTAAGCCAGTCGGATCACGAAGGATTAAGAACTGGATCTTTTTTTGATCTCTCAGGGTTTGCAGCCATCCTGAAATTTTTACAGTCTGGTCGATCTTGCTGCGCAGGTCTTTAATCAACGTTCTTTCCATAAATAATGCCTCTCTTACTAAAATAAATTCGATCACTCTAATTATAAGGAGTAATCTCCATTAATGTGAGAATCGCTGTTCCCGGTGAAACTTTCCTATCATACACTTTTTTCAGGACTTCTTCGTACTTTTCGACAGGAACGCTCTTGCGCCACCTTTCAACCAATTCTTCGCTAAGCTGGTGTTCAACTTCGGTACGCAGGCGTTCCTGATCACGCACTGCCCACAGCCCTGATTCTTCGAGGAACCGCCTGTGGTCAAGAATTGAAGAGACAACGTCCACAATCCCTGTGTTTTGAGTCGCAATCGTGCGCAGCACGGGCGGAATCCAATCTCTTCTCTGGGATTCGCTCTCCGCGGTTACTGCGGCATGTCCGGCATTGTGATTCATCATCACCGTGTGCCCTAGGTCAAGGTTAGCGCGCAACGCACGTTCAGTGTTTTCTACTCCGGGACGGTCCGCTTTATTGATCACCAGAATATCTGCTATTTCCAGTATTCCAGCCTTGATCGCCTGAATATCGTCTCCCATGCCCGGTGAATCAACCACAATGGTGGTGTGCGCCAGCCTGGCAATATCAACTTCGTTTTGCCCCGCGCCCACCGTTTCGATCATGATCACATCAAAGCCTGCTGCATCCAGTATTTGCACCACTCCTGCAGTGGCTTTGGCAAGGCCGCCAAGCGCTCCACGCGAAGCCATCGAACGGATGAAAATTCCCGGATCGCCAGCCAAATCGCGCATTCGTACCCGGTCGCCAAGGATTGCGCCCCCGGTAAAGGGGCTGGATGGGTCAATGGCTACAATCGCTACCGACTTGGCATACTGCTGGCGAAAGACCCGTGTGAGGCAGCTCACCAGTGAAGACTTTCCTGTTCCTGGTGCGCCGGTAATTCCAATTAAATGCGCCCGGCCTGATTTAATGAAAAAGTCGTCCAGTGCTTTCCGGCCTGACTTCGTTCCGTTTTCCACTTCGGTGAGAAGTCGAGATAATGCCAGCCGGTTTCCCTGGGCAACCAAATCAAAATCGATCATTTACTTCCTCAAACTCATTCCACAGAAACCCTGGCAAGGATATCCTGGGCGATGGTGCTGGTTGATGTTCCAGGACCATAAACGGCAGAAACGCCTGCTTTGAGCAGAGTCTCGACATCTTCATCAGGGATGATCCCCCCAACGAAAATTTGCACATCCGTTTGCCCGTTTGCCCGCACCAGTTCAACCACTTTTGGAACTAAAACAAGGTGTGCACCGGAGAGGATCGATAACCCAATGACGTCAACATCTTCCTGCAGGGCAGCTTCGGCGATCATCTCGGGTGACTGCCGCAATCCAGTATAGATCACTTCCATTCCAGCATCTCGCAAAGCTCGTGCCACAACTTTTGCACCACGGTCATGACCATCCAGCCCGGGTTTTGCAATCAAAACTCTGACTTTCTTTTCTGCCATATACTGCTCCTTTCTGTTGATCCTCCTGTAGTATTTTGTCCCATCCATAATTCTACTATTGATTACTTATTGGCATAGTGGATTTTTAACCTCCTTCTACCTGTTATTCATCAGGTAATTCGAGAAAGGTTTAATGATATTTATCTGATATTTAATGGTTATAATGAAAAAAAGACTTAGGAGGAAAAAATGACAGAAGATCTTCGCGCGAGTCTACTGGAAGAACAACCCAAACCAAAAGCGACCCTTTCCATTTCAGCGATCATCAGTTTCATCAGCGGCATCGTCACTTATTTAATGCTCTTTTTCCATTCTCTCATCGATATCGGATTTGTGGTAGCCATGATTCTGTCACCGGTGTTCGCATTGCTGGCTGTTTTCACTGGTCACAAAGCAAAAAAACAAATCCGCAACGCCACCGGTGTGATGCACGGAAAGAAACTGGCAAACACCGGCTTGTTTCTTGGTTACCTCTACCTCATCCTTGGAATCCTGGCGTTGATTCTGGCATTTCTCGGCCTCGGAGGTTTGATCTCTGCGCTCAGAAATCTCTTAGGAGCTTAATGAAAAAGACTTTGTCCATTGTTAATGGACCCGTTTTTAATTGAACGAAAGGAGGAAAAATGGCAATTCCCACTCCCCCCAATTTCCCTCAAGATTTACAAGCATCGCTTTCAGAAACGCAGCCCAAAGAGAGCAGTCTGGCAATTGCCAGTCTGATCACTGGCATCTTAAGTTGGTTTATCATCCCAATATTTGGTGCGTTGGCGGCTATCATCACCGGGCACCTGGCCTTCAATGAGATACGTGAAAGCCGCGGAATGCTTACCGGAAAGGGGATGGCCACAGCTGGTTTGATCCTTGGATATACCCAGCTGGGTTTCATTGTACTGGTCCTCATCGCCATCATCATTGTCCTTGCGTTCGTTCCAGGGATCATACAAAACTTGAACATCAATTAATTGAAATCTCAGCAGATTTTTCCTATCAATTACAAAGCACGGCGGTGAGTGACCTGCTACTTTTCAACCGACTTACCGTATATGAATTAAGTAATTGACATAGGGAATTGATAGGAGAATAAAATGACAACACCTGTATATACTGAACCGGCTGGATATCCTCAGATTCCGCCTGCCAAACGCGACAGCACACTGGCAATTATCAGCCTTGTAACGGGCATCGTTGGTTGGACGATCTTTCCATTCATCGGTTCCATCGTTGCAGTGATTACCGGTCATCTGGCCAAAAAAGAAATCCGTGAAAGCGGCGGCCTCTTGGGCGGTGATGGAATGGCTTTAGCCGGGTTGATCCTCGGCTATACAATGATCGGATTGACCATTCTGGCCATCATTGTTTTCATTACTGTGATCGTTCTTCTGGTGCCAACCACGAGTAACTTGTTGGAATTTACCAGCCTGATTCCTTGTTTGATGTAACCCAGATTTTTCAATCGCCTGAGAAAACAATCATCTCCCCGTTTTGCTATGAATCAAACGGGGAGATGATTTATTAACTGGAATGTCCGTAGTATGATAGAGAACCAGAGAAGAAATCATAATAGAAAAAAGTAATTAATGTGATTATGGTACACTTAGTCCACAATTGATAAAATCTATTTGATAAGGAACTTTGCCCTTATGCCAGCTATCTATCCATTCACTGCTGTTGTCGGTCAAGAACGAATGCGCCGCGCGCTAGTCTTAAACGCCGTTGATCCGCGCATTGGGGGTGTTTTGATTCGCGGTGAACGCGGAACAGCAAAATCCACCGCAGCGAGGGCTCTGGCTGCTCTTCTACCCAACGTAAAGGTGGTAAACGAGTGCCGCTTTGGCTGCGATCCTGATAAACCCACCACCTGGTGCACCGAGTGTCGTGAACGCGCCGAACGTGGTGAAAAACTTGAATCCATAACCCGACCGACACCTTTCGTAAACCTTCCGGTTTCGGCCACCGAAGATCGTGTTGTGGGAACCCTCGATATCGAAAAGGCGATCCAAAAAGGTGTGCGCAGTTTTGAACCCGGCGTACTGGCTGCTGCTAATCGCGGCTTACTTTACATTGACGAAGTCAACCTGTTAGATGATCACGTGGTGGATGTGCTGCTGGATGCTGCGGCCATGGGTGTAAACATCGTCGAACGAGAAGGTATTTCCTTTACCCACCCCGCGCGTTTCATCCTTGTGGGAACAATGAATCCTGAAGAAGGCGACCTGCGCCCGCAGCTGTTGGACCGCTTTGCGCTCTCAGTTGAAATTCGCGGCATTCGTGATGCGCGTGAAAGAGTCGAAATTATGGAACGGAATATCGCCTTCGAGGCCGACTCCGTCCGTTTCCGCGAAGATTGGATGCCTAAAGAGAAGGAACTTTCGCAACAAATCGAAAAAGCACGTATGCTGGTTGATAGCGTGAGCTACACCAGACAAAACCTGTTGTCAATTGCTGCGCTGACGGCTTCATTAAATGTTGATGGTCATCGCTCTGATCTCGTGATCTTAAAAACTGCACGCGCTCAGGCTGCCTTTGATGGACGTACCGAAATTAATGACCGCGACATCGCCCTGGCGGCCGAATTGGCTCTTCCACACCGCTTGAAGAGCGGCCCGTTCCAGCGCGAAGAAATGGGAATGGAAGAACTTCAGGAACGAATTGAACAACTTCAGGGAGGGACCTCCAGCGGCACAAAACAGGAGTCACTTTCTGAATTGGGTGATGAGGAGAGTTCTTCGCCAAAAAAAGGTTAACGCCGGAGGAAACCGGCGAAAACACACCGGAGCAGGGGCAACCCAAACCGTCACAACAAGATTTATTTAACCAAAATGACGCCTTCTGGTGGGCAGGTGGACAAAAGATGCCCAACGGAGAGGAATTTAATCCTCGCAAACTGGATACGCCGCTGGACAAGATGATGCGGTCTTACGCCGGCCGACGTTCTATAACTCACACTGAACGGAAACGCGGCCGGTACATACAGTCGCGCCCGGCTAATGGTAAGGCAGATGATCTGGCTTTCGATGCCACAGTGCGTGCTGCAGCCCCATTCCAATCTCAGCGCGGAGAGATCAAAGAACGCAACAAGATAGCCTTTGCTATCAGACCGGCCGATTATATGAAAAAGATCAGGGTCAGACGGGCAGCCAACTTGATCCTTTTTCTCGTAGACGCCTCATGGTCAATGGCTGTCGCAGAACGCATGACCGCTACCAAAGGTGCGATCATGTCATTACTGACGGATGCCTATCAGAGGCGTGATCGTGTGGGTCTGATCGTGTTCCAGAAGAATCTGGCCACTCTGGTTTTACCGCCCACGAATTCTGTTATGCTGGCCGAGGCTGCTTTATCAGATATCCCGGTTGGCGGAAAAACTCCGCTTAGTGCTGGATTAATGATGGCTTATGAAGTTTTGCGAAAGGAAAAGCTGGTGCACCCTGAGGTTATGCCACTGCTGATTATCCTTACGGATGGCGCTGGCAACGTATCAATGGGTTATAGTTCGCCTCAGGAAGAGGCATATAATATTGCGGAATTAATCAGAACAGAAAACATTCACAGCGTGGTGATCAACATGGAACACGCAGCCTTTGACCAGGGATTAGCGCAAGCCCTCGCTGATCACCTGGACGCCCCATGTTATACCATCACGGATTTGAAGGCTGAAAACCTTTTCGTAACCGTACAACAGGAGATTCGACAGGTGAATGCAATATCAAGCCTGGATTTCAAAAAATAACTCTTCTCATGTCGAAAAACCTTCGGCTTGCTCAGTTCTTAAGCACGTGATATGATGAACCCCAGGAAACCCTCATGATACAGGATCCAGTCCGCCGCACACGCCTACGATCTACGTTGATCATAATGATACTTTCAACCATTCCCTGTTATTTGTTGGGATTAATGATCCTTTGGATCAGCAACAACGCAAAAGGGGATGTTACTCCTACACCTACGAATACCCTGGAATTTGTAGCACCGACCGAGGTAATGACTGCCACCCTCCCCCAGCCTACGGCAGTATTTGACACACCAACCATCACGCTCACTCCCACAATCAGTGTCACGCCGAGTATCACACCCACATATTACATTCCCTCACCCACACCCAGTATGACCCCCACTGCCACAGAGACACTGGTCATCACAGATACCCCTCCCGTAGTTGTGACCGATACCCCGGCCAGCAATCAGGGCAATTCGCAAGTGCCATAAAATTGGAGCCATAAATGACCGTTATTGAACCATTTTTGCTTTCCTTGTTATCCGCTCCTGGGCTTTCAGGTTCTGAAGAACCGGTCAGCCGGATCATTGCCGAAAAGTGGCGACCTCTGGTAGATGAAATTTCTTTCAGCCGCCTGGGCAGCCTGCACGCATTGAGAAAATCAGCCGTGGAAGGGAAATCCCCCAGCCTGATGATCGCCGCTCACATGGATGCTGTCGGTCTGGTCGTAAGAAAAATTGAAGACGGCTATCTACTCATCAGATCCGTCGGCGGTGTCGATGAGCGCATTTTACCGGGGCAGGCGGTGATCGTTCATGGAAGAAAAGAAATACCCGGGGTTGTTCAAATGCTTCCGGATCGATTGATGCCGTCTAATTTGGCAAATGAACCTCTCAGGTTTTCACGCTTGTTTGTAGATACTGGTTTCACTCAGAAGGAACTGGAAAAATTCGTGCAAATTGGCGATGTCATCTCTTTCGCACAGTCCCCGATTCTGTTTCGAGATGATTATATCGCCGGGCACAGCCTGGACAACCGCGCATCAATTGCTGCACTTACTGTTTGTCTGGAGGAATTGAAGAATTACAACCTTCAATGGAACGTCTGGGCAGTCGCCACTGTTCAAGAAGAGGGAACCCTGCGAGGAGCAGCCACATCTTCATACAAAATTCGCCCAGATATCGCCATCGCCATGGATGTGACCTTCGCCAAAGGGCCTGGCTCAAACAATCACATGACTTTCGCTATGGGAAAAGGAATTACCATCGGCATCGGCTCAAACGTGCATCCTGCGTTGAGTCGTCTATTTAAAAAAATCGCTGAAGAGATCGACATGCCGTATGCAATGGAGCCAATGCCCCGCAGTTCAGGAACGGATTCCATCGCTATGCAGATCACAGCAGATGGAATTCCCAATATGGTCATTGGCATCCCCATCCGCTACATGCACACCCCGGTTGAGATGGCTTCAATCAATGATATTATGAGAGCAGGGCGTTTGCTCGCCAGGTTCATCACCGGCCTTGAGACCAATGCTCTCGAAACGATATTTTCAGGAAAATCATCATGACATCCGAAAAGACATTAACATCCAGGCCAAAGATCAACAAAGCCCAAATTGCCCTGCTCGAAAAGCTCAGCAACGCCGTTGGTGTTTCTGGTTGTGAGGACGAGGTGCGTGACATCGTTATCGAATCGATCAAACCTTATATCAATGAGTACAGGGTCGACGCGATGGGCAATGTCCTTGCTGTAAAACACGCATCTATCAAGAATGCCCTGCGCGTGATGTTTGCTGCCCATATGGATGAAGTTGGCTTCATGCTGGTAGAAGAGGACGACAAAGGAATATTTGCTTTTGAACCTGTTGGAGGGATGGATGAAAGACAACTGGCCGCCAAACCAGTCATTGCGGGCAAAGATCACATTCCTGGAGTGATTGGTGCCAAACCAATTCATCTGGCAATTGCTGAAGAAACACGCCACCCAATTTCAATGGAAAGCTTACGCATTGATGTCAGCCCCGCCAATTCAGGCAGGCTGAAGATTGGAGATTTCGCCACCTTTGCCACCAGGTTTCAACACAGCGGCGGCAGTTTGTTCGGAAAGGCTCTGGATGACCGACTTGGCGTTGCATCCTTAATCGAATTGACGAAAAAGAAAGCCGATCATTTGGAGATCCTGTTTGCATTTACCGTTCAGGAAGAAATCGGTCTGCGCGGTGCGCGTGTGGCTGCTTATGACTTCAATCCTGATCTGGCTTTCGTGGTTGATTCGACCCCTGCCTTTGATTTTCCAGCGTACGAAGCCAATGTTGAAAATTCGCGTTACAACTGCCGGCTCGGATTCGGCCCGGCCATTTATGTTGCAGATGCCGGAACACTTTCTGATCCACGATTGATCCGGTTTTTAACAAAAATTGCCGAAGAAAATCATATCCCATACCAGTTCAGGCAGCCGGGTGGAGGAGGAACGGATGCTGGAGCCATTCATTTGACTCGCACCGGGGTTCCGGCAGTATCGATTTCCGTTCCCGGAAGATACGCGCATTCACCAATCCTACACGCCAAAGTCAAAGACTGGGAAAATACCCTTGCGCTGCTGGAAGCAATTCTGAACAACGTCGATCGATCGATCCTGGCTGAAGAAAGATGAAACCCTTCATGATAGAGGAATCAAAATGAAAGAATTAATCAGAAAATTCGCACAAACCGCCGGGCCTTCCGGATACGAATCTGCTGTCCGAAATGTCATTCGCGAAGAGTTAAAATCTTATGCTTCTAATATCCAGGTTGACACTCTTGGTAACCTCATCGTTCGAGTTGGTGAAAAAACAAAAAACGGATTGAGCATCCTGGTTGCTGCCCATATGGATGAAATCGGGGTCATTGTAAGTCATGTTGAAAAGAATGGACTCGTGCGTTTTAGCAATATCGGGACCGTTTTTCCTCGTTTCTTGCCAGGCAGCCGGGTTGTGTTTCTAAATGGCACACGCGGGGTGATCAACAATGAAAAACCTGAAGACATTACACGAATTCCAAAATTCGAGATGTTCTTTATTGATGTGGGAGCCACAAGCGATAAAGATTGCCCTGTAAGGATCGGCGACCTGGCAGTATTTGAGGGAGAATTTCATGATTACGGTGCAAACATTGTTTCTAAAGCACTTGATAATCGCGCAGCCTGCGCATTATTAATTGAAACCATAAAGCAAATCAAGCAAACCCCTCATGAATTGATTTTTGTGTTCAGCACGCAGGAAGAAGTTGGATCAAGGGGCGCGCTGACTGCCGCTTTTGGAATCGACGCAGATCTTGGGTTTGCGGTAGATGTTACCCCTGCCAGCCATATCCTTGGAACAAAAATGCAATGCGAACTTGGCAAAGGCCCGGCAATCAAAGTACGCGATGTTAACTTTATTTCAGATCCGGGCGTGGTGAACTGGATGGTCGATGGCGCCAAAAAGGTCAGGGTACCATATCAACTTGAAATTCTGGATGTTGGTTCAACAGACGCGCGCTCGATTCAAATGGCAAGGAGTGGCGTCGCTTCGGGTGCTTTATCGATCCCCTGCCGTTATGTTCATTCTCCATCAGAAATGATCAACATGGCCGATTATCAAAACATGATCACCCTCATGGTCAGATTGTTAACCAACCCGGTTTCATTTGGCAAAAAATGATCAAGAAATATGCTTCTCTGGCGGTGTTATCCATTGGCCTGATCGTTTTATCAATATCAGGCTGCCAGAAGGTTTTAACAAATATTCCGTTCTTGAATGCCAGCAGAGAGCCAACCACATCAATTAATGTGACAACTGCACCAACCCTGGCTCTTTCGACCACACCGGTGCCTTCTCAAGCTCCGAGTTCAGAAGAAGTCCTTTCGATATGGCTTCCGCCACAATTCGACCCAAACAGTGGAACACCCGCCGGTGATTTACTCAGGGCACAGCTCGAAAAGTTTCGAGCTGATAATCCGGGCGTTTCAGTAAACGTGAGAATCAAAATGGAAAACGGCTCTGGAGGGATGCTGGATTCATTAACCACGGCAAGCGCAGCTGCCCCTTCCATTTTGCCCGGTATCGTCATTTTATCGCGGTCAGACCTTGAGACTGCAGCCCATAATGGGTTACTTATCCCTCTCGAACCCGCAGATCTCGAAATTAATTTTGAAGATTTGTTCCCTTACGCCAGAGATTTGGGAAAGACCCGGGAAGCCAATTACGGGGTGCCATTTGCAGGAAATGCACTGGTATTAGAATACAAACCTTTACAAATCGGGTATCCGCCAATGAACTGGCGTGATATTCTTCAGCAGCAGGCCATTCTTGCCTTTCCAGCAGCTGACCCAGAGGCACTCATCCCTCTTTTGCTCTATCAGCAGGTTGGCGGGGTGATCATCGGAGAAGAAGAAGATGTCATGCTCGATGAAATCCCTCTACAGCGCAGCTTTCAAATCATCGCAGATGGAACGATCGCTAATGTCTTCCCATATTGGTTGACCGAATATACAACCTTTGACCAATCACAGCAGGCACTCATCGATTCAAGCGCGGCTTACGCCATTGTTTGGTCTTCACAGTATCTTCGAGAAAAACCAGATAATCTGACCATCACCTCATTGCCAGTGGTAGAAAATCAGATCATGACCTTTGCTGATGGTTGGGTACTGGCATTTCCTCAGACATCGTCTGAAAGATATACCGCGCATTTAAAATTAGCGGAATACCTGGCCGACCCTGAATTTAATCAAGCATGGAGTGAGGCGGCAGGGGTTTTGCCGGTAAGCAGAACCGTGCTTTCTGGTTGGAGCGATCAAAGACTTTCAAATATCTTGATCCCGATCGCAGAATCAGCCCGCCTGATTCCATCCAACAACGTCATCAACACACTGGGGCCATTATTAAGTAACGCATCCAAAGGATTGATTCGTCAACAAATCAGTTATATTCAGGCCTCGAACGCGATCATTAAGGAACTTACTGAATAACAGAGGAAATCAATGAAAGCATTTCTAAAAAACATCTGGGCAGCCTTAACCAAAGATCCCAACTGGGCAGGACGCATACTTCTCATCCTGCTGGTTATTGCCGTGTTGATCCTTGCGATCTTCCTTAGCGGACCCAAACCAGATGCTTCTGTATATCTAACAACCCCCACCCCAGTGGCAAGCGAACAGACCAATGCTCTCACATCACCAACCGCCATATCTTCCCCTGAATATGTACAGGCCACAGGTGTGGTCATTGCTGTGGCAACAGTGGTGCTGATCATTTTAGTGGGTACAGCAATTGAATTATTACGCGACAGAAAACAGAACAAGACGTAAAGTCTTGTTTTTGATTTCCCCCATCTGTTAATCTAGATTATTCTCCAAGTAGAACTTCCAGATAACGATCTGCCACCTTTTGTTCATCATGCGCTTTTTCCGCCTGCTGTCGGGCCCCAACACTTAGTTTATCTCGATCCATAAGAACTTCGCGTGCCGCATCAGCGAGTGCATATATATCCGGCTGATCAAGATTCCAGACGTTCCCGCCGTACCTGGCAATCCGGCCTGCCTGCAGAGGGACAAGCTCTTTCATCGCTCCCGTATCAAAGGCAATCACTGGTAACCCGCAGGCCATGGCTTCGATCACCGAATTTGGACAGGCAGCGTTTAGATCAGATGAAAAAAGTAGATGCGCCGAGCGGTCAATTTCAGGGATCATCTCACGTTTCACCACCCCACACCAGTTAACCTTCTCACCGATAGACTCAACCTGATTACGCAAGCTCTGTGGAACATCGCCAACGACCATTAACTCCACCCGCTTATCCATGCGTTGATTGAGCAAGCGCACAAGTTGAACGCCAGTAATTAATCCCTGTTCATAACCACCGCCAAGATGTCCTTCTACCATTAATATCCTGTAATGATCTGTTGGCAGGTGTGGATTTATTGGAGAGAATTGATCAAGGTCAACCCCATTATGAATCACTGTTTGTGGAACAGTGAGTTTTCCGTAGACCCGGTCCCACCAGCTGCGTGAAAATTCACTCTGATAAACGATGCGATCGGCTTTTCTCCTGATACTCGACAACAGATAATTACCATATTCTGCCTTGATAAAATGACGGATCCCGGTAAATTTTTTTCGATGGATCCAGTTCATGCCGTTCAGGCGTTGTACTACCCTGACGCCCAAACGTTGGGCGCGGAATACACGCTGTGGATGTTGCGCACCGCCGATCAACAGAATTGCAGATACCGCAGGGTCAAGCGGATCATGGGTAACGGCAATGCCCCTCGCGATGAGGATGCGGATCAGGGAAGATTGAAAAGAAGCCGGCCCGCCTAACCCCAGTTTATGAGGTAAGATGCAAATACGATGGTTTTCTGCGGTCATTCCAATCCTTGAACAGGTTGATCAATCTGCCAGTTAACACGGGTAATCAAGAATAGCTTTAACAATCCTGCCCGCTGCATGGCCGTCTCCAAACGGGTTCACCGCATGGGCCATAGCCATATAGGCCTTTTCATCATCCAAAAGGCGCGAAGCTTCATTCAAAATGAGATCGGGATCAGATCCAACCAATTTCAATACTCCCGCCTCCACACCTTCAGGTCTTTCAGTTTTATTCCGCAATACCAGGGTTGGTTTGCCTAAACCCGTAGCTTCTTCTTGAATACCTCCTGAATCCGTCAATACGATCACAGAGGCTTTCATCAGGTGAACCAACGAGAGGTAATCCACGGGTGAGGTCAAAATCACCTGATCCATATTTTTTAAGAGACCATACACAGGTTCCTGGATATTTGGATTGAGGTGAACCGGGTAAAGAATGCGAATGGAATCACCGTATCGCTCGGCCAGCAAACGCAGCCCTTGACAGATATTTCGGATCGGTTCGCCAAAATTCTCGCGCCGATGTGCCGTAACCAGGATCAGGCGCCTCTCACCAGATTGAATCCCCCATCTGTCCAGCCAATCTGCAACCTGAGCCGGAGGAGGGAACTGAGAGATCTGCTGCAGGGCATCGATTACGGTGTTGCCCGTTACTTTAATACACTCGTCACGAATACCTTCGCGCAGCAGATTTTGGCGGTTGAATTCGGTGGGGGCGAAATGCAAATCGGCGATCACTCCAGTAATCCGGCGGTTGATTTCTTCTGGAAAAGGCTGCCGTTTATCACCGGTACGCAATCCCGCCTCGACATGCCCAACTTTGATGCCGCGGTAAAAAGCCGCCAGAGATGCCGTCATCACAGTGGTGGTATCACCCTGAACGAGCACCCAATCAGGATGCTCTGAAGCCCAAACCGGTTCAAGATGGGTTAAGATTTCTGCAGTAAGGCCAGATAGAGATTGGTCAGGTCTCATCAGATTTAGATCATGATGAGGTTTAATTTTGAATTGCGTCAGAACCTGATCGAGCATTTCGCGGTGTTGTGCAGTAACGCATACCCGCGACACAATACCTGCCGTTTCCTGTAATGCTTTGACCACCGGCGCCATTTTTACGGCCTCCGGGCGCGTTCCAAAGATGGAAAGAACTCGTATCGCTTTTTTCATACGACTCGATTTTTACGATCACCCAGCCTTACAATGTTAAATCCGGCTGCTCGCCAGGTTTCTAAATTCCAGACATTCACGGTATCGATCACGATCCTTGCTGTTGTGTGGCCCGAAACCACGACTGGATCAAGATTCTTGAATTGGGTATGCGCAACCAGCAACAGAACAGCGTCTGTACTTTCTAAACCTTCTTCAAGCGTTTTTACCATGCGCACATTCTCAATTTGAAAATCGGTCTTGAACGGCTCAAATGCGGTGACCAGAACACCTTCTTCTGATAGATGACGGGCAATTTCTACAGCCGGACTTTCACGCAGGTCATCCACATCTGGCTTATAGGCTAACCCTAAAACGGCCACCCGTTTACCTTTGATACTGCCCATAACTTCTTTAAACAGTTTAACCACAAATTCCGGCTGTGAATCATTTACCTTTCGGGCGGTATGAATGAGCGGTGTAAGATCAGGAGCAGACTCCACCAAAAACCAGGGGTCAACACTGATGCAATGCCCACCAACACCAGGACCTGGATTTAGAATTTTTACCCGGGGGTGACGGTTCGCAATCGAAATCGCTTCCCACACATCTACGCCAAAGCGTTCAGCCAGCCTTGAAAACTCATTGGCGATGGCGATATTCACATCACGATAGGTGTTTTCCATCAATTTGACCATTTCTGAAGTGGTGGCATCCGTCAGTACAATATCGCCTTTAACAAAAATGGAATAAAGGTCACGTCCGGCTTCAGCAGAAGCTTGATCGATTCCTCCGATCACGCGCGCATTCTCAACGAGTTCTTTTAATATCTGACCCGGCAACACACGTTCTGGCGAATATACCAGTTTAAAATCTTCACCAGCCTTCAAACCCGACTTTTCAAGGATTGGTTTTACAATATCGCGGGTGGTCAACGGTGGAGAGGTGGATTCGAGCACAACCAGGTTGCCTTTTCGCAGCACTGGAACCACAGATTCGGCGGCAGAACGAACGTAACTCAAATCAGCCTTCTTATCATCGTAGAACGGGGTGGGAACGGCGATGATAAAAGCATCTGCCTCAACCGGCTTATCTGAAACTCGAAGCATACCTTCACGGAGAACTTTTTCTACGATCTCCCCCAATCCTGGTTCATAAATATGCACTTTTCCGTTCTTCAAGCTCTTGACAACTTCTTGATTACGGTCGACACCGATGACCTTCAAACCATGGCTAGCGAAAGTGCTCGCCGTTGGCAACCCGATATAACCAAGCCCGATAATGCAAATCTGATTGAATTCCATGATTACCTCGATTCAAGTTGAAAATGATTATGCCACACCTTCCCATGCTTGTGGAGTATTTTTGAGGATTAAAATCTATTCGCTTGCGTGTGGTTTTAGCACGTGATACACTTTTTATATGCAGAAGACGATCTTACTCATCTCATCTGACCAGGAGCTGATCAGGCAGATCACATCTCATATCGAAATGAGAGGTGATTTTCGTATTTATGCTGCTGAAACTGAAGATGATGCTCTCAGTACAGCGGCAGGGAGAAAAGTGGATGCCGTGATCCTCGACGAGGAAAGCCTCGAAATCCATCTTCCATCCTTCCTCGACGATCTGGTGGATATTCTTCCAGATGCCCGCATGATTCGATTGTCCACCCAGAGCAGTTCTGAGACAAACGAAGATGTAATTTACCCCTCCTCACAACTGGTTTTACAAAAACCCTTCTCACAGCGTGAAATGGATATCATTCTGGACGAAATCGTCAACGTCAAAGCACCTCTAGATGAAAACGAAGGCTTGCCTTTCGATGAGGATTTTTCGCAGGAAGATAGAGAACCTGCAGATTTATCTGATTTTCTTAGTGAATCAGAATTAAACAATCTCAACAACCTGCTCGAAAATATGCCACCGCCTGATCCAGAAGCAGCAACCAGCACGGAAGCTGAAGATGAAATCATCAGTGAAGGTCCACCTCCTATTCAGCCTTCCAGCGCTGAAGATTGGATCCCGATTACGCTTGTGGGCGATGAGGTGATTGAAGGATCAACTTCCATTGATGTAGAGCCTTTGGAATCGATTTCCGATACTCTTCCTCCGCCATTGCCGCCCTTACCCACTTCTGAGGAAGTGAACGAAGAAGTATCAGAAATCACCGCCAGTGAACCCCCAGCTTCAGAGGAATATCCCCCGGAACCGGAAGAGTCTCTGCCTGGAACGGCTCCATTGGGAGTGATGAGCGTGCGGTTCGATTATTATTGTGTGCTGATTCCAAACAACCCAGACCAATTCTTAGCGCGAGACATCTCAGACCGCCTGGGTTTTATTCTCCCGCAGCTTCATATTGCGAATGGATGGCGGGTTACCAGCCTTTCCATAAGACCGTTGTTCATGATGTGGCAGGTTTCTTTGCCTGCCAGTACCAGCCCCGTAGAAGCTGTTAATGAAATTCGGCGCAGGACAACCTCCCATCTCTACACCAATTTCACTGAATTGTTGAAAACCAACGATCAGAATGATTTCTGGGCTCCGGGTTATCTGATCATGAGCGGTTCACAAGCTCCCTCAAATTCACTGATCAACGATTTCATTAAACGCACCCGCTCTGCTCAACAGGGTTCATCAACTTAAGCAACCATCCAATAGGAAAAAACACATGCCTCCTACACTGTATTTAATCGACGGACACGCACTGGCATACCGCACCTACTTTGCCATCACAGCCGGGATGAGCGATCGCATGCAGAGTCGTTCAGGGGAACCGACAGCCGGGATTTTTGGGTTTGCCAATGTGTTGATGCGTCTTCTAGAACAAGAAAAGCCAGAATATCTGGCCGTGGCGTTCGATACCGGCAAGACCTTCAGAAATGATCTTTACCCTGAATATAAAGCCACACGGGCAAAAATGCCCGATGATCTGCGCCCACAAATTGAACGGATCAGGCAAATGATTGACGCCTTCCATCTGCCGCGCCTCGAAAAAGAAGGGGTCGAAGCAGATGACGTGCTGGGCACGATCGCCTGTCAGGCGGTGAAACAGGGGCTGGGGGTCAAAATTATCACCGGTGACCGTGACCTGTTACAGCTGGTGAATGACCGCATTCTGGTCAGTCTGCCCGGCTCGAAACTGTCAGAGTCAAAGAATTACAGCCCTGCTGATGTTAAAGCCCACCTGGGGGTTGAACCTGGCCAGGTGGTTGATTACAAAGCATTGGTTGGAGATTCATCCGATAATATTCCTGGTGTTGCAGGGATTGGCCCTAAAACCGCCGTAACTTTGCTTGAAAAATATCCGACCCTGGATGAAATCTATGCTCACATAAATGAAATACCGGGAAAAGTCGGCGAAAAGCTGTCTGCCGGTAAGGATTCAGCTTATATGAGCCGCGATCTGGCCCGGATTAGAACGGATGTTGGCATCAGGCTTACTTTAGATGAAGCACGTACAGACCATATCAATATTCCTGCAGTGGAAGCCCTGTTCAGAGAACTGGATTTTCGCACCCTGATTCCACGCCTGAGAATGATCTCGGCCCCTCTCATCACTCAAACGACACCACAGCTTTCTCTCTTTGGTGAGGAGATCAAGGAAGTGGGGCTACCCTCAACTTACTCGTTAGATGTAAAAATCATCGATACCCATGAGAAACTGGCCGACCTGCAAAAGACGCTCGAATCGTATCCTCGTATCGCCCTGGATACTGAAACCACAGCGGTTGATCCGCTGCGCGCAGAACTGGTGGGAATTTCTCTCGCGGTCAAAGAAGGCGAGGGATATTACATACCGGTAGGGCACCAAAACGGTTCCACCCAGCTTCCTATCAAAATAGTAATCGATGCCCTTACCCCGGCAATGACCAACCCAAAAATTATGAAGGTTGGTCACAACATCAAGTATGATGCATTGGTTCTTGGCAATTATGGACTGGATATATTTCCAATATCCTTCGACACAATGATCGCGGGCTGGCTGATAGACCCGGCTTCACACAACCTGGGTCTTAAAGACATGGCAGATTCACTGCTCAACATCAGTATGACCCATATCGAGGAATTGATTGGCAGGGGAAAGAATCAGATCGGTATGCAGCAGGTATCGATCGCTTCGGCTGCGCCGTATGCAGCAGCCGATGCCGAGGTGACATTGAGGCTTGTACCTGTGCTTGAAAAAAAGATGGCCGAGCAGAATTGCACTCGTATCTTCGAAGAGATCGAAATGCCACTTCTGCCAGTGTTAATGAGTATGGAAAGGGAGGGAATCTCCCTCGACAAGGAATTTTTTAAAAAATTCAGCGATGAGGTTGGCATCAGGTTAAAGCAAATCGAAGCGGAAGTATGGCAATCAGTGGGTTATTCTTTTAACTTGAATTCCACCCAGCAGCTCTCACGCGTGCTGTTCGAAACGCTCAAACTCGAACCACCAGATCGGAACAAGAAAACTTCCAGCGGACACTTCTCCACATCCGCTGCGGTATTGGATGAACTCTCTGGTAAACACCCGGTGGTTGATCAATTATTAGAATATCGCGAACTTTCGAAGTTAAAATCCACCTACCTGGACGCCCTACCGCTGCAGATTAATCCTCGCACACAACGCGTTCATACCAACTTCAGTCAGACTGGATCCGTGACCGGCAGGTTAGCCTCTTCAGACCCCAACCTGCAGAACATTCCCACCCGTACTGAAACCGGCCGGCAGGTACGCTTTGGCTTCGTCGCTTCACCAGGAAACACCCTGTTATCGGTTGATTACTCTCAGATCGAACTGCGCATTGTCGCCCATATGGCCCAGGATGAAGCCATGCTCCAGGCTTTTCGCGAAGGGCAGGATATTCATGCCGCCACTGCAGCAGCCATCTATGACGTCCCACTTTCTGAAGTGACCAAGGAACAACGCCGGCATGCCAAAGCCATCAACTTTGGGTTAATCTATGGCATGAGTGCTTTCGGCCTCAGCAGGTCAACCGACCTGACACTGGCAGAAGCCGAGAATTTTGTCAAAGATTATTTCGAGCACTTCCCCGGTGTCAAGAGATACCTCGATAATATCCGCGTTTTAGCAGCCAGGCAGGGTTACGTAGAAACGATGCTGGGAAGACGCAGATATTTTCCAAATCTGGCCCATCCGGCAAACGTACAGATTCGTAACCGCGAGGAGCGTGAAGCAATCAATGCACCTATTCAGGGAACTGCAGCCGATATCATGAAAATTGCAATGATTCAACTTCATGCAGCTTTAGCAAAAAGCAAATTAAATGCTAAAATGCTGTTACAAGTTCACGATGAGCTGGTGCTTGAAGTTCCTGTTGACGAATTAAAACCAACCGTAAAACTTGTCAGCAGCGTTATGGCAAATGCTTACAAACTTGATATTCCTCTCCTTACTGAAGCCAGAAGTGGTGTAAACTGGGGGAGTATGCAGGTGATTACAGAATAATTGAATGTCTTGATTTATGACCAACGACACGGCTAATTTTCAATCACTCATGGAAAAGGGTCATTCCGCCATCTGGGACCAGGACTGGTCTTCAGCGGTGGAAGCATATACCCAAGCGCTTTCTGAAAACCCTGATGACCCACTGGGATTGGCTGGCCTTGGTCTGGCTTTTTTTCAGTTAAAAAAATACGAAGAGGCTTTACGCATTTATCAAAGGCTGACCTTACAAGATCCCAACGATCCCATGCCTTTCGAACGCATCGCACGTATTTATGAACGTGTAGGGATGCTGCAGGATGCAATTACGTGTTATATACAATCCGCTGAACTTCAGTTGAAATCACACGACATCGATCGCGCGGTCAACAGTTATTATGATGCCATCCGTCTTGATCCACTATCTCAGACGGCCCACACCCGCCTGGCAAAGATATTTGACAAACTTGGGAAGAAAGATGATGCAGTAGCGGAGTTTATTGCCCTTGCCGCCATCATTCAAAATGCCGGAGATCCCGTCAGAGCGATGCAGGTGGTATCATACGCCCAGCAGCTAAACCCGCAATCTTCTGCTGCGCGGGATGCGATTGCCAAATTAAAAGCTGGAGAGAGACTGCCCCTCCCTGAACGAAAAAAGGGAAGCACCGGAGCGGTGCGCATGGCCCAGGTGCGTGAAATGGAAATGGCACCGGCCAATGCGGAGCCAGTGGTGAATTATGATCCATTTATTGAAGCGAAACTAACCGCGTTGAAAGAATTGGCCGGTTTGTTGTTTGAACAATCAGATGAATCTGGGTCTGGTGCAAAAAATCAACGGCGTGGTATGCACGTGCTTACCCGCGGCACAGGGGAGCTGTCTGCCGAGCAGGCAGACCGTAAACGCATCCAGCTTCACCTCAGTCAGGCCATTGACTTGCAAACCTCCGGCCAGGACGATCGTTCAGCAGAGGAATTGCAGCGCGCCGTTGATCTGGGGCTTAATCAATCAGCGGCTTATTATCTCATCGCCCTGCTGATTCGTGAAAATGATCCACAAAAAGCCCTGAAATACTTGCAGCGTTCAGTGCGTAACCCGGCGTACGCGTTGGCCTCTTACTTGTTAATTGGCAGTATTTACCAGCAAACAGGTCAACTAAAAGAAGCTTCGATTAATTTTCTTCAGGCGCTAAAGCTGGCTGATGCAACGACCGTTCCAGCCCAGGAATCTGAAGAGTTGATGCAGCTCTATGACCCGATTTTCGAATCCAGTTTACAGGTGACCCAAGAAAAAGATCTGCTCAATTTATGCAATGTGATCAACAGCCAGCTCACGCGAACAGACTGGCGCGCCTATCTTAAAGCAGCGCGTTCGCAGCTTCCTCCGCAGCCCGCCGGGAACCCGCCAATGCCGCTGGCTGAAATGTTAATGGAATCATCCAGCAGTCAAGTCATCGAATCTCTGGCTGAAATCAAAAAACTGGCCGCTGAAGGAAAACTTCGCACCGCCATGGAAGAAGCCTATCGGGCACTCGTCTACGCCCCAACCTACCTGCCTCTTCATATTCAGATCGGTGAAATCCTCATCGCTGAAGGACGCATTGCCGAAGCTGTTGAAAAATTCCTCCAGGTTTCTCGTTTATACACGATCCGTGGAGAAACCGCGCAGGCCATCCGCCTGCTATCGCGGGTGACGAAGCTGGCATCGATGGATATTACCGTGCGCCATAGTTTGATTAATTTGTTGAAATCCATTGGACGGAACGACGATGCCATACAACAGTATATGGATCTGGCAAACGTATACTACCTGCTGGGTGAACTGGATCAAGCCCGGCAAACCTATACCTCGGCATTATCTCTCTCGCACCAGTCAAACACTGCGCGCGATTGGTCAGTGAAAATCCTCAACAAACTGGCAGACATTGAATTGCAGAGCCTGGATTGGAAGGAAGCCATCAAGGTATTCGAACAATTGCGCAGTCTGCAGCCAATGGAACCTTCTCCGCGCACGATGCTGGTGGATCTATATATTCGACTGGGCTTAACTGCAGCCGCGATGAACGAATTAGATGCCTATCTCAAACTTTTAGATGCCGAGGATCAATCACAGGCAGCGGAAAAGTTTCTCGATGATTTATTAAAAGAACGACCAGATAATGTAGATATTCAAAAAAGAATGACCGGGTATTTCATCGCTCGCGATCAACTGCCAAAAGCGGTTGAAAAACTGGATGCGCTTGCGGAGAAAATGCTCAATGAGGAAAACCTCGAGGGCGCTCTCTCCACCATCAACCAAATCATTGTTCTCAACCCGCCAAACAAGGCCGATTACCAAAAACTCTATACGGAATTAAAAAGTCGCAGCCTCAATTAAAATGACTCACCCCTTACACCCACCCTGTAAGGGGTGATTTTTGATGAAAAGCTCTCAGACAAGAAAAATCCCGGTTCTTTTACCGGGAAACATGGCTATGTGTGAATTATAGCTTTACCACCATAACCTGAACCAGGATTTACCAACAGCGAATTCCCCGCGAATGTTAATTTCAGCTTTGAGATTAATGACTGATTGCACCGCGAGCTGCGGGGTGGTGAATGAGAACTGGCTGATCCCATATTCACTCGTCTCTGGAAGCCGGTAGAACTCCTTTGAGCCGTCGGGGAAGTACAGAGATACACCCACTTCCGCATTTTCCACCGGCCTTAGATACTGGTCTTGCACCACCACGTAGACCGTCTGCTGCTCACCTGCGCCAATCAAAGCCTTCAGAACAAAAACGCGAACTTGAGGATTCAAGAGGTTCCCCGCGATATTAGCCGGGGGACTGGATTTCAGCAACTCGGGATTGGCAACAACTTTATCAAAGTAAATGCGGCCAAGATCAGTCAACACCACCCGTTCGCCTGATGGTCGCTCTGGCCACCATTCCATGCGCGCATAATCAAAGTATTGAATATAACGTCCGTCAATAATCTCAACATTCGAGATCGGATTTCCGAAGCGGTTCGCGCCATCATGAGAATCGTAGAACTGGAGGAAAGCATAGCAAATTGAAAAACCACTGTCGAACATCCGACAGGTTGGTCCATCTGTGGGGATGTCAGCTAAAACTGCTCCAGATTCATGAAGGAACTGACCCAGCGGTGCAATTTGAATTTGCGGCCCTTGATCAGTATCCACCAGATCAAAACGAGCTTTTTGGAAATACTGTACCCGCTGCCCGGTGATTGGGTCGGTAAAATCATCCGTAATCGGATAACCAAAGAAAAGCAGCGGATCAGAAACGCTGTTATACATGCGCAGAAATTCTCCCCAAATCCAGTGGCCCGTTTCAGAAATATAAATCGAATCTGAAGATTGCGCTCTGGTGTCATGTGTGATCGCCAGCAGCGCTCCCGCAATCATGAGAATAATCACAATTAATCGCAGCGTTTTCATCGTATCTTATATTATACAAATTCCGATGGCTATTCGCAACCCAAACCCATCTTACAGAGAGAGGGGTTTCTTTGATTCAATACCAGGTACAACTTCATTGCGACTATACTGATGCGAAAGATACATGAAAACAAGTACGCTGATCACGCCGATCATCCCGCCCCCAATCCAGATCCAGCGCGGTCCCAGATGATCATTCAACGCTCCGCCAAAGACCGGCGCGATCCCGCTTGCAATACTCCAGGTAAGGCCGTAAATGCTCATATAGCGCCCGCGCATGTCTGTCGGCGCAAGATTGGCAGTGTAGGTCGTTGCCGTAGGGCTGATGATCAATTCTCCGATTGTCATCACCACCATGCAGAACCAGAACCCCCAAAATCCTGAGAAGCACGCCACCAGCGCTGTCGAAATCGCATAGAAGACTGTGCCCACAACCATTACCGGAAGAGACTTGAATCGCCGGGTGACCATAGTGACAAGATACTGCAGCGCAACGACCATGATCGCGTTCGTGGTAGGGATGAAACCATATAAACTTTCAGGAATTCCATAATTCTTATTGGTGTAGACCGAGAGCAGCGTCCATACCATAGAAGCGAGCATGGAAGTTAAAGTGAACCCAAGGGTGAAACCAATGAATTCGCGATGCCTGAATATCTGACCATATCCATCGAACAGGTTTCTTTTGGCGGTTGCGGTCTCAACCTTCGGCAAAGTTTCTTTGGCCTTAAGCCCTATCAAAAGACCATAAAATGCCAGCCCAGCGGCTGCACAGTAGAATGCCAGGGTATAAGATTGTGACGCGACAAATCCTCCAATCGTTGGCCCGATCGCAACACCGGTGTTGTTGCTCATGCGCATGATTGAATACGCTCCAGCCCGTTTTTCTTGCGGAATCAGATCAGCCATCATAGCATCTGCACCCACCCGGTATAGTGGATTCAATGCCCCCATTAACCCCTGAGCCACCGCAAATTCAGCGTATGACTGTGCGTGGCTCAACAATAAGTACATCAACCCATTGCCCACCAGACTGATAACCATGACCCATTTTCGACCCACCCGATCAATGATTGGACCGGCGATGAATGAAAAAATCAACCCCATGACGGCATTGATCGTCATCAATGTGGCTGCCTGGGTTAATGCAATGTCGAGTGTCTTAGAAACATACAGCATGAGAAACGGCCAGATCATCGAAGAACCAATCGTGCTGATCAACATGCCGATGAAGAGCAGCCAGAACTGTAGAGGATACTCTTTGATCACACTGTTAAGGCGGATGATCAGTCTTCTCAATTTGCACCTGAAAAATCTGCAGCTTTTTCAAGCAGCACCCGGCGGCTTAACCTGATGACAAGCAGAAATACCAGGAACCCGGCAAAGCCAACCGCACCGGCGGCATACCACATCGATTGTGAATTGAAGGTCTTCTCCATTAATCCCCCCAGCCACGGACCAACACCTGTGCCGATCCCTGTGGAAAGGGTATAGATGCTCATATATCGAGCGCGCATGTCGGCAGGCGCGAGGCGCGACGTATACGTTGTGGTAGTGGGTACCAGGATCATCTCACCCACGGTTGCAGCCACCATGCACAGCCAGAACCCCCAGAAACCTTCAGCAAAAGCCACGCTGAAAATGGAAACGGCGTAGATCAATGCGCCTAATGCCATTGCGTACACTGGTTTACTTCGGTTTACCTGCCGGGTAACCAACATCTGCAGAAAAATTACCATGAGCGCATTCGTTGCAGGGATGTAACCGTATATACTCTCAGAAAGGCCAAAATTTTGTTTTGAGTAAGCTGCCAGCATCAGCCAGAGGGTAGATGTGCAGATTCGGCTAAAAGTAAATGCCACGATGATGGTGATGAAGATTTTATCTTTGAAGATCCTGGAGTATCCACCACTTATCTTCGCCTGCATTTGATTACCGGGTAAGGCTTGAGGTCGGGTTTCAGAAGCCAGAAAAGCAACCATCAACCCGATCACCGCCAAACCCACCCCAATCACGGTGAAAGCGATATCATACGAGACGGAGGCCAGGTACCCGCCGATCGCAGGTCCAACAGCCACGCCGATATTGTTCCCCATGCGCAATTGTGAATAAGCATCCAGGCGCTTCTCTGGCGTAATCAGGTCAGAGATCATCGAATCGGCTGCGAGTCGATAAAGTGGAGTCGTCGCCCCTGTGATGGCCATCAGCAGGGCAAATACTGGCAGCGTTCCGGCCATCTGAAAGAAAAACCACCCAACCCCGCAAAACAGAAGTGAAAAAAACATCACTCCCTTGCGCCCAAATCGATCAGCGATAGCGCCGCCAAGGAAAGTGGTGATCATTCCAGTGGCGGCGTTGACCATCATTAAGCCTGAAACTTCTGAGAGCGGCAATTCCAGCCGTTGGCTGATGAATAACATCAGATATGACCACATTAGACTGTGGAACAGCCAGGCCAACATCATCACAATGTTGATTAACCAGAATTGCCGCGGATAATACTGAATCAGTTTTCGAATCCGAAAAATCATCGGGTAATTCTATCACGCACTACTACGGTGACAATGGAATTTATAAAGGAATTGACTTCATGTGAGATATTCAGTACATTGGATTTATATGCAAAAGGAAACGAGTGAAAGGAGAAAAAATGCTGGAGGAATTTAAAAAATTCGCGCTTCGCGGAAACGTCGTCGATCTGGCTGTGGGTGTTATCATCGGTGGTGCATTCGGTAAAATCGTATCTTCTCTGGTGAATGACATCATCATGCCGCCGCTGGGATTGCTGCTGGGCAGAGTAAATTTCAGCAACCTGTTTATCAGCCTGACCGGTAAAAAATACGCCAGCCTGGTTGATGCTCAAAACGCAGGCGCTCCCACTTTAAACTATGGTTTATTCATCAACAACATTCTTGATTTCATCATCCTGGCATTTGTGATCTTCCTCATGATCCGAGCGATCAACCGCCTCACAAAAAAGCAGGAGGCTGTGGAGGAAGTCACCACGCGCGAGTGTCCGCATTGCCTGTCGGCGATAGCCAAAAAAGCCACACGCTGCCCATACTGCACTTCAGAGGTATCTCCCGCTGAATAGGCTTAAGGCTGTTCGAAAACACAATCCTGGTTATTTGATTTCTTGTATTCGGTTGTGACTATCTAGCGTTTGGTTTTACGGACGGGTTTGACCGGGCCGCTGCGGTAAGACGGAGCCAGGATTTCAAAAATGGTGCATAACCGAGAATCGAGCATGCGGCTGCGTATGCGCGCATCGAGATCTTCAATGTTTGACGACATGGTGATCACCGTCGGCAGCTTGGCATTGTAGCGCTCGTTGAAAATCTGATAAAGTTTTTCACGTGCCCACGGAGTGGCACTTTGTGTTCCAAGATCATCAAGGATAAGAATAGGAGCAGACCTCACGCGGTTGAAAAGTTCATCGTAAGAGGTTGTGCTGGAAGGGCTGAAAGTCGCCCTTAGATGATCCAGTAAATCAGGAACAACCACGAAGATAGGATCGTCGCCCATTCCTTTGCGGTAATTGCCAATGGCTGCTGCCAGGTGAGTTTTCCCACAACCATACGTTCCAGTCATTACCAGCCAGCCGCGCGGATGCTCGGCAAATTCCTGAGCTAGCCTGAAGACTTTTTCGAGATTCAACTGAATTTCAGGAGACAGCCCTTCTGGTTCGCGCAGACTGAAATTTCCAAATGAACGGTCACTGAGCAGCTGAAGCTGGTAAAGTAGCGGGTCGCGCTTATCTTTGATCGGCGAACGGTAATCAGGAGCAGTAATACGAACACGCGTTACCAGATCTGGGTCTTGCAGGCGAGAACGGATGCGGTCATCAAGCTCTTCCAGATCGAGATTTGTCGTCACGACCGTGGGCAATTTTCGGGCATAGCGGTAATCAACAATCTGAAACAATTTTTCTCCGGCCCATTTGGTAGAATTTTGAGCACCCAGGTCGTCTAACACCAGCAAACCGGCATTACGCAGCTCGTCAAAACGTTCTTCAAAGGATGTATCAGGGGCGTCGTAAGAGAATCGCAGCCAATCAAGCAAGTCTGGAACAGTGAGGAAGATCGTATTCATTCCAAATTCAACACAGGTGTTGGCAACAGCCGCTGCCAAATGCGTCTTGCCGCAGCCATAAGACCCCATTAATACCAGCCATCCTCGAGGTGAGCCGGCAAATTGTTGAGCCTGGCTCAGCGCATATTGCAGCGATCGAATTTGCTCATCAGCCAAGCCCAGTCTGCCCTGTACCGAAAATGAATTGAAGGTCATTTCCTTGAACGCTTCCAGATTGCTCATGCGGAAGAGCTTTTCTCTGGCAGCGCGATTCGTTTCATTCTGCTTACAAATGCAAGGTGTGAGTTTTCCAAAATCAGGGTGACTTACCGGCAGATCACGGCGCAGATATCCCACACCGCCACAAATCGGACACACCTCGTTTGTATTGGTTTCTGATCTAGTGTTTGATGAAGTCGGCATATTTTCCTTCACTATCCCGCTTGCGATCTTCCTTACCGGCTCTCCGATCGGTTTCATTGCGACCTTTCTCTTTCCATGACTTTAGAATTGCTTCTACATAATTCCAGTTGCGCGCGTTTCGAGTGACCGCGATTTTGACTGCCTCTTCGATCCAATCAGCTGGATAAGTATCTTCAGCCTCTTGAAGCATTTGCGAAAGGATCGGGGTTAATGGCCCGATGTTTTGTTCATAAAGTGCAAAAATACTGGGGCGAGCTGCTGCCAGGCGAGCTGGAACATGATCATCCTGGCTGGTTTTCCATGCGCCTGCCATCAGGCCATCTCTGGCAGCCTTTCCACGCGGGGAATTGATGAAATAATAAGTTTCACCATCCATCTGAGCTTTCAACAAAGTTCCGCGCAGACAGGCACGGTCAAGTGCATCTTGCAGGTTTTCCTCTTGCTCACTGCGGGTACTTCCAAACAGCTGTACCAGGTTTGCATCGTGAAGGATATCGGAATGGAGCAAGTATCTGGGTTCTTTCGCCTGAGTGTGGAGATTCCAGAACGCATATAGCGATATGCGCAACTCCCCAAGATGCTCGATCTGCGGCAGCAGATCGGTAAAGAAAGCAGCCGGAACTGGAATTGAGTCGTTTTCTTTAGCTGAAAACCCTTTGAACAGTGACATTGGCATTGATTACTTTTTCTTTCGAGCAGGTTCGTCTTCCAATTTTAAGGCATTCTCAAATTTTGCCAGATTTTCCAGGAATACAAGTTCGATGCCCGAATGGGTCGGACCATTTCTGTGCTTGGCCACGATCAGTTCTGCAATATTTCTACGCGGGTTATCTTTGTCATCAGCGTTAGGCCGATGAATGAACATGACAATATCTGCATCCTGCTCCAAGCTGCCTGATTCTCTCAGGTCGGAGAGAATTGGTTTCTTCCCCTCGCGCTGCTCGACCGCACGAGAAAGCTGGGCCGCAGCCAGAACGGGAACCTTTAAATCGCGCGCAAGAACTTTGAGACTTCTAGAAATTGCAGAAACTTCTTGAACGCGGTTCTCTGTGCGCGAATCACTGCCCATGAGCTGTAAATAATCAACGATGATCAGATCGAGCTGGTGTTCCATTGCCAGGCGGCGGCATTTCGTGCTGAGAGCCAGCGGGGTGATCGCCGGGGTGTCATCCAGCCAGATATGAGCGTCACTCAAGACTTCGGTGGCCTGGGTGAAAACCGACCATTCCTCATCGCGCAGCTTGCCGGTGCGCAGACGCTGGGTATCAATTCGTGTTTCTTGCGCGATTAGACGCTGAACCAGTTGTTCGTTAGACATTTCCAATGAAAAGATCGCCACGTTCTTTTTGTGTTTCTGGGCAGCGTTTTTTGCCACCGATAGCAAGAAACCAGTTTTACCAGAACCCGGTCGGCCAGCGATAATCAGCAGGTCAGATGGCTGTAAACCACCCAGTAGACGATCGAGATCTGTCAACCCTGTGGGAACACCGAAGATTTCATCATCACGTTTTGAAAGCTCATCCACGTGATCGTAGTATTCACTGACAACCACCTGAATCGGCTCCAGATCATGGCGTACCCGGCGCGAACTGAGACTGAAAACTGATTTTTCAGCATCACTTAAGATCGTATCGATCGATTTTTCCTGGTTGTAAGCCAGTTTAGCCATTTCGTTTGCTGAAGCCAGCATTCGGCGGCGGATGGCATTTTGTTCCACAATACGGGCATAAGCTTCGGCATGCAGTGAAGTCGGGGTCTGGTTAACCAGAGCCAGCAAATACGCCTGCCCGCCAACTTCAGCCAGACGATTTTGTTCTTGAAGCATCTCGCTGACGGTAAGGATATCTATTGGAATGCGCTTTTCGAACAGGCGGATGAAAACCTCAAAGATCCATTGGTTACGGATGATATAGAAATCATCCGGCCGCAGGATCTCCGAAATCTCATGATACGATTCCGGGTTGATTAGAATCGATCCAAGCACAGCTTCTTCAGCTTCGCGGCTGTTGGGCTGCGATTGGATCACCGTAGATGATTCGTCTTCGTAAGGCGCAAAATTACCCATTTGAAAGCCTCTATAAAATTTTAATCTTCAGGTTTGTGATCTTCATCGAACCCCTGATCATTATCCTCATCAGGCTGATCATTTTCGCTGTCTCTTTTGGTCAGGTCATCCAGTTTTACATTCTGGAGAAAATCCTCAAATACTGAAAGGCGTTTTTTGGTTTCTTCAGCCTCTTCTTCGGCGCTCTTTTGCCGGTCGGGTTCAGATTCATTCAATATCTCTGCCTGGATATCCAGCTCCGGCGTTATCCCGGCTTCGTTAAGAATTTCTGAAGCCACCAGAATTGGAACATGAGCCCTGACTGCAAGCGCTATGGAATCGGAAGGGCGAGCATCCACATTGTATATTTGATGATTCATCTCCACAACCAGATTACCATAAAAAACATCACCTTTAAGAGCGACAACCTCAACGCGCAACAGCCTGCCGTTTAGTTTGGTAAGCATTTGAATGATGAGATCGTGGGTCTGTGGGCGCGCAACCTCAATTTCTTGCAGGGAAATCGTGATTGCTTCAGCTTCATATGGTCCAATCCATATCGGCAGAAAGCGCTCCTGACCCACCTCCCGCAGCATGACAATCCGCTGCTGATTGGTCAGGCTCACCCGCACGCTATCGATTGTGACCTCAACCATTTGAGTCATTCCAGCCTCCATAAAAATTCATCACTATCCCCTGTGTTATTCTAACACGCGGAATAATGAGGTGCAACGAGAAGTCATTCTGAAAAATGATTTCTTAAGAAAAGTTGACTTTTTATCTTGCTTTTTTTAAGTTTAGTGTATAATTGCACTAACAAAAGGCGGGTATAAAATTACGGTACGTTTCACATTGCCGCCTGCCCATCGTACCACAGGTGTGCAATTAAGAAAGTATCAGAAAATTGAATAATACAGTGGTTCATTTATTGTTGAATTCAATATTCTAAGAAGTATTCGAGTTAGACTGACATCTTATAAAAACGGGTCGTAAACTTTGTTGAAGTCAAGAATTTTGTTAATTGAAGGAAAACGCACAGACCACCCCTCTTTTGCTGCAGGGTTGACCAAGAAGGGCTATCTTGTTGAAAGTGTGCCCAGTGGCAGTGCGGCATTAAATCATCTTGAGTCTGTAATCCCTGACCTGGTGGTGGTTGATGCCTCTTCAATGCGCACCAGCGGCAAACGCATCTGCCAGGCATTGCATGAAAAGAAATCCTCTCTGCCGGTTATTCTCGTTATTGATCCAAACAGCGATCCCAATGATAACTATGGCGCTGATTCGGTGTTAGTCCTCCCCTTCACAATGCAGAAGCTGATTAACCGCATCAAACATCTGCTTCCGATTCAGAATGACGGCGGGCTCACCGCCGGACCGATCACACTGGATGTAACCCAAAAACGTGCGATTTGCGACACAAAACAGGTGCAGTTGACCCCGCGCCTGGTCACCTTACTGCGAATCTTGATGGAACACCCTGGCGAGGTGGTGGAACGTGAAGCCATGTTCCGCGAAGCCTGGGAGACTGACTACACTGCTGATACACGGTCGCTCGACGTTCACATGAGCTGGCTGCGTCAGGCCATTGAAGACAACCCGCGCCACCCCAGGTATATTAAAACCATCCGCGGAGTGGGCTACCGCCTGGATGTTGAACCACCAGCAAAAACCAAGCAGCACAAATAAGACCCTAACAAAAACTCCCTGAAGAGCAGTCTTCAGGGAGTTTTAATCATATGCCATAAAAACTTATTCGAGCAAATCAATGGAAGAATCATCCCAGTACATTTCGGCACCATTAAGATTCATCTTCAACATACTGCTGCCCGAAATGTAGATATAACTGCCAATGATCTGGGTTTTAAAGGAATCTGTGGCCGAATTACCGTTGATTTTGAAGGTTGTGTTCGGTCCGTAGATCGTCCCTTCGAATAGATTGGTAGAACCGCCGTTTATCGTAACGCTATGCGGTTTTGCAGGGTCAAGATACATCAATAAACCTCTCACGGCAGGAGGAACATCACAGGTGGCATCTTTTGTTTCGCAATCGGGGGCCGTCAACCAGGTGAGTCCTTTGTCATTTTGATTGATGGTCACATCTCCCTCAAGAATGGAGAAGGTAACCCGTTCAGCCTTTAAAGTAGACTGTGAACCGTTCTTAAAATCACCTTTTAGGCAATACAGCCCGGGTTTAAGTACCACTGTCTTTTTCGTTGGAATGGATAATCCATAGTAGTTCCCTGGTTCTAGAACACCAGATGAAAAATCGGCGTTTTTAAAAGGTGAGGCGGAACACACAGGAATATCGTCAGCGTTAAGAATTTCGTTGGGCAGGGGTTCTGATGCCTGAGTGGCATCCGGTTCCATATCAGCAGAGGCACAGCCTGTGCAGGTGGTTACATATTGAATGTTTCCATTGACTACAATCACGCTTGTTGCGCTGCTCTGGGCTTTAATGCATGAATTTGAAAAAATTCCGGCGTCGGTGACGTCTACTTCCGAACTACCTGCAAATTCAATACCACCCACCTTTGTTCCACAGCTTTTCGAAAGCGAGACCAGCGCGTTGCCGTTAGCGAAAGGTTGCTTTGGATACACCCTGGCAACCGATTTTACTTTGGTTGTGAGCGATTCTCGCGAAATGACCCTGGCAAAGGTGGTTTCTACCGTCGAAGTGACCACCACTTCAACATCGAGGTATTTTTTACCAGAATTACCCTGATTGCATGTGATATGAACGTAGTTATCAGCGCTGGTATCCTGAAGCGTGAGCGTTACATCATCTGCGAGTGCTGAATCATAAGCTGCCTGAAGCGCAGCCAATGTGGCTTGATTTGCCAGGGGTTTTGCCGCTCCTCCGCCGCATACAAAATCGGTCGGATGATGATCCTTGAGAATCTGGGCTGCCGCTCCTGCTCCAGCAAGCGCCGCCGAATCAGCGGTGCTCTGATCTTTACGCCGGTCGTTATAGACCATGCTGCCATCAATTGCCAGAGCAGTTATCGAAAGCAGCGCCACCATGGCAATCGCCAGAATGATCAGAATTTGTCCTTTTTCTTTTCGTTCCATCATCTTACACCTCACTTTAATAATCAGGCGGCTGCGGTCTGAGAATGATGCCATTGGCTGTAGCCTTTAATGGAATTGTTTGACCGACAAACGCGCCAATAAGCGGCATGGTGATATTGAACGTTTGCGTTACCTCAATTTGCATTTCCTTGCCCGCATACACGTTATTCACCGGGATTGAATCACAAGATTGCTGCACACCGGCATTGTTCTCAATGGTAACCCACACGGTAATATCATCAGGCAGAATCTCATTGGCAAGGTTGTATTGGATTCGTTCACGTATTTGATCACAGTGGGTTGGAAAACTGGTTCCAAAAACGATGCCCTCCTCTGCAGCATCCTGCATGGCGAACAGGGTAAAAATGGCCCTTCCAAGATCCACTACTCCCGCCAGGATGATCACCAGAACTACCAGAGCTCCGGCAAATTCAACCAGACTTTGAGCTTTTTCCTGTTTCACATCCTTTTTTGTCTTCATAGCCACAATCCGTAACTATTGCCAGTATTGCACATAGCAGCCATTACTCAGGTAAACCTTGATAAAGTAGATACTGAAATAATCATCCAAAAATGCCAGTTGAAGATTACTGGTTCCTGGATAGACAATCAAATCAGTGGGTGCAGTATCAATGAATGTGGTCGTTAAAGGCGAGTAAACACCCTCGATACTTCCCCAGATGATCTTTTCGCGCAATAATATCTTTTCGAGCTTGGAGTAATTCCACCACCAGGCTTCCAGCTTTTGAACGCTCACATTCCCCCCCGATGTGTTGGTAATTGAGATTGTCCAGTTCTGTGTGCCACGCACGACAGAATCTGCCGGCATATCAAAGTAACCACAAATGCTGGGCTGGGTAGGGGTTGGGGTCCGTGTGCTGGTTGGTGTTTTTGTAGGCCGTGGTGTATTGGTAACCGTTGGAGTAGGTGTGATTGATGGTGTTAAGGTATTGGTTGGCGTCGGTGTGATCGAAGGGGTTAATGTCTCTGATGGAGTAAGCGTAATCGAAGGTGTTAGCGTGATGGTTGGTGTATTGGTAATTGTCGGCGTGTTGGTAATCGTCGGTGTATTGGTAATCGTTGGTGTATTGCTCGGTGTAAATGTGAACGTGGGTGTCGCCGTATTGGTTGGGGTGTTAGTGGCGGTCGGAGTCATCGTCGATGTTGGGGACGCTGTTGGGGTATACGTTGGTTTTGGTGTGTTAGTGTTTGGCGGAGTACCCATGATCTCAAGCTTGGTGATAACGGTTCGAGCAGAAACAGATGTAATGGGAATATCTCCAACCAGGTTTAACAATCTGACGGTTGGACGGTAGGTTGCCGTGACTGTCACGATTACTCGATCACCAACTTCCAATTCTTTATCCGCAGCCAGCGGACATACCGCAAACACCTCCGAAGCACCATTGCTGTCAGGTCCGTGGTCATATTCAACCCGAATTTCATCAATGTCAACAAAGGAACTGACATCACCTGCACGTTGAATCATACCGGCACAATCTCGATAGAACACCTCTCCCGAGGCGTTTTTTCCAGCCGCGGCTCCGTATCTGGCTGCATCACGGCTGGCGGTGAAGATTGCGCTGTAAATAAAAACAAGCCTGGAGATTTCAAAAATTCCAAAAACCAAAATCAAAAAGATCGGCAATGTTAAAGCCAGCTCAACCATTGCCTGAGCTTTTGTCATTTTGCGGTGGAATTTTTGTTGTGGTAAAAACATCCCCTAGATCCTTTAAATAGAATTCATATGCGGGGAATTAAAACATCTCGCGGGTTTTAATCCAATACTATTATACGCCTTTGAAAATTCTTACAAGCAGTGATTGCATATTTGTAAAGTTAATCAAATCGGGTAATTTTTACATTTTATAAAAATAATAAAGTAGCAATAATCATCAATGCTGAAGCGCTTCCTGTGCACAAGAGATTCACCCAGTCATTTGTGATCCATCTTTTTCCCCTGAGTAATGTGGTTGCATTGCCGCATGAGTGAAGCGGATACTTTTCAGTCTCTTTCTGGCAGGCAGAGCACCAATAAACTCCCTGTACTGTAGCACCAATCACAGAGTCAACAATACTGCCCAAGAAACCCGCAACAACGATCAATAATGACAACAATAACCGGTTTGCACCTGCCAAACCAGTCAACGGCCAGAAAATATAGGTTGTCGCAGCCACGATCATTGACCCGGCAGCCGCCGCAAGCATCCCGGCTAGACTTACCCCTCCGGATGTTCCTGCAGGCACTACCTTCCCCGTATGAATCAGACGCGGAGAAGTCCGATTGAGCACTCCCAACTCGGTGGCCCATGTATCGGCGTTGGCTGCAGCAAAGACAGCGGAGAAAGCCACCCAGGGTAGAATGGAGGTCGGAAACAACACATGAGCAATGACCGCTGCACCTGCGAGCCCGCCGTTTGCCAGAACCTGGCGCGCATCACGCCGAGAGCCCTTAGCATACTTTTCTTCCACTGTGGTTTTGCGCTTTTTAAATAAAAGCGACAACCCGCTTGAAGTGATGAAGAAGACCATTAACACCAGAGCCCAGGCAAACCCGCCCAGGCCAAAAACCAACGTTCCCAATCCAAACGCAGCCCATCCGCCACTTTTATTCAAGGCCTTCAATTGAAATGCTGCATAAGCAATGCAAGCTGCCAGAACCAGCCCAATGATTAATTGTGTGATATCCACTTTGTAAAATCCTTCTATGCTGAGTTCAACACCAGAAGTGTGACCGCCAGGATTAAGATCAATGACATAAGAATCCCTGCGCTCCAGATAAAATACGAAATCATTCGTGTGTCTGGACGTCTAAATAAAAAAGCTCCGGCGATGATGTCACAAAATGAAAAGAAGGTGGCGATCACTGGCAGGAGCAGCAAACGGTTGGAATCGACTTGAGGTAGTAACCCTCCGTTGATATCATAACCAAGCGATACCATTGGATTTACTGGAATCAATAGACTGGTAACGATTATCAGAAGAATGGTCATTCCCAGCAACGCCAGAATTAATCTTCGCGAAAGTTTGTCTTTAAAGATTTGCTGAATAAAAGCCGCCGGGATAGCAGTGTGCGGAGGGATAGGATAAAGGCTGCCCATCTCGATGACCCTCTGAAATCGATACACAAATTCTTCAGGATCTTCTGGAGAGAGGACAAGCGTCTTATTTACTGAAGATACAATCACCAGGTGAGATACACTGCTGGCAATAAATTCTAATGGTCCCAATTCCTCGTGTTCGGTATTGCCTAACAACGCACCCGGCATCGAAAACGCAGGTAGATGCAGCGACTGTTCCAATTCAGAGGCGGGCCTGACCCAGATCACTTCCGTCAGGGGAATGTCTTCTGAACGCAAACCCCAACGCACCCGCAGTCCGTCACGCTCCACAGAATAGGTGGCATGAAACAGCGCATAGGCTCGATAAGCAACGATTGGAAAAATCGCCAGAAACAGGATGGCACCCAGAAGGAATAAGATTAACGACCAGCTCGTTGATAGAGAAAACGCCAGATACACCAGCACACCACTGCCACCCAGAAGTACAAGAATTAAGAATCCGTGCAGAACCATTCCGGCTGTCTTGGGTGGGTAATATACCTGTGCGTCTCTCATAATCTGTGCCGTTTGATCAGTTTTCCAGGCATTCAGCGAGGGTTCGGCACACGAGTTCAACCTCTGCTTCAGTCATCTTCCCTGAAAAAGGTAATGCCAACCCGCGTTTTCCCAGATCTTCGGTCACAGCAAAGTCACCTTCTCGATAGCCAAAAGCATCCACCATGTAAGGCTGCAGGTGAATCGGCAGGAAATATGGACGAACCGGAATGCCGCGATCGATCAGTTTTCTGGCTACTGCATCACGATCAATGCCCTTGATAAAACGGATCACATACACGAACCACGAGACTCGCGTTGTGTCTGGAACGATTACTGGGGGTTCAACCTGTGAAATCTCTTTCAGGCGTAAGTTGTACCAGTCTGCAACCTGCTGACGATTGTTAAGCAGTTCCTCAATGCGCGTCATCTGCACTCTTCCCAGAGCTGCACTCATCTCGTCCATGCGATAGTTGTAGCCCAGGTAAGTATGCTGCAACCAGTTATCACCGGGTGCCCTTCCCTGGTTGCGCAGGGCGCGCATGAAGTCAGCGGCTTCGTCATCATTGGTCACGATCATCCCGCCTTCGCCAGTTGTAATTTGCTTGTTAGGGTAAAAGGCAAAAACCGCAAACCGCCCCAGCGTGCCGGTCATCCGGCCTTTGTACTGTGCTCCAAGTGATTCACAGGAGTCTTCGATCAGGGTCAAACCGTATTGATCTGCAACTGGCTGCAGGCGGTCGTAATCAGCAGGTTGACCGAACACATCCACTGCCAGAATGGATTTCAATTTCCCGGCGTGCTCCGCTCCTTTGCGTGGAAGCCAGCGCCTGGCAGCTTCACCGCCCCGCTCAAGATCAGCGGCCGCCTCTGCAACCTGGTTGACATCAATATTACCTGTTTGGGGGTCAACATCCACAAACACGGGAATAGCTTTCTCAAAAAGAAGTACGTTGGTAGACGCAACAAAAGAGAACGGTGTCGTGATCACCACGTCGTTAACACCAATCCCTGCAGCCCGCACGCAAAGATGCAGCCCGGTGGTTCCAGAGGTAACGCCAATGGCATGTTTTACGCCAACGAATTTCGCAATGGCACTTTCAAACCCGTCAATTTCCTTTCCCATGCTGAGATTGGGGGTGTGCAACAAATCTATCACGGCCTGACGCTCAGCATCGGTCAGGTCGGGTAAAGACATTGGAACAAGCGGTTTTGAATTTTTCATGTGATGAATTTTACTCTTTTCTAACGCCAGAGACGGCTCTGGTTTATTTAGCTTCACAATCCTTAAGAAACTTTTTCACTTCGGTGATCACATCTGATTCAGGTACAATCCAGCTCTCACCGCTGCAGCGTGACTTGAATTCTACGCCACCCTGTTTCAGTGCACGTTCGCTGACAGTGATGCGCAGCGGTAGCCCGATGAGATCAGCATCATTAAATTTTACTCCTGCCGATTCCATACGGTCATCCACCAGGGGTTCGTATCCAGCCGCAGTCAATTCGGCATCTATTCTTTCAGCAATTGAGGTAGTGTCTAATTCTTTGCCGGGTAGAACAACAAGATGAACCGGGTATGGTGCGATGCTCACCGGCCAGATCAAACCATGTTCGTCGTGATGTTCTTCTGCAACACAGGCCAGCAGGCGCCCCACCCCGATCCCGTATGAACCCATGATCACCGGTTTACTGTTGCCATCCGCGTCAAGAAAGGTGCAGTTCAGGGCATCCGTGTACCGCGTTCCCAGTTTGAAGATATTACCCACTTCCACACCACGCGCGAGGCGCATCGGTGAGCCACATTTCGGGCAAGCATCTCCCTCACGCGCCGCAGTGATGTCAGCGATCATCGCAGCCGAATAGTCCCTGCCGTAATTCACATTTCGGAAATGGTACCCTTCTTCATTGGCTCCCGCCACCAAATTGGGCGAGCGAGGGATCAACTCGTCGACGATCACCAGTACATCTCTCAATCCTACCGGTGAAGCATAACCTGCTGTAGCTCCAGAGGCCTGGATCTCGTCCGCAGCCGCCGGACGCAGATCTCTGGCTTTGAGCAGATTGGCAATCTTCGTTTCATTCACATCCATGTCTCCGCGGACAACAGCAAAGACAAATTGATCATGCTGATTTCCATCTTGATCATCAACCCCTGCCATGAAGAAAACAGCCTTGGCAGTTCTTGAAGCGGGAACATGCAGGAATGCTGACAATTCTTCGATTGACGAGGCGTTGGGGGTGGCAACCTTTTCCAACGGAAGCTGCGCTTCAGGCTCTGGATCAGGCTTGCGAACTGCGGCCACCTGCCGGTTAGCCGAATATCCGCAAGAATCGCAAAATAAAAGACTGTCCTCTCCGATGGGGGTGAGGTACATATATTCATGTGCCATCTTTCCACCCATCATCCCGGTATCTGATTGAACCGCCACTGTGGATAAACCACAGCGCTTGAAGATCTTGAAATAGGCATCGTAATGCGCCTGGTACTGCGCATCTAACCCTTCCCAGTCCGAATCCAAACTGTACGAATCCAGCATAATGAACTCGCGCACGCGAATCAAACCCGCACGCGGGCGAGGATCGTCACGCCACTTGGTCTGCAGGTGATACACCAGAGCTGGAAGCTGCCGGTAAGAGCGGATAATACCGCGCACCAGGTCGGCCACGATTTCTTCGTGGGTCATCGCCAGCACCATATCGTGATCAGTTTTGTCTTTGAATCGACCCATCTCGCTTCCGATTTGATAATACCGTCCAGTTTCTTTCCATACATCCGCTGGATGCACAACCGGCATGAGGATTTCTTGTCCGCCGATGGCATTCATTTCCTCGCGCATGATATTCATTATCTTCGTTAATGTGCGATATGCCAGCGGCAGGTACGAAAAAATCCCAGACCCCAGCTGACGGATAAACCCTGCCCGCAACAGCAATTGGTGGCTGATAACCTCTGTATCTGAAGGAATTTCACGCAGAGTCTGACTGAACAGATGAGAAAGGCGCATTGATTTCTCCGTCGGAAAAAATTAAAGGAATTGAATCCAGGTTGCTGCTGCTCTGAAAAGGATGGTGGAAGTGACATGACCTGTCTTGCGCATGATCCAGCCAAACAGCAGACCCTGCACGGCTGCGATCACCAGATCCACCCAGATCTCACTTAACGGGTACAGCCACAGACGCCCTGGAAGCTGCCAGAGGATAAACAATCCGGCGGTCGCCAGCCAGCCCCAGGTGTTTCCCAGGAATGACATGAGTCGCAGCTGGATGTAGCCGCGAAAGATCGTTTCTTCAGCCACACAAAGCGCCAGGATAACCAGTAAAAGGCTGGCTTCGTCAGCGGTGATCCCATTCAATACGGTTATGAACTTGCCGCGCAGAAAAATAGTCAAAATCACCAGCAGCAATCCTACGATAACCCCCGCGCGTGTATTCGCCCGGCCCCAGCCGATGCTTTTAAACGGCTGCCCGCGTAACACAAGGGCAATTAAGAACAGAACAAGCGAAATCACAGCCAGAAGCATGCGTTCGGCGATAACACCCCCAGAAAAAATCCCGGCAAACTTTTTCAGAAAAAGAAAGAAATCACTGGAATAATATTGAAATGCCAGGAAGTACACCAAAACAAACAGAGAGAGCGCAAATGTCGCCTCCCGTCTTGGGAACCTGAAATCAATTCGGCGAATTTTTTTTAACATCGGGCTGATGGCAGCGATCATCACAACAGCCACTGCACCCAGCCACTCACTGACATATCCCAGCCAAAAATTTATATTCATTATGCTTATTCACCCGCAACTTTGCGGCCTTTCACCGGTTTTTCAGGTTTTGATTCACTGCCCTCGTTTTCCTTTTTTTCAGCCGCCGGTGTTTCTTCGAGTTGGAGCTCGATCTTTTCTTCCATCCTTACCTGCCCGCGCAGAAAAGCACCCTCTTCAGTGGAAAATGCTGTGGTGACCACATCGCCCCATACACGACCGGTGGAACGAATCTCGAGTTTTTCCGCGATAATATTGCCCTTGACAGCTCCGGCTACAATCACATTATTGGCTTTGAGATTCTTACAGGTCAGTCGCCCTGTCTCGCCAATTACAACCAAACCACGAATCGCAACCTCTCCTTCAAAGGTTCCTTCAATGCGGATGCCACCTTTTCCGCCAAGGTTTCCTGACCAGTTGATGCCAGGCCCCAGCACAGAGGTAACCCTTTCCACCGGTGTGGTGGGAGTTGATACAGGGGTGGTTGATTTTTTGAACATAGAATTCCTCCATTAATCGTAACCGATTGAAGGCCAAGAAATTAATTAAAGTGTCGACCTAAGTCTCTTAAACAGAATGAGTGAGCAGTTTTATTGCAGCTCTTTGATTTTACCATCAGCAATAATGGAATTATTCGTGACTCGGTAACAACCTCACGAAGCCTGCGGCCATACTGCGCCTGCTCTGACGATGCCGTTCTCTGGTACATCGGCCTTGATCACTGCGCTGTTGCCGATACGCGACCCGGCTCCAATCTTGACACCCAGGTTAATCGTGACACCCATCCCCACCAGGGTTCTTTCACCAATCGTTACCGCACCGGCAAGGATCGCGCCAGGAGAAATATTCACGTAATCACCCAGCACGCAGTCATGCGAGATGATCGCCCCGGTATTGATGATGCTGCCGAATCCTACTTTCACATCACTTCCAATATACGCATTGAAGAATACCTGGCAACCCTCGGCAACTTCAGCGGATGGTTCGATATATGCACGCGGGTGGACGACAGTGACACAGACGATGCCTGCCAGGTTGATCTTGTTATAAACGGCAAGCCGCGGTTGAATGCTGCCGATTCCACCAACGGCATTCACTGCCTTGCCAACCCCACGCCTGTGTAAGCCTGACAGCTGCTCTCCACCTCCAAGCACTGGCACACCCAGAATTTTTGTGCCGGCCGGGATATTATCATCCAGGATCCCGTAAATTTGATATTTTCCCTCAGCCCGAATCAGATCAATTAACGATTTGGCGTGTCCGCCTCCCCCGTAGATCACGACCAGTGATGGATCCACTTCAACCGAGGTTTCACCCGCCTGCTCACGGATATACTTTTCAGTGATCAGTACTTCTCGTGGTAAAGCTGAAAGGTCAATGTTCATCGACCGCGCCAGATCGAGCGCAGGCCGGGTAATGCGCAATCCGCGCGGAATTTCCAATTTTTCCTGTGCTTTAGCACTTTTTTCTGCAAATTCTTCAGCCGGAACCCGCTGGTCAGCGGATTCTGCCAGGAAACATAAACGTTCACCAGCTTTTACCGTTTCGCCTTCGCCAAAACGAAGCCCGAGAACGAAACCGTCTTTTTCTGCAGTCAGATCAAATGTAGATTTGGTGGTCTCAAAACTTGCGAGGATATCGCCGGCAATAACTTTTTGCCCCTCGCGAACTTTCAGCTCTGCCAGCAGCGATTCAGCCTCATTGGGATTGACCAGGGGAACAAGTACAGAAAAGAGTTCATTCATGGGTTGTTGCCGCCTTTCTTACCGCAGCCATGATATCTTCGACCTGCGGCAGAACTTGTTTTTCGAGTGAGGGGGCTGCCGGTACGGGCAAATCAAGCGCTGCCACACGAATAACCGGAAGTCTTAACCTTGTGCTGTCTTCCAGAAGGCCAGCAATCACTTCTGCCCCCCAGCCCAGTGTTTTCGCTCCTTCTTCAATGGTAACAAGCCTGCCGGTGCGTGAAACCGAGTCTTTCAGTGTGTCTAATTTAAATGGAGTCAGCATGGTGGGAATGACCAGCTCTGTAAAGATTTCTTCTTCGAAAGCCAGCCTCTCCTGCGCCTGGCGGGCAATTTCAGCCATGTACCCGTAGGCAGTCAGTGTGACTGATGGAGCAGGAGCGCCCCTTAAATTGAGTGTGAAGGTCAGAAAGGGAAACTCTCCATCAACATGCAAATCGAAATCAGATAAATCTGAAGATCCCAGAACAGGCATCAAATATTGCAGTTTGTTTTCGATAAAAAATACGGGGGAATCTGTTTTCAAGATCACATTTTCAAGCATGCTGCCCGGGGTATAACCGGATGAAATATCAAACAGGTTAACCGGTGCAGCGACGGTTAACCCGGGAATGCCCAAGAAGTGTTTTTCGAGCGTTTGAGAGTGAGTGGGGCCATATCCACGACGACCGCCCATCGGAGTGCGAATAACCAGCGGCAGATTGACCGTATTGTTGTACATCCACCGGAACTTTGAAATGTGATTCACCAGTTGATCGGCTAACAATGTGGTGAAATCTCCAAACATGATCTCCAGCACCGGCCGCATTCCACGCAAAGCAAGCCCCGCAACCATACCGCCCAAACCGGCTTCTGATATTGGAGTGGTGATCACTCGTTCAGCAAACTGCGTTGAACAACCCCGTGTCACTTTGAACGCTCCACCGTACGGATCAAGGATATCTTCTCCAAGCAGAAGCACCCTCTTATCATGCTCCAATGCTGAAAGCAACCCCTGGTTGAGCGAATCAAGCACAGTGTTTTTCATCGACTCACCTCATCAAATGTAGCAACAGGGTCACTCAGAGCCTTCTGAAACGCAGTATCAATTTCCGCTTTTACTTCAACTTCTACTAATTCAGCCTCTACGGGATCAAGTTTCTTACGCAGTATCATGATTGGATCACGTTTCTCTCTTAGCAACTGTATTTCAGACTCAGGACGGGTGTCGTCTCCTTTCGAGTGGGGGCCAAAGCGGGCGGTATTCAAAATCAACGCGCGAGGTGAGCATGAATTCCGCACCTGCGCGATTGAATCCCTGGCGGCAGCGGCAATCTCGAGCACATCACTCGTATCCAATTCCACACATGGGATAGCAAAGGCTTTAAAACGATCGGCAATACTACCCGCGATCGTCAACGCAGCCGGGGTGGTTTGAGCGATGTGGTTATTTTCAACCACCACCAACAGCGGCAATTCCCAGATGCGGGCCATATTAAACGCTTCGTAGATCACGCCCTCACCCATTGTTCCGTCACCAATGAAAACCGTTACTATCGCTCCACTTTTAAACCGCTTCTCAGCCAGCGCCATACCTGCTGCAATCGGAACGATGCCGCCCTGTACACCGTTTGAATACAGATTTCGCCAGTGGATGTGCTGTGACCCACCCCTTCCGCCGCACACACCGGTTGCCTTGCCCATCAGTTCTGCAAAAAGTGCCCGCATATCTCCGCCATAGGCAATAAAATGACCATGACAGCGATGGTTGGTAACAATAACATCCTGTTGTTCAAGTGATCGGATAACACCAACGGCATTGGCTTCTTGCCCCAGTGAGGTGTGCGTGGTTCCGGAGAATATTCCGCGTTTAAATTCCTCCAGCACTGTCTCTTCGAAAATGCGGATTCTTAACATCGAGCGGTAGTATTGGATCAGGTCGAAAGTCAAGGAATATTCTCCATCGAATGGACCACAAAACGCCAGGGTTTTGAGCGCCAGGGCTCAGGTGTGTTGCTGATCCCGATGCGCGGGGTAATCATAATATTCGAATCTATAAGGGAAACGCCTTCTTCTATCCATAATGGGCTTTCATCTTCGCAGAGAGATGCTCCATTCAATTCCTTATCGATCGCCAACGCTTTGCATAATCTCGCCGGCCCGCTGCACCAGTCGGCGGGTTTGCACCCTGGCCGTCTTGCAGCAATGATACTTTTTCCTTCTACGGGATGGATAGCCCGAATCAAAACTGCCGCCGGAAAACCTTCCGGCCCGCAGACTGCATTCAAACACCAGTGCATTCCATAAGTGAAATAGATGTAAGCCCGCCCCGGTCTTCCATACATAACCGCGTTACGCTGCGTTTTGCCGCTGCGCGCGTGACAGGCCAGGTCTTCTTCTCCACGATAAGCTTCGGTTTCTGTGATGATTCCAGAAATCCGTTCGCCTTCCAGGTATCGCACCAGACGCATACCCAGCAAGTTTCTGGCAATCTCCGTCACTTCGCCAGCATAAAACGATTCGGGAAGGCATTTCATAAGGGTATTATACCTAAAAGGGGATTAGAAAATTGCAGCCCGAAGTTTGTCGCTTAAATAGACTTGATGTATAGAAGAGAATCACTCCATAGATGGTGTTAATGGCTGGATTTCGTGTTCAAGCGTTTTCTTGAGGCCATCGATGAGTTGTGTTTTGGGCTCATATCCAAGGGTTTCACGCGCCAATGTCAGATCAGCACAGAGCCGGCTCAGTCCTCCCTCGTTGCGCGGATTGTAAACGATCTCAGGGTGACCGCCGGTTACCTCCACTGCCAGCCGTGCCAGATCCTTCACAGATGTCTCTGTTCCGCTTCCGACATTGATCGTTAACGTGTTGATCTCGGGGGCAGTGGATGCCGCATGCATTGCAGCAACAACATCATCCACATATACATAATCGCGCGTCTGGTTTCCATCGCCATGGATCACAATGGTACCGTTCTCCCACGCCTGGCGCAGGAAACTCGGGATCACCGGTGTGTGGACTGGCGGGATACGCTGGCCGGGACCATAAGCGTTGAACACCCGCAGACACACCGTCTCAATTCCCCATAGAGCGCCAATGGATTTCACGTAATATTCTGCCGCGAGCTTCGAAACCGCATATGGAGCCCGCGGGTTTGGAACAGCCGATTC
Source organism: Anaerolineaceae bacterium (assembly GCA_034429135.1). Lineage (GTDB taxonomy): Bacteria > Chloroflexota > Anaerolineae > Anaerolineales > Anaerolineaceae > UBA6107. The sequence goes on along the minus strand of DAOUGR010000048.1, from coordinate 13,270 downwards.
GGATACCGGTTGAACGGGTTGGTTGCCATACACGGTTCCTGAAGACACAAACACCACACGCCTCACACCCACATCACGCATGGCCTCCATCAGCGTCACCGTCCCACCCACATTTACATGGTTATACTCGCGGGGATAAAGCACTGATTCTGGCACGCTCACTTTGGCAGCCAGGTGATAAACGCAGTCTACTTCATGTAACAGAGACCACAGCTTCGGACGATCGTTCACATCGCCGCGGATGAACTGCACTTCCTTTAACAGGTTGCGTTCATCACCGGTGGAAAGATCATCCACCCCCAGCACCACATGACCTTCCGCCGCAAGGCGGTTGGCCAACGCGGACCCCAAGAAACCGGCTGCACCAGTTATCAGATATCTCATCACATTTTCTACTTATGCCAAGGTGCTTGCATTATAGCACATCGATCAAATTGCTCGTTTATTTTTGGTTCATTTTTTTCTCAAGTAATGCCTGCTTTTCGGTTGGAGAAAGGAAGGCAATGGTAAGGGCATTTTTCTGCGCTCTGTGGATCATTTCAGGTGTCAGCCCTGCTCTTGGAGCGGCCACTTCGTATTCGTAATGCAGATCAATGGCACTGATTCCCGGATCGTCAGTATTGAGGGTGGCTAAGAGCCCTTTTTCCAGGAACTGACGAATGGGGTGTGATTCATAATCGGCTACTGTGCTGGTTTGTACATTGCTGGTTAGATTACATTCAATACCAATATCATTATCCCTCATGTAATCGATCAGAGAAGGATCCTCAACCGCATGTACAGCATGTCCGATGCGTTCAGCTCCCAGACCGCGGATTGCCTGCCACACAGAATCAGGCCCCACAATCTCACCTGCGTGAACCGTGATGTGCCATCCGGCGTCTCTTGCTTTCTTGAAGTGACTGGCAAACCATTCCCCAGGAAAATTGGCTTCATCTCCCGCCAGGTCGAGGGCACAGAATTCAGAAGCGTAACGCCGTTGGGCATCAAGCTCCTTCATGGCAATCTCGGGTCCGTAGTGACGTGATAATATGGCAATCTGGTTGGCGCGCACCCCTGTATCACGTTCGGCTGCCCTCACGCCATCAGTAACCGCCTCTACCACGCCCTCGGGATGAAGATGATGGGCTTCTGCCATGAACCACGGGCTATAACGCAATTCGATGTAATCAATCCCTTCCCGTTGCGCATCTTCGACGTTTTCATAGGCAACGCGACGGCAGGCATCATAGTCGACCAGCACCCCCGTCATCCATTTGAATTTTTCGATAAATTTCATCACCCCTGGCTGTGGGGTAGAAACTTGAACATAGGGACGTAATCCTTCCAGCGTTTTCGCCGGCAGGGGAAGGTTAAATTTCAGACCAAGTTCAAGGATCGTTTCCAGGCGGATACTGCCATCCAGATGATGGTGCAAATCAATTAAGGGAAGATTTGGGTCGATTGTTTTCACTTTTTATTCCGACTCCTGCAAGGTGTAAAGATCAAATCCATTTTCCTTCGCGACTGCCATTAACTCATCCATGATCTCTTGCTGCGGGTAAGCGAAGTAGATTGTTCCTCTTGGAACCTGCCCGGCCAGATTCATGCCGCTCCAGGCAACAGATTCACCGGCAGGAACCCGTGCGAGCACTTGCTTTATGCCTTCTACACCCCTAACCGTGATTTTCACATAACCCTCTTTTGTTACGAAACTCTCTGGAGAAACCAATTCCTCAAAGGTTTTCTGTCGGTTCGTGCCTGAAACAAGCGTAAAATTCCATTCATTTCCACTCTGCCAGGATACCAGTTCGTAGCCTTTCAAAAGGTGCGGTAAGGTATCTGGCAGATCAACGATATCGATGGTTGGGATTGGCGATGCTGTTCCGCTGACCTCCATCGGTTTTGATATATCTGGCGTGACAGACTCAGCTTCAGAGATTGAGGTCGGTAAATCCTCAGTCGGAGAGGTTTGCGCGTTTGTGATTGGCGACCAATTGGAAACCGTAGCGGGGCGCTCGCATGCCGATAATAAAAAGCAGAGGCCGATCAGTAAGATGATCTTTTTTCGGTTCAAGAGATTATCCATTTATTCCAGAATCAGGGCTTTTTCCCATACGGAACGACCTGGAAGATCGGTTACCTTCACAAATCCAGCTTTTGCATACAGCGCTTCAGGTCCTGACCATATGTCGTTTACCGAGAGATTCACACCCGAACGAGGATATGCCTGCACCTTCTTAACACCTCGCTCTTTTAAATCTTCTAGCACCGCTGCCAGAAAGGTATGACTAAGCCCTCTTCCGCGCACAGAGGGATTCATCATAAAACAACTGACACACCAGATATCTGGGTCGGGTGAAAAATGAAACTCGTTGACAAGATGAATGAGCAAGTCACGCTGATAGGCCTGACACCACCCAATTGGTTCACCCTTTTCATAGAAAAGATAACCGTCTTCGATACCCCGGTCAAAAAGATCTTCACGCTGGGCACGGCTCTCTTCATCGGTGCGCTGATCCCATCCCTCAATGGATTCCATCCACCAGAACCCACACAGACAGCCATCTCCATATTCGCCAGACCGGTGTACCTTATTAAAGTCATCTTTGATTGCACGGGTCAGTCTTCTGATTTTGAAATCGCCTGTTAACATGGCGAACTCAATTGAGGGGGTGTGACGTTATAAGACATAACAGCAATTTCTGTGCGCAAGGTCCATCCGGTGGATTTCCAAAACTTCAATCCCAGCTCATTATTGTTGAATACCATGATGTGACATTTATGAATATCCTGTTCTTTCAACGCCTCAAACACCCGATCGACCAGCTTTTTTCCTATTCCCATGCGCCGGGCTTCAGGATCCACCGCCAGATGATACAAATATCCACGTCTGCCATCGCTGCCACACAGGCAGGTACCGACCAGTTTTCCATTCAAGTATGCGGTAAAACACAATCCCGGGTTTTTCGTAAGGAAACGCGTCAACGGCTCTCGTTCGTCTGCATCACTCAGGCCTATACCTTCGCAGCGCTTCCACAGGGCAATCGCCCCGCAAATTTCATTAATGGTCATTTCCTGAATTTTTAGATCCATTGCTTTCAATGTCCTCCTCGATAATCAATTCTTGGTGTTTGCGAAACTTTTTGAAGAATTTTCTGCGCGTATCTTTTGGAAAAGGTCCCCAATGTACGCGTTCCGCTTCATATTGCGTTCGCGGTTCCTTTTCTTCAGCCGGATAACCCAGATAGATCAGATTGAGCGGTGTTACTCTTTCTGGAAGATTAAGGATGGCAGATACTGTCTGTTGAAAAATAAAAACCGGGTAAACCCCAACCCAGACTGCCCCCAGGCCGAGCGAAGTGGCTGCCAGAAGGATATTTTGAGTGGCAGCGCTGCAATCCTGCACCCAGAACAGGTCTCCAGCCTTGTTTTTCTGTTTGCGACGGCTGCCCAGCACGCAGATCACCGCTGTGGCATTCATTTTACCGAACATCATGTGCTTTCGTAAACGATCGATCACAGGCTTTTCAGTGATCACCACAAACTCCCAGGGTTGTGCATTCATGGCAGTGGGTGCTGCCATCGCAGCTTTCATGAGCAAGGTCAGTGTCTCCTGATCCACCGGTTGGTCGGTGAATTTTCGAATACTCCGACGGCGCTCAATGGTTCTCAAAACTTCATTCATGCTAAACCTCGTCTTCTGCGGTTTTTCACTCTTGGTAATGAATGAGTGGTTTCGATTTTGAAATGTGTAAGATCTTTTTCTCAAATCTCTCATTTTTATTATAAATGATTGCCATTCAACGATCACAGAGGAAAGGTGTCTCATGGATTTCTCTGCATCCACCTGGATGAAAATCAAGAGCCCGGATTCTCCGGGCTCTTGAGTCTAACTACTCTCGTTGTGTCACCCACGCCTGCCGGTCTTCTTCTTTATCGGCATCCAGATAGGCAGGATCAACTTCAGGAGTCATTCTTCTGTCTCTTTCAACCCATAGCTGTCGGGCCAGTTTTTCAGAATTGCTATTCACACCCATGGACTCAAAGTATTCACAGACGCGCAGTAAATCTCTTTGAAAAATTCGGAAAGCATTCTGGTTTTCTTCGGGGTTGATGGCCTGTGGAAAATCGATGAGGCGGATTTCACCATCCCAATAGAGGATATTATAAGCAGATAAATCGGCGTGCACACGGTTGTATTGCAACATAAGCCTGACGTTATGAATCACGCGCTCAAAGATCACCCGCGCTTCGGTTGTTGAAAGGGATACCGAATTCAAGGTCGGAGCTGCGCAGTCCTCGTCGCCAATGTAATCCATCAAGATTGCGTTATCACTGCTGACATAAGGCCGCGGCATATCCACCCCCGCATCCGCCAGAATACACATGGTACGATATTCATGCCCCACCCATGAAGAATGCAGCAGCGACAGGCCATATCTGGTTCGATTTTTCATGGCGTGGTGAGCGCGATCATCAAGGATAATCTTGCCGGTTGCATCCAGCTGATCCCTTCCCTCGCGGTAGATATGATCTTTTTTGAGATTACGAAACCGGCGCGGACGGTAGACCTTGGCTGCCAGCAGGCGTTGTTGCATATTGGCCGGAGCAGTGCACAAATACACCGAAGCTTCTTTGCCGCCTTTCACCATCTTTAAAATGTCTTCGAACCACTTCTGGTCGTAGATCTCGTTCAATGAATCCAGCAGCCACTGACTTTCATGGCGGGATGCCAGGTACGTAAAATTGTATCCGCTCTGTTCCAGTGCTTCTTGCGAAAGTTTCTGCTCTTCCGGCGTGAAGGACCTTTGCTTCACATTGTGGCGGATTGCTTCTTGTTTTTTATGTTTTCGTTCACCATTACGTACTCGTGGTAGATAACTTGAAAGACTATCATCATCGTCGTTAATTAAATTCTTGCTCTGGTAACTCATTGTGTTTTCTTCTCTTCCTCAGTGCAAATTACCTTTTAGTTCAACCGGCTTAAACAAAAAGCCACAGATGCGGCGCACCTGTGGCTCATGTTTATGAAGAGAATGCTATGTATAACAGCCCTCAGGAGGCACGCAATATTTTCGTTGTGCTAAAACGATGACCCTTGCCATATTGTTGGTACCTCCTTTCAGTTAGTGTATGTGTTAAGTTTACTTATATATGAGTAAACGTCAAGAGCAAATTCGCATTTTGTAACCCACTTTATGGAACTTCAGTGGGAACCACGCTCGGCTCCAGTGTAGGAATGGCCGTAGGAAGGACACAACCCAGTGCTGGAGTAGGCGCGGTGGTAGGTTCTCCTGTTGGTTCGCCTGTAGGTTCTTCGGTTGGTTCGCCCGTCGGTTCGACATCCGTCCCTGTTTGTGGATGGATTACGATACCAGCAGCGGTCAATGGAGCTCCAGTTACATCACGCGGCGCAATGATCGTCACCAGGCTGCCTACGGCAAGCCCTGCAACGCGTTCGGCTGGCTGATACTTTGTCGAGGCTGTCAACAGGTAGGTGCTAAACTCGCATTTTTTATTCGCGATGGTAATCGATACTCCAGGAGTGTAGGCGTAGACAATTCCCACGTGATAAGCCTTCACCGGTTTGCCGGGAACAACCTGGATCTTGATTGCCAGGTAAGTGCCATCTGTTAATGCGTATGCCTTCACTTTGATCTGAACACCAGGATAGAGCCCTCCCACCACTTCTACAGGGGGTTCTTCGGTTGGTTCCAGAGAGGGCACCACAGAGGGCTCCACGGATGGCTCTACAGACGGTTCAACAGTCGGTTCGAGTGTGGGTTCATCAGTGACAGCGGCGCTGGATTTTCCAGTCGGCACATTGATCCGTGTTTCAGCGGAAGTGAAAACGGTCACAAATGATTCATCACCTAGATTCATCACCAGTTGAGAGCCATCATACGAAACAAGCGTTCCACGCAGGTTTACCTTTTTGCCAGTCATGACATCGGCAAAATCATCCTTGTTTTTCTTGTTGTTATTACGCTGGTTATTTTGTTTTTCATTTTGCCGGTCTTGTTTTTTAATCGCGACCGCGGTAGCCTGGGCACCGGGGGTTTTCTTTTTGGCATCCACAGAAGATTGAACAGGTGAAGCGATTACTTCGGTGACCACCATCGCAGTGACCAGAGCCACAAGAATTAAGATCGTGGAAAAAGTTTTTTTCATACGCTGAATCCTTTCCAATTAATATTTCCTTGCTGATCTCAACTTCTGCGTGGTGATGAAATGAAAAAAGAGGAGTTGGTAGAAATTTTAGAGATAAGCCATAAAATTCCCGTAAAATTATTATAACAATTCATTAAGGTCGTGGAGTATACAATTTTGTCAAGGAATACCGTACCTTTCCGAATGTGATATAGTTCTATCAGTTTATGTCATCATCAACCTTCGCCAGATCGCAAACCTTTGCTGCGCTGCGCCACCGCAACTTTCGCCTGTGGTTCATAGGTCAGATCATCTCTCTGGTCGGCACGTGGATGCAGTCTACCGCACAGGGTTACCTGGTCTATGAACTGACAGATTCGCCCTTTCTGCTGGGAATCGTCGGCTTCACATCTGGTATACCGGTCTGGCTGTTTTCTCTCTACGGCGGAGTCATAGCTGATCGCATCTCACGCCGCAAGATGATCATCATCACGCAAAGTTCGATGATGCTGCTGGCATTCATCCTTGCTCTGCTTACCTTTACTGACCTGATTCAGGCGTGGCATATCGTCATCCTGGCCTTTCTGTTGGGCACAGCCAACGCCTTCGATGGTCCCGCCCGCCAGTCGTTTGTGGTCGATATGGTATCGCGAGAAGACCTTACCAACGCAATTGCGCTCAACAGTTCGGTTTTTAATCTCGGCACGGTGATCGGCCCGGCAGTTGCCGGTCTGGTCTACGCCTGGCTGGGCCCGGCCTGGTGCTTTACGATTAACGGAATCTCATTCCTGGGTGTATTAACAGCACTTTTCTTAATGCACGTTCCGGTTCATCAGTCTAACCTACAGGGAAAGTCACCCATGTCAGATCTACTGGCGGGGGTCAGATTTGCTTTTGGCGATTTGAACATACGCGTGCTGCTCATCGTCCTTGGTACAATCTCGGTTTTTGGATTCAGTCTCATGAACCTGATGCCTGCCTGGGCCACCAACGTGCTGGGTGGGGATGTAAAAACCAACGGCCTGCTGCTTTCTGCCCGCGGTGTGGGTTCACTGGCCGGTGCGTTGATGATTGCATATCTTGGATCGCGTGTGGTTAGGGGCAAAATATGGACGATAGGCAGCACGGTGATGCCCATTTCCCTGCTCATTTTTGGTCTGTTCCGCATCTTGCCTGTTTCTCTGATCATGCTGATTGTCATGGGCTGGAGCCTGATGTCGGCGGTCAATATCACCAATGCCCTGATTCAAACTCATGTGCCCGATGAATTACGCGGCCGGGTGATGAGCGTCTACACGCTCATTTTCCAGGGCGGCCTTCCGATAGGAGCGCTGCTTACTGGCTGGCTGGCCGAAGAAATCAGTGAACCGGCGGCGGTACTTTCCAGCGCGGTCGTAATGCTGGTCGTGGTCGGCTTGAGCCAACTCCTCAGACCCTCTATGAGATCCTATAATTAATTTTTTATTTGTAGAGATAAATTCCCTTTCGTTCCATTTTTTTAGCTTGATTTGAATCATATTTTATGATAAATTTTATCTGTTTAGGGTAATTTAATGGAGAGACCGATATGACTCAGAAGTCTGGCACGCCACTCAATGATCACATCACGCCTGAACAATTGTTCTTCGCCCGTCGCAAATTCATGCGCCTGGCTGCGATCTTTGGCACGGCTTACGCCCTGGCCGCCTGCGGAATCGAGCCTAAAACCGGGCTATCTCTCACACCCACCACAACACCCGCGAACCTGCAAGACACACTAACCCCCGAAGAATCGATCAACCATTTCAACAACTATTATGAATTCTCTTTTAGCAAAAATGACGTCGCCGACCTGGCCAAAAACTTAAAGACATCTCCATGGCAAGTGGAAATTAGCGGTCTGGTCGGCAACCCGATGTCGATCGACGCCAAGGAACTGATCACACGATATCCGGCGGAGGAACGCATCTACCGTCTGCGCTGCGTGGAAGGCTGGTCAATGGTCATTCCCTGGTACGGATTCCCATTAAACCGGCTGCTTGCTGATCTTGATATCCAGAAAGATGCCCGATACGTGCGCTTCACCACGCTTTACGACCCCGACCAGATGCCCGGGCAGAAATCATCTTCCTTTGATTGGCCTTATTTTGAAGGGCTGCGCCTGGATGAAGCGCAACACGATCTCACCCTGCTGGCTTGGGGGGTGTACCAGAAACCACTGCCGCCGCAGGAGGGAGCCCCCCTGCGCCTTGTGGTACCCTGGAAGTACGGTTTCAAAAGCATTAAAGCGATCGTTAAGATCGAGCTGGTGGCAGAGCAGCCAGCGACTTTCTGGTCGTCCTACAATCCGGCAGAATACGGTTTCTATGCCAACGTCAACCCTAACGTTGCCCATCCACGCTGGTCACAGGCGAATGAATACCGTGTTGGCGAAACCGGCCAGCGCCCTACCCTGATGTTTAACGGCTATGAAAATGAAGTTGCCTTTCTGTATGAAGGCATGAACTTGAAAGAGAATTTCTAGGCCGGAGCGTTTGACCTGACCCGTTCGACACAAAGTTTTTTCTACCTTTAATTCTCTTGAGGGTTTATTGACAGAGCGTTTTTTTGGGTTATAATAACCCACGCAATCCGGTCCACTAGCTCAATGGCAGAGCAACTGACTCTTAATCAGTGGGTTCGGGGTTCAAGTCCCCGGTGGATCACTTTTTTATTTAATTAGTTATTCCAAAACGTTTTTCCGGCCAAAGCAATCCCCAAAAAAGTAAGCTGGCTTAATCTAACGGTCCATGATTCCCCATCAAGGGACTTCACAAGCCACCGGTAAATTTGAGCCCACATTCAATGATGATTAATGCTCGAAACTCGTAGGACAGTTTTTACGCGATCCTACTTGATTGTGTAAATAAAAATATATCCTCTCCAATGGCTCTTAAGGAAGGTAATTTCTGTTGCATAGATTAGATCATTTACATCCTTCAGTTGACCAAGAAGGAATCATCTACAAAATCATAAACCCATCATAAAACTGAAACATTTGTCATTAAAACCAGGCAACGATTCGTGAGAAAAATCCGGGTAGATCTCCATTGATTTATTGGATCGGATTTTATTATAGACCGCGAACTGCGATGACGGAGGACAGATGGTATCCATCAGACCGATTCCCCAGAGAATATCCGCCTTGACGCGAGAAGCCAAATACTGGATATCGATGTAACCTAATGTTTTGAAAATTAAATCTTCGTTCTTATGCAAAGGATCAAATAAACGGAAATACTCCTGTAACTCCAGGTATGCATCTTTAGCTTGATCGATTGACCACACCCGCTTGTAATCGCTTAAAAACGGGTAAACGGGAGCTGCCCTTTTTATTCTCGGTTCTAAGGCTGCGCAGGCAACCGTTAAGGCCCCTCCCTGACTGGCGCCCATTGCCCCGACCCGATCAGGATCTACGGAAGGCAATTCCATCACAATTTTCGCGAGTTGGGCTGTATCCAGAAATATCTGTCGATATAAAAGTTTCTGTGGAGATCCTTTTACAGCCTCATGAAGTCCCCGAATGATATGACCGTGCAGGGTATTTCCATGAACCCCACCGATATCCTCTGATAAACCTCCCTGACCACGGCAATCAAGAGCTGCAACAGTATATCCCTGTGAAACATAACTGAGCTTATCCTGCCAGTCTCCTGAATTCCCTGTGTACCCATGAAACATTAAAACCGCAGGATGCCGTGATTTTCCATCTTTCGGGCACAACAATTTTGCATGCACACGTGCGCCCTGAACTCCGGTAAAGTAGAGGTGAAAACATTCACACCCAGATGCCTGGAAATCAGATGGGATTAACTCCACCTTTGCATCAATAGAGTTCATTTCTTGCAAACTTTTTTCCCAAAAGACATCAAAATCCTCTGGCTTAGGATTGATACCGTTGTAACTCTGCAGTTCCTCAAATGGCAAGTCAAAAGTTAATGGCATTTATTTTCCTTTCTGATAAATCTGGTTGAAATCAGATCTCCGGATCAGGTCATCCATGATGAAATGGGATCAGTTAAAAACAACTTCTTTGCCAGAAATATCTGAATACGTAATCGTAGAACACCCTCTCATCAAATCAACATACAGAGAGGCATGATGATTTTTATTGGTCCAGGTTAAGGATAATTCTTGGTCACTGACTGGTTTAACAGAAAACTCGCCATGAAATGCCGGATGATGGTTTCGAAATTGAATCAATTTGATGAGCTTTCTTACCACGGGTCTTTTTAGATTCTTTTCAATTTCTTCCATCGTGAAATTGTGCCGGTTAATGTCTCTTCCCTCTCCGGTTTTTGCTGCCAGGTCAGCATCATTTTCTCCTGCAAGTAATCCTACATAATACACTTGAGGAATACCAGGCGTGAAGAACTGGAGAGCCCTTGCGGAAAGGTACACATCATCATCCGCCCCCAACAATGAATAGATCGTCCCGCGGATTTGATGAATATCGAAACCGCCCGGATCAATATGTTCAGGTGATAAAACCCTACTAAAATTTGCTCCTCTTTCCTGGCAGACATTAACTATTTTCTGAGCATCTTCTTTTGTATAAATTCCATTTAGATCGGGTTTGACCGGTATGCCATCATGACAATCCAGCATAGTAAATTGATTATGAGGTCGAATCCTCAAATAATTAACTAATTTTTCACTGGTTTTATTGATGAATGCATCCAAAATGAGGTAGGGCAGGATGAAATCGTAGATCCAATATCCTTTTTCTGCCAGTTTGAATTGAGTCTGGTAATCTCCATGAATTTCAGGCAATAAATCGATATTTAAGGATTTAGCCAAGCCAGAAATCCACTCTAAAAACATAAAAATATCAGGTTCAACAAAAAAGCAAGTGGTGCCAAGCTTCTTAATGACATATCCGACAGCATCAAGACGAACCATGCTCACGCCATTCTTGCTAAAGTTCTTCATAAAATCGGATATTAATTCTTTGGCGCCCACGGAATGAATATCCAGATCAATCTGTTCAGACGGATTCGTTTTTCCGAAGGTTGTCCATACTTTTTCAGTTTTTCCAGTTTTCTTTATGAGAAATTCAGAAAATGGTTCTTGACGTCGCAAGAAAATCTTATCGATGTCTTCTTTAACTGGTTTGCCGTCCGGCCAAATTTTATCCAGAGTGATAAAGAGATCTGCGTACTTTGAATCACGTCCATTTTCGATAAAATCCTGAAAATAGACGGATTTTGCAGAAATGTGATTAACCATCAGATCTAATAAAACTGGATGTTTCTGGCTGATGCGGATGATATCATCCCAAGATCCGAATTGTGGCTCAATTTCGAAGTATGTCAGTGGAGCAAAGCCACGATCCCCAGATGACGGATAAGGCGGTAATATGTGAATTCCACCTGTAAATAGATCGGGGAAATATTGCTCGAGGACAAGATTGAGTTTTTTTAAATCCCCCCCTAATGAGTCTGGATAAGTAATAAGTTGAACCTGATTTTTTACAACCATTTATAATCCCGTATTCACATTGATAACTTCAAAGTCATCATTAATAATGAAATCCGCTAGCTGTTGATGACCAGCAATGATCTTATGTTCGATAGCCAAGATATTCTCAGTAAATTCGTCATTCACTTCATTTCCCCTGTTTCGTTTCCGTCGATCTTCTAATGTGCGTTGCCAGTTTCGTGAAATAAAGATTCGAATATCTACATGTTTTAGTAATGAAGTATAAGTCCCTTCAGCTATGATCACTTTCACCCCTTCCAGGTTGATTTTTTCTGAAGATACTGAATTTGCGTTGTAATCGATTAATGGCTTAACGATCATAGAAGAACCACGAATGGCATCGATGAGATTCTGCTCGAACACCTCAAAATTTACTTCCTTGTGAGGTCCAAGCCAATCTGCGTCAGCTCGCCGCTTCTCGCTGTTTGATTTGGGAGGGAGATAAAAATAATCATCCTGTCCTAAAACCACAGATTTGATCCCAAGCTTTTCTAACTCTTTAGAAATAGCTAACCCGGTTTCAGATTTTCCACTACCAGATTCTCCCGCAACAGTGATAACAAATCTTGATGGTTTTGATTTGATCTGATCAGCAATTTGTGAAACAATACACTTTGCTGCGTTAATGTGGTGCTCGTTTATTAAAACGATATCGCCTTTCATGAAGTCCTCGTAAGATTGATAAGATCAAAATGTCACACAAAAAATTCTTACTGCTTGAAGCATTTGATCAGCTTGAAACAGTAAAATTTTTAATGTTTTTTACTTAAAGAGCGATGAGCCAGTTTATCAGAAAGCAAGAATAAATTTGACTCGTAACAGCTTATCCCTTTACAGCGCCTTGAATCAAGGCATTGATAATTTGGCGCTGGAATATCACAAAAATTACTAAGGTAGGAACCAAAATCATGATTGTCCCGGCACAAAGTAAGGGCACATTGGTGGCATAGTGACCTTGAAAGGCTCCAAGCGCACCAGCCATCGTTCGTTGAGTTGGATCTTCCACGAGCACCAGGGCAAGAAGGAACTGGTTCCATGTCCAGACAGACAAAAGTATTCCTAGTGAAACAATGGGGGGTGCAGCAAGCGGAACATGAATGTGCCTAAAAAGATCCCAGGATGTCGCACCGTCAACTCGAGCAGCCTCAGAGATTTCCGGTGGCATATTAACAAAATGAGAGCGCATCCAATAAACAGCAAAAGGCATATATAGCCCAATTAACGGTAAAACGATTGCTAAACGCGTGTTGTAGATTCCTATTGCCCGTTCGAGAAAATATAATGGGATGATGATTCCGCCAAAAGGAAGGGTTAATCCAAAAATAAAAAGCGTCAAAATAATGCCTGAACCTTTGAAACGCAGAATACCAATGGCGAAAGCGGCCATTGTTGAAATTACAAGCGACACAGGCACGACTGCAAGCACAATGAAAGTGCTTGACCCAAGAAGTGCAGCCATATTTGCCACTTTAAATGCTTCTATAAAATTACCCCATTGCGGATCGGAAGGCCATTCTAGGATAATGTCTCAAATTGTGGTGTAAAAAGCAATTGACAAAAGAGTCATCGTGTGGTTTCTTGAAGGTCTCATACACCAATTCAAGAAAGGGAACACACGATGACCACAGCAACTATAGCA
>DAOUGR010000047.1:0-103189 GCA_034429135.1 Anaerolineaceae bacterium | reverse complement strand
TGCTATAGTTGCTGTGGTCATCGTGTGTTCCCTTTCTTGAATTGGTGTATGAGACCTTCAAGAAACCACACGATGACTCTTTTGTCAATTGCTTTTTACACCACAATTTGAGACATTATCATTTTTGGACCGATCGGGAAAATTTGGCTTCCTTTTATAAATCAAAGAAACAAGGACTGAGAAGCCATGCGGAACATAAAGTGGGCAATTATTCGCCTTATCTAAACCAACCTTTAAGGTAATTAAAATGCGATGGGTATAGCGAAAGACAACCTTAGCATAAAAGGTTATAAAGGCTCATTGGTGTTGATTAATCTCTTAACCTCTGCGAGAAGCTTGATCAGATGACAGCAGCTAAGGTTTCCAATAAAAAGCCAGCGCTTTGAAGCGCTGGCTAGTTCTAATGCTAAAGGTAAATTCACTAGATGCTAAATCTTTCGTGCAGTTAAATTGCCAGCTGCGATAGCATCTGCGATGTTCCAGGGTTCTTTGCAATCACCTATTGCATAAGCCTCTATACCAGAAATTCCATCAAGAATGCTGGTATTCGGTAACATGTCCATTGCTTCGATAATCGTGTCACACTCGACAACTGATTCGATCCCAGTTTCACCAAGGATAGTCACCTCACCATTACCCACTGAAACAATCTTCGCATTAGGCCATACACGGGTGCCATGAGAATAAAGCATGGGCAACTCAAAGGTTCTAACCCAATTCGAATGTCCTTTTGCCAATTTTGCTAACGGGTCAGGGGAAACAATCGTAATGTGCTTGCCTTGCGCCATCAAGTAAAGGGCGGTATCTATGGCTTGCGCATTGCCACCAACTATGGTCACTTTCTCGCCAATATCGGGGCTGCTGTAACTGTAGATATCCATAATCTTCGTGCCCTCAGTTTCGACGAAATTGAGGTGATCGCGTAAACCACCGGTAGCAAGGATGACAACATCAGGTTTTTCCTGATTGATGAAGTTGGCATCAACTTCTTTTCCGGTTACTACAGTAACACCTTTGAGTTCAAGTTGGCGCTCAAGATAATTTCTCAAATCATCTAAGTTTTCATGTGGCCCTTTAACTTTTGAGGCAAAGGTGAGTAAACCTCCAACTTTGCTTGACTTTTCATAAAGTGTCACTTTGTGGCCGCGTTGGGCAGCAATACGTGCAGCCTCCATTCCGGCGGGACCACCACCGACCACCATAACGTTTTTCGCTGTGGTCACTGGTAATGGATCGTAACCTTCAGGCATGGCATCGCGGTATGCTCGTTGAGTACATGCATTTACACGGCAATGCTCATAAGTATTTCCTTCTTTATCTTTATCAAAGTGACAATGCATACAACGGGTGCATGGTGCAATCTCATCAAGGCGGCCTGCTTGTAGCTTGTTTACGTATTCAGGGTCAACGGTCAGAGGGCGATTCATAATTAAGAAGTCAGCCATGCCTTCCTTCAGAGCGTTTTCAAAGAAGTCAGGTGCATGAGCAGGGTCCATATATGTTACTGTTCCAACAGGAATCGTAACCGCTTGTTTGATCTCCTTGGCAACGTTGAGCATCAATCCGGCTCCAGAATGATTGGCAATCAACTTTCCACCCCAATGACGGGAGAAGTCAAATTGAGTCCCATAACCGGTTGTTCCCTCAATACCACGGCCAATAAAGTAAAGATCAGAGGCAAATTGGCAAACATGCATACCTGTTGGTCCAAGGCGAACATGTAAACTATCCGCACCTGCTGCCTCTAGAATTTTTGCAAATTCCTTAGTTTCTTCAATGGTGATCAAATTTGAACTATCGCCCAGATTCTGATCGTTCTCTTCAATACCATTTATTAGCACTTGGACCACGAAATCTTTTCCACACGCTTCTTTAATACCCTGAATAATTTCGGTTACAAAGCGGGCTCGGTTCTCAAGTGTTTGTGGACCATATTCGTCTGTACGCGTGTTACGACCGCGTGAAAAGAAATATGTTCCAAGATTGTTCCCTGCTGAATTTATTTCAAAAGCATCAAATCCGGCATCATGTAATATTTTTGCGCCATTGATCATATCTCTCTGGATTAACTTGACATCATCAACAGTAACCAATTCAGCAAATGGAACGTTCATAGAATCGTTCTGGTAGCCAATATAAGCTCCAGCTGCGTGGACGGCATCTGTCAGGTCTTTTAAGGGGGCTTTAGTAAGATCTAATCTGCGTGGGGTTTGTGGATATTTCGTGAAAAGGCTTCCGAAGTTTTCGCACCAGACCATATGGATGCCACCTTTGGCAAAATTGGTATAGTACGCGATCATCTCTTCACTGATACCTTTTCCATAGGTGTCAGATCCGGCCGCTGATTTGACCATGCGGTTTTTTATCGTAAGAGATCCGAGCTTCCACTCAGAGAAAAGGGTTTCTAAATTAGTGGTGTGGCTACGGTAATCGTAGTCTTGCGGGTTCAAGTAGGCTGCTGCAGTCCGAGGATTAATACATTCGACGGTAGTTTGATTAGCGCTTGTTGTGGGAACCGCGGTCGCAGGAACCGATGGCACTGCAGTTTCTACTACCTTAGGCGAACAACTAGCTAAGACTCCAGCCCCTGCAACGAGAGCAGCCCCTTTCATAAAATTACGACGTGCAAGATCAACTTTCTTGAGTTTGCTCATAATTAGACCCTCCCTTTAAAATAGTATCGATCAAATAGAAAGATAGTGGTCTGGTAGACACGCCATTTCTATTAACCGCCCGTATTTTCAAATAGTACACTCTAAAGTAACTGTAGAGTCAAGTTTTTTAATTATGTGAATCGAAATAAAATTCGCCAATATTACCAACCCTCAATCTTATTTCTCTCAATTTCTTAGTTTCCTCAAAAATATTTTCAATGGGCCATTACATCACTTACATGTATATAATGAAATCAATACGAATCAATTCCCTACACCAGTGAAAGGAGGTGTATCGTGAAGAAAAGGATTTTCTGGTGGCTTCTCGCGCTGGCTGCCGTCATCCTGATCTTCTTCCTCGTAACCAGGTCAATCGCTCCTGAAGATCTACCCACCGCGTCGACTGAATCACCCAGACCGGGTTATTACACCGGTGACGCCGTGGAATTTATACTCACCCCCGTCAATGAAATTACTCACTTCTCCCTCTCCGACCTCTCGTTTCTTTACTGCTCATATTCCTGGGAGGATCAGGACGCCTTCCTCGTGAACAACCATTTAACTATCAAAGGAGAGAACACAGTCGACCTCGTTTACGCTGCAAACGGTAAATTCTTTATCCGTTACTCTCTCAACCGCTGCGGAACCCGCCGCGTATGGTTCGCCAGACATGGAGTTTACACCGCCCAATGGATCAGCGAAAGCCCATCATCACCATAAGGCTTACTGATTTCTATGTATTTCTGCCAGCAAGGCTCCATTATATTGACCCTAACTATTCTCATATCTCTTAAGATAGAAGAATTCTTAAAATGTGCATCCAGTATCGAAACCAGAGGGTCGATTGTGTATAATGAAAAACAATCATAATTATTTAGAGATAGGAATCATACAATGTCAAAAATTCATATCATCACTGATACAGATTCAAGCCTGCCAGCTGATGTGGCTGCAGCGCATTCCATCGTCCAGGTTCCAATCACCATCCAATTTGGCGATGAGACCTACCAGACCGGCATTGACATTGACGACAAAACCCTTTTCGAGAAGATTGATTCACTGAATAAATTGCCCACCACAGCTGCCCCCTCGCCAGCGGCTTTCATTGAAGCATTTGATAATGCTTATAAGAACGGCGCCGAATCGATCATTTGCATTTGTGTAGGCAGTAAGATCAGCCGCACTTACCAATCTGCGCTACAGGCTGCCGAGGAATTTCCTGGAAAAAAGATCAGCGTAGTTGATTCCGAATATCTCTCCCTTGGTCAGGGGTTGATGGTTTTGGCTGCTGCAAAAGCCGTTGAGCAGGGAGCGAGCCACGAAGAAGCCGTCCAAGCTGCCCTTTCTCTGCTTGGCAGGCTCCATCTCTTCGGAGCCCTGCCTACCCTGAAATACCTTGCTCTGGGCGGCCGTATCAAACCGGTCGCGGCTGGAATGGCTGATTTGCTCAACATCCGCCCCATCCTCACCATGCGTGATGGTAAACTCGATCTTCTGGAAAAAGTGCGTACCAACAAGGTCGCATTTCGCAGGCTGGTGGAACTGCTCACCGAATCCGCAGATGGTAAAGAAATTCAGGAGGTTGGCATTATTCACATTAACAACCTTGAAGGCGCCATCGCCCTCGAAAAAGCGCTTCGCGAATCGCTGAAGATCCCTCCCGAGGTCATGATAGTCGAGTTTACCCCCGGTTTATCGGTACATGCTGGCGCAGGTATGGTGGCTGCGGTTCTTTTAACCAAAAATTGATCATCTATATAGAAACAACAAACATCCCGCGTACCCCACGTGGGATGTTTTTACTTAACAATTTTTTGAACCCTGCCAACCTTGCCATTGACCAACATCACCTTTATTCCATGCGGGTGTGTTGGGCTTTTTGTTAGCAACCTCTGAACAATACCTTCTGTCAAAATCCCGGTTCTCTGGTTCTGCTTTTCAACGATCAAGACTCTTGAGCCGAGGCTTATTTCTATCCTCGAGGGCAACAAATTCACATATCACCCCGCCATGTACGGTTAGTAGTCAGCTACTTTTACCAATACAGGCTTCCCCTTAAGGCGATAATTTCCCTTACTGGCTTTGAGCACCTTCTTCACCTGATTTTCCTCAACATCCACCAGTGAATAGCTTGAGAGGATCTTAATTTCGCCGATCGCCTTGCCGGGGATGCCCGACTCTCCGGCAATCGCGCCCACGATATCTCCCGGGCGCAGACCGTTGCGATTGCCCAGGTTCATCCATAGACGCACCATGCCTGGTTCGACCCCTCGAGATCGATCCTCACCAACGTGCACTGATGCATCCCCTTTTGTGTGCTTTGTTGCTGATCGGTCTTCTCTGTGAGATAAGCTTTTAGTCTTCTCTTTCCAGGGTTTCTGTTCATCCGCTGACAACACTTGAAGATCCTGCGCCGGAATCCCCTTTTCACCCGCGCGCAGCAGGCGCATCAATCCCACGGCAATTTCTTCAGAGGAGAATCCATGATCATGCATTTTCTTTAGAAAAACTCTCTCCTGTCCGCTGATTCCAGCGAGCAGCTGCCCGGATAAGCGTTCCATGAATTTTGCGTCGCGCCTTTCTTGCACTTGTGCGACGGTAGGCAGGGATACTTCATTAACCGGCTGTCGGGTGTAAGACTGAATCTGGTTCATACGGCCACGTTCGCGTGGAGTGAGAAGTGTAATGGCAACGCCCTGCTTTCCCGCCCTTCCAGTGCGGCCAATGCGATGAACATAATCCTCGGGATCTGCTGGCATATCAAAATTGAACACGTGCGAGACATCTGAAATGTCTAACCCACGCGCGGCAACATCGGTAGCCACCAGAAGGGTAATAATTCCCTGTCGAAAGCGGTTGAGAACCAGTTCCCGCCTGGTCTGATTCAGGTCGCCATGCAAAGAATCAGCTGAAAATCCTCGTCGCATAAGTTCATCAGCCAGGTCTTGTGCCCTGGCCTTCGTGCGGGCAAAGATCAGCCCCGCCGATACTTCTTCGGTTTCTAAAAGACAGGCCAGAGCAGCAAGTTTGGTCTCCTCCCGCACCCGGTAGAACCGCTGTTCCGTTTGATCAACTGTCAGCCGGTTTGGGCTGATGAGGATCTTCGCAGGATCGTTCAGATATTTCGCTGCCAGTTTCCTGATCGGTTCAGGAAGTGTAGCAGAGAATAACGCCATCTGCTTATCTTCAGAAAGTTCTTCCAGGATCATCTGAACGTCATCGATAAAGCCCATCTCAAGCATCTGGTCAGCTTCATCAAGTACTAATGTTTTTACCTGGCTTAAATCAAGATGTCCCTGACGCATCAAATCCAGAAGCCGACCAGGGGTTCCAACTACAATATCCACACCACGTTTCAGGGCTCGAATCTGAATCTCATAGGATTGTCCGCCGTAAATGGGTAGAACCCTTAACTGCGAGTTTCGCGCGAAACCCTCAGTTGCATCGGCCACCTGTTTGGCAAGCTCTCGCGTCGGCGCGAGAACCAATGCTTTGATGGCCTTATTGTCGTGCTCTTGCAGCCTTTGCAAGATTGGCAGCATAAACGCTGCTGTTTTTCCCGTTCCTGTTTGAGATTGTGCGAGAACGTCTCTGCCAAGCAGCATTTGCGGGATCGTCTCTACCTGAATAGGGGTTGGTTGTTCATACCCCAGCCTGGTAACAGCATCCAAAAGTTCCGGTTGTAAACCCAGGTCTTTAAACGAATTTAACATGAATATTCCTCTTTCCACAAAAAAATACCCTCCGAAACCGGCAGGGTATCTTGAACCAAGCTCGATTAACATACGCACTTTTAGCGCGAGCAAGTAGTATACCACAATTCATCGGTCAATTACCACGTTCTCCGGTTATTCCATAGCATCACGCTGTATAATTTATTTGCATATTCCCTCAGGAGAAAAGTCATGCCATCCAAAAAATTGATCCTCGTTGCAGGCAACATCGGCTCTGGAAAAACCTCTCTTACCGAACGCATTGGTGAGCGTCTCGGCTGGCGCACTGCTTATGAATCTGTGGTCGATAATCCCTATCTGCCTGATTTTTATGCGAACATGAAAGAATGGTCATTTCACCTGCAAGTTTTCTTCTTGGGTCATCGCGCGCAACAACACCTCGAAATGTTTCAAGATTCGCGATCGGCAATTATTGACCGCAGTATCTATGAAGATGCTTACATCTTTGCCCGCGCCCTACACTCAATGGGCAACATTACTGAACGTGATTATGCTACTTACCGTCAGCTTTTTGATCTTGTTGTAAAAACTCTTCCCCCTCCCTCACTGCTCATCTACCTGAAAGCCCCTGTGGATATTCTGGTGGAGCGCATTAAGAAACGCGGCCGCGATATTGAATCCTCGATCAGTGCAGATTATTTATCTCTTCTCGAAAGTTATTATGACGACTGGATTAAGAACTTTGAATTATGCCCGGTGCTCACCCTGCGCACGGATGATCTCGATTTTGTCCATAAACCCAAGCATTTAGATCTGGTTGTGCAAAAGATCAATGAAAAACTTGCCGGAAAAGAAGAGATCATCTTTTAACCAATTTTCATCATACATTGGATATTGCTGTGATCCGTTTTGCAACCAATTGCTACGTTCTGCGTATATTGCTTAGAATAATAAAATACTTGGGGCTGTCGTGATTAATCTGGAACAAGAATGGATCGAAAAAGCCCTCCATGGAGACGAAGAAGCCTTCACCATGTTGGTAAATGCCTACCAGACTCCTGTTTACAACTTGTGCTACAGAATGCTCGGAGAGAGCACTGCAGCCGAGGATGCTGCACAGGAAACTTTTTGGCGCGCTTATCAAAACTTGAAGCGATATGACTCACAGAGGTCTTTCGTCACCTGGTTGCTTTCGATCGCCGCTCATTATTGCATCGATCAACAACGCAAACGCAGGATCCCGATTTTCGAATTGGATGAATATCCCGATTTTGATTTTGCGGATCCTTCTATTCCCACGCCAGAAATGATCACCATTCAGAATGACGAGGATCAGGTTTTGCATTCCATGATCAATAAATTAAGCCCCCCTGATCGTGCAGCCGTGATCCTCAAATACTGGTACGGATGTTCGGAGGAAGAAATTAGTCAAATGCTTTCATTAACACTAAGTGCTGTTAAAAGTCGCTTACATCGTGCGAGGCGCCAGTTGGCTGAGTCCATTGCAGCAGAGCGCAATATCGCAGTGGAAGGAGGTAGGAAATATGAGTCATCAGCCTTATGAGAACTGGATCCTTGATGAACCCCAGCTTTCTGATGAAGAAAAACGAGATCTGGCTGCTCATCTGAGAGAGTGCACTGAATGCACCCGCCTCGCGAATGGATGGAACACCGTCCAGCGCACGATCCAGTCCAGCCAGATGAAGCCTGCTCCGGCTGATTTTACCGGTAAATGGAGTGCAAGTCTTGCCCGCCGCAAACGGGAACAGGAGAAGAAACAAGCGCGGACTCTGGTGATTTCTCTCTCTAGCGGTGCAGCTGCGGTCCTTCTCGCCATCGCAATCTATTTCCTTCCCGATTTTTCACTCATTTCTCTTGCTGCAGGTTTCATTTCAACAATGCTCTCGGTAAGCAATATCGTCAGCAATTTTTGGTCGATCTCCATTAAGCTGATCCAAACTATCCCGCTATCCACTTTAATCGTCACTGTCGTTATCGTTAGCGGTTGGGTACTGCTGGCAAGCATTACCCTCGGACTATCCATATGGAAGCTGGCATTTAGAAGGAAGGTCCAAAAATGAAAAAAATTACCTGCAGGATCGTCTTAATTGCTTTTGTTCTTTTCGCATTTGCGTTAAGTCCAGAACTGGTTTTCGCTCAGACGCCAACCCCACCTTCAGGTGAGGTCATCACAGGAGATCAGATTATTATTGGTAATACCTTTCGGCTTGAATCGGGTGAAACGCTCGATGGAAGCCTCCTCGTTATAGGAGGAACAGCATCCATATCTAAAGACTCCGTCCTCGATGGCGATATGGTATTGATTGGTGGAACGATAACCGTAAAAGGTGAAGTTACCGGAGATATCGTCGCCATTGGCGGTGCTGTTACCCTGGAAGACACGGCTGTTGTTCAAGGTGGTGTTACCCTCCTTGGGGCCAGCGTGAACCGTTCTCCTCTGGCTGAAATTGTTGGTGGAATATCTGAACAAACACCCGAAATATTCAATTTTGATTCGCAAAAAATTGAAGGTTGGAAATTACCTTTTACAGCTGCCCAAAAACCGGTAACCAGGCTGCTCAACACGACTTTTCAAGCCCTGGCCATGGCAGTGTTAGCTGTCATCATCGGGTTACTCCTGCCTGCTCAGGTTAAGCGGGTAGCTGATACCGTTATCAGAGAGCCGTTAATCACCGGCGGAGTCGGGTTGCTGACTGTCATCGTTGCCCCCATTGTGATCGTCTTGGTAGCCATTACCATTCTCTTGATTCCAGTTAGCATTCTGATTCTTCTGGCCTATATGTTAGCGATCCTGTTTGGTTTTATCGCTGTAGGTTTTGAGATTGGTCAAAGGATCGCGTCCCTCTTCAAAACCACTTTTCACCCATCCATCTCTGCAGGAATTGGAGTCTTGTCGCTGAGCCTTGTAACAGGTTACGCAACATTAATTCCGTGTATTGGCTGGGTGGTCGGTGCCATCGTAACAATCCTGGGTTTGGGTGCTGTTATCATCAGCCGGTTCGGATCATCCAAGTATGCCGACCGGATCGTTCAGGCGGTTATTCCTCCTTCCTCACCACAGACGCCCACGCCGCCTGATTCCTCTGGTTTATGAAGAAAAGAAACAATAGTAGCAAGGAGGTAGAATGAAAATTTCACGAATCCTTATCATCCTGACCATTGCGGTAACCCTTATGGCATGTTCACTTACCATCAATGTACCTTCGGTTGAAACGGGTGTGACTCAAACGTTTAAGATCGATGAAGCCCTTGGTTCTGGATCAGAAACCGCTTCTGTAAATATCGAAATGGGAGCCGGCACGCTGGATTTGACCGGCGGAACAGAAAAACTGGTCGAAGGTGAAGTGATCTACAATGTAAAATCCTGGAAGCCAACCGTGACGCGTGCAGGGAATTCCATCTCGATCAAGCAGGAAAACACTTCTACGGTTGGAATTCCTGATGGAACCATTAAGAATATGTGGACGATTCAGCTTGGTTCGATTCCAATGGACTTAAGCCTCTCCACTGGAGCTTATGAAGGCACCCTTGACTTGAGTGGTCTTTCAATTACCAGCCTTTCCATTCGTGATGGAGCCAGCAAATCAACGGTTCGGTTCGACACCCCCAATCCGGTTGACATGTCAATCCTGAGTTATAAAACTGGAGCCTCTCAAGTATCGTTGAAAGGACTCGGCAATGCCAACGTAGATCAGATTTCTTTCGATGGTGGCGTGGGAAGCTATGAGCTTGATTTTACCGGTGACCTATCAAAAGATGTAAATGTCACCATCAAATCTGGCATGAGCGATATAAAACTTGTGTTCCCAACTGACTGCCGCGCGAATGTGATCATTAATGGTGGATTGAGCAACGTTGATATCAACGGCACCTGGTCAGTCACCAATAATTCATACTCATTTGGCACAACTGGTCCGGTAGTGAATGTAATTATTGAAATGGCAGTTGGCAATTTACAGCTGGTACAACAATAACTGCAACATACAAAAAGTCCCGGAGCATTCCTCCGGGACTTTTTCATCTTGATCTTTCTGAAAAGATGAAATATAGTTATGAAATGACAGACAATACCGCAGTTACCCACTCAAAACCCGTTCCAATCATTTATATAAAAGGATCCCACCGATCTATGGGGCAGCAGATCGGCGAAGCCATGCGCGAGCAAGTACAACATAGCATCGATAATGCACGGCAGCTGGTCGAAACGACATATAACAATCTGCAACTTACATGGGAAAGCGCCAAGATCCAGGCGAAAAAGTATTTGCCGTTCGCCCAAGAACGATACCCCTTATATGTTGAAGAATTGAATGGCATGGCAGAAGGAGCAAACGTTAACCTGACCGAATTGGCAGTAGTCAATGCGCTTGAAGCCGTAACCACCGATGCACTCCACCTCACGAAATGTACCAGTCTGGCTGTCAATGAGCAGAATACGGCAAAAAACAACGTCCTTGTCGCACATAATGAAGATTGGCTTCCGGGCGACGAACCCGATGTTTTTATCGTTCGAGCTCAACCTGATGATGAACCAGGTTTTCTGGCAATGACATACGGAGGACTGCTGCCCAACGTTGGTTTCAACGAAGCTGGGATCGCCCAATGCTGTGATACAGTATATCCCAACGATACCCGCATCGGCATCCCGCGCGTGGTCGTTTCACGTGCGGTTCTTGGAGCACGAACCATCGGCCAGGCAATCCGTTACACACTCGTCCCGCTGCGCGCAGCTGGTTACAACCACCTGATCGCCCATGAAAGCGGCGAAATGTACAACGTCGAAGTCTCGGCTCGCAATTTTGATATCCTATACGCAATAGATGGCTACCTGGCACACACGAACAACTATCTCTCGCCGAACATGGAGAGCATCGAAGAAAACCGGGATGAATTAATCCATACACGTGTAAGATATTTCCGCGCGCTGCATTTGTTACGTGAGACGAAAAAACATACGATGAAAACGCTGGAAGCGATCCTCAAAGATCATGTGAATTATCCTGATTCCATATGTAATCATTCGATCTTTGATCTCGACCCTATGGACCGTGAGAAGACCATTGTCAGTATGATTATGGACCTTACGGATGGGAAAATGGAAGTGGCATGGGGAAACCCGTGTAAAAACCAATATCATACCTACGACATCACGTTTTAAAAAAATAAAAAACTGGCGCTGCCAGTTTTTTTATTTATACAAGCCCATCTCATTAATTGCACGATAAACTGCATCTTGCAGGTAATAACGATACCCCATACCCTCTGCAATTCTTTGTCTGATTTGCTTTGATGAAATTTCTAGAATTGGCGCTTCAACAATCTTAACTTTATCACTCACCCCCGGCAGGACCTTCTCCAGTGATTCCAGGTCCACTTTATCTGCATGACGGCGCATGACACCAATCCCATCGCAAACCCTGATAAATTCCAATGGTTTATTCCATGTCGGAAGATCATGCAATGAATCTCCCCCCATCAAATAATACATCTCAGAACCTGGATACTGATTCTTTAGGATATTCACAGTATCGATCGCATAATGCGGACCAGGCCGATCAATATCTACACGCGAAACCTGAAAAGCCGGATTTCCTGCTATGGCCTTCTCTACGAGAATAACCCGGTCTTCAATCGGGCTGACATCCGTGTAACGTTTGTGAGGAGGGTTATCAGTTACCACCCATAAAAGCAAATCTAGCGAGAGCTGGGTTCGGCACTCTTCGGCAAGAATTAAATGGCCTACGTGCGGAGGGTCGAAGGTGCCACCAAAGATGCCAATACGTTTTAATTCAGTCATTTACTCCTGCCACTCCAACTCGTAATCGTTGATGAAAACCGTGTCCCCTTCTTTTATCCCTCGTTCCCGCAGTGCTTCATCAACACCCAGGGTAACCATCAATCGCTGGAACCTGCGCACCGAACCATCATGTTCCCAATAGGTCATTTCCGCCGCCCGTTCAATGGCTGCTCCTGTAACCCGCCAGCCATTCTCTTCACGAGTGATGTGGAAGTCTCGTGGATCTTCCTCGGGCTTGTAGATCGGTAATGCTGGTGTAATTTCAGGTTTTGGCGTTTTCATTAAGATTTCATGAGCTTTCCAGAGGATCGGTGTGAGATTCTCTCTGGTAATAGCAGATATCGCGTGGGCTTCATAACCCAATTTTTTCAATGCAGTTTTAAGCTGATCCCATCGCGCTTGAACATCGGGCAGGTCAATCTTGTTCACAACCACGATTTGAGGTTTATGACCAAGTTCCGGATCGAATAATGCCAGTTCACTATTGATTTGAGTAAAATCAGCCACGGGGTCTGCAGCCATACCATCAATCACGTGGATCAACACACGGGTGCGTTGAATGTGCTTGAGAAATGCATCTCCAAGGCCAACACCCTCGTGAG
Organism: Anaerolineaceae bacterium; assembly: GCA_034429135.1. GTDB lineage: Bacteria > Chloroflexota > Anaerolineae > Anaerolineales > Anaerolineaceae > UBA6107. Next base: position 90,441 of record DAOUGR010000047.1, on the reverse strand, counting down.
CGCCCTCAATAAGGCCAGGAATATCAGCCAGAATTAAATCGATTTCTTCATCTAAGTGTGCAACACCCAGGTTAGGCTCAATTGTGGTGAACGGATAATCTGCAATCTTTGGTTTTGCGTTCGTCACGGCCGCAAGAAAGCTGGATTTTCCTGCGTTCGGCACGCCAACAATTCCAACATCTGCAAGTAATTTCAACTCTAATCGCAGTACTTTTTCTTCCGGGGGCTCACCTTTTTCTGCAGTGCGTGGAGCCTGATTGCGCGAAGTGGCAAAATGCTGGTTCCCTCGCCCACCTCGTCCACCTTTACACACGACCAATTCCTGCCCCGGGTCAACCATATCTCCCAGCAATTCATTGGTTTCAGCATCATAGATCAGCGTTCCTGGAGGAACCGGAATGACCAGGTCTTTCGCGCTCTTCCCGGTCATATTACTGCCGCCTCCATTTTCTCCATCAGGAGCTACAAATTTATGCTTAAACCGGAAACTCTGTAAGGTGTTAAGGGTTGGCACCACGCGGAATATAACATCACCGCCCTTCCCGCCATCTCCACCGTCAGGACCTCCGCGAGGAACGTATTTTTCGCGGTGGAAATGAACCACTCCTGCGCCACCGCGGCCTGACCGGACATAAATTCTAGCTTCGTCTATGAACATCTGATCAACCTTTGTAAATGGATCAGGAATCATTTCTGATTCCTGATCCTAATCACCCTTTTTTACTTCTTAGCGAATTTCTTCGTCAGGATATCCTTCAAATCAGGTTTACCGATCTCCTGTAATTCATAACCCACACGCTGCATGGGTTTATTCACCTTAATAATGCGGGTCAAATCGATAGGCGTTGCAGAAACCACAAGATCAACATCTGCTTTGTTAATTGTCTTTTCAAGGTCTTTGACCATCTTCTCACCGTATCCCATAGCCGGAAGTATGGTTCCGGTCTTTGGATACTTGACATAGGTCTCATGGATTGATCCGACGGCAAACGGGCGCGGATCTACGATTTCAGCGGCACCAAATCGCTTGGCAGCCACCCAGCCTGCACCATAAGCCATTTCACCGTGTGTCAGAGTTGGGCCATCCTCAACAACCAACACACGCTTGCCGCGGATTGCTTCAGGATTTTCAACGAACAAAGGTGAGGCACCCTCAATAATGATCGCATTTGGATTGAGTTCATGGAGAGAATTGCGCACCTCGATCACTTTGGCAGGATCAGCAGTATCAACTTTGTTGATCACGAACACATCCGCCATGCGCACGTTCGTCTCACCCGGGTGATAAGCCTTTTCGTGGCCGGCACGATGAGGATCAGCGACGACGATGCTCAAGTCAGCCTTATAGAACGAGAAGTCATTATTTCCACCATCCCACAGAACAATATCCACTTCCTGTTCAGCCTGTCGCAGGATGGCTTCATAATCTACGCCAGCATACACAATTACGCCATTATCGATGTGAGGTTCATACTCCTCACGTTCCTCAATAGTGCATTCGTGTTTATCAAGATCGGCATATGTGGCAAAGCGTTGCACTTTCTGCTTCACCAGGTCACCATAAGGCATCGGGTGACGAACCGCCGCCACTTTATAGCCCATTTCACGCAGGATCGCTGCCACACGACGGGTTGTCTGGCTCTTTCCTGAACCAGTGCGTACCGCGCACACAGAAACAACAGGCTTGATCGATTTAACCTGAGTTGCTTCGGTCCCCATTAAACGAAAATCTGCGCCTGCAGCAAGAACAGTGGATGCTTTATGCATTACCAATTCATGTGGAACATCGCTGTATGCAAAGACAACCTGTTCGACTTTTAATTCTTTGATCAAGCGAACCAGATCGCTCTCGGGGTAAATGGGAATCCCGGCCGGGTAAAGAGAACCAGCCAGTTCAGCTGGATATTTCCGGCCTTCGATATTGGGGATTTGTGTTGCGGTGAAGGCAACAACTTCATAATCTTTGTTGTCACGGTAGAAAACATTGAAATTGTGAAAATCTCGTCCTGCTGCACCCATGATCAAGGTTTTAATCGGGGTCATAATACTTTGGTCTCCTTTAATATAGATTTAGAGTATTTTCACATCGCTTGTGGGGCTGTGATGCCCAGTAAAACCAGGCTGTTGCAAATCGCCTGACGTGCTGCCGCAACCAGCCTTAGCCGCATAGACCGAACCGGTTCTTCAGCTGCAAGTACAGGACACTGTGTGTAGAAATCATTGAACGCTCTGGCCAATTCATATGCCAGATTGGTGATGACCAGAGGTTTCAAATCTCTGGCCGCCTTTTGAATTTCCTCTGGCATTCGGCTAATCCAGTCAACCAGTGCAACCTCTTCAGCGGTGAGCTCTGTAGATGGCTTGAGTGTAGCTGGGATTTCTTGATTGACTTTACGCAAAATACTGTTTGCCCGAACATAGGCATATTGAATATAGGGTGCTGCCTGGCCATTAAAATCAAGTGCAGACTGCCAGTCGAAAGTGACGATTTTGTTGCTTTCACGCGAAAGCATGGGGAACTTGATCGCTCCAATCCCCACAGCACGGGCAATTTCGAGCTGTTTTTCTTCAGGAAGATCAGCGTTCTTAACCTTTACCACCTCAAGTGCGCGCGAGGTTGCTTCGCGAATTAAATCCTCAAGGAGAACAACCGTTCCCTCGCGCGACGCCATGACCACGTTGCCCGGCAGGTTAACCAGCTCATAGGGCACGTGTTGGCAGTGGCTCGCCCATTCATACCCTGCCAGTTCCAAAGTTTTGAACACCTGCTGAAAGTGAAGGGATTGCCGTACATCCACCACATAGTAAGCTTTTTCAAGGTTGGGGTAATCAGTAAATTTTCTTTTTGCGAGCGCAAGGTCTTCGGTCGCATATAATGCTGTATTGTCTGAGCGTAGAACGACCATCACCCGATATTTCTCTTCTTTCAAGCCCAGTTTTTCATCCAGCTTGACAATAACTGCCCCGCCTTCCGCCCGTTCATCCGTGGCAATCCCTTTTTGAAGCAGCTCTTCAACCATCTCCTTGCCAGGTTTCTCAAACATCGAGTTGAAATAGTAGCGGTCAAACCGGATGTCCAGCAAATCATACATTTCTTTGAAACCATCCAACGACCACTGACGGGTTTCTTCCCAACATTTTACGATTTCGGGATCCCTTTGATCCCAACGGGTATATACCTCGCGGATTTCCTTTTCAAGTTCAGGGTCTTGTTCGAGTCGTTTTACCGCCTCAGCGTACAGGTTGCCCATCCAACGCGTGATGTCTTTTTCAGGTTTTTCCCCTTTGTGGTATTTTAAGTAATTCCACAACCATTTAATAACATGCAAGCCAATATCACCAGGGTAATTTACCCTTACCACATCATTCCCGGCTGCCTCAAGAATACGCGCAAGAACGTCACCCAAAAAAGCACTGCGCAGATGACCGACGTGAAATGCCTTATGAGTATTTGGATGAGAAAATTCGACCATCAATTGCCGGTTAGTCCTGGCACCTTTTCCATAATCAGCACCTTCCGCAAGGACCTTATCAACAACTCGTTGGAAATAATCCGCTGTAGAAAAATATAAGTTCAAGTATCCGTTTAACGCTTCAATCTTCTCAAAGCCTGGAACTTGACCCAGGTAACCGGCAACGTTCTGGGCAATTTCTTTGGCTTTTTGCCCGACGTTTCCTTTGGTGTCTCCAAAAGAACGTGAAGCTAGCTGAAAGAATGATGTTGAAATACCCCATTGCCCATTAAATGGGATCCATGACCATTTAATTTCAACATCAGGAAGGTCATTCTCCTGACAGTATTGATGAATTAAATCCTCAACGTGTTTTTGTTCGACTTCAAACATTTCCCATCCAGTATGACTTCATAATTTTTCAGCATGGATTATATCATAGGCAAAATCAAGATACGTCAGAGGAAGCAAAAGCGGGAGAATCATCTCCCGCTTGATTGCGTTTTTGAAAAACGAACTTTACTTAGAAGCAGCCAGTCGCTTCATCAAGCGGCTTTTACGGCGTGCGGCGTTATTCTTGTGAATAACACCCTTCTGCGCGGCTTTATCCAGAGCAGAAATTGCTTCTAAAGTTGCAGCTTCAGCAGCTTCAGTTTCTTTTCCGGCAATCGCTGCGCGGGCACGAGCAACATAGGTGCGTGCGGCGCCGCGATATACGCGGTTGCGAATGCGTCGTTTTTCATTTTGCTTGTTGCGTTTTATTGCAGACTTAATATTGGCCAACTTATTCCTCCAAAAAACTTCTGACAGTGCGAGGGTCGAGGGTAAGCACTGATTCAGGTGGCGCAAGAATTCTACCGCACACTGAACATTCTGTCTAGATGATCACTTATCTGTCTTGTAATGCAGCGACACCGGGTAATTCAAGCCCTTCCAACATCTCAAGTGAAGCGCCGCCACCAGTTGAGATGTGAGTGATTTTGTCAGCCAATCCAGATTGCTGAATGGCTGCCACCGATTCACCTCCACCGATAACACTGATTGCCTTACTTTCAGCCACAGCCGCGGCAATTCCATACGTTCCTTTGGCGAAATTCGGGAATTCAAACACTCCCATCGGGCCATTCCATACCACAGTACCGGCTCCGTGGATCACATCGGCGTACGCTTTAACTGTTTCCGGCCCAATATCAAGAACCCTCCACCCCTCAGGAACGTTCCCGGTTTTAATGGTCTTGATTGCCGCTTCAGCGTCAAATTTATCCCCTAAAACCATATCCACAGGCAAGTGAATCTTGCCCGCTGCTTCTTTTAACAATTCTTCAGCCAGCGTCAACGATTCATTTTCAACCAGTGAGTCTGCCATTTCAAGACCCTGAGCCTTAAAGAAGGTGTTTGCCATTCCGCCGCCAATGAGAATTGCGTCAGCTTTCTTGAGAAGGTTTCGGATGACTCCGATCTTATCACTGATCTTTGCCCCTCCCATAATCGCCACAAATGGACGCTGTGGATCAGCTACCGTCTGGCCCAGATATCGAATTTCTTTTTCGAGGAGGAACCCGGCCACACCGGGAAGAAAATGGGTAACACCTTCTGTCGAAGCGTGCGCCCTGTGGGCAGTTCCAAAGGCATCGTTCACATACAGGTCAGCCAGAGAGGCCAGTTGTTTGGCCATACCCAAATCGTTCTTTTCTTCTTCTGCATGAAAACGGGTATTCTCCAGAACGAGAACTTCACCTGGCTTCAAATCCCTGGCAGCGGCTTCAGCCTCAGCGCCAATGCAATCAGGTGCGAATTTCACATTCATGCCGAGCAAGACAGCCAGATGAGCGGCAACAGGTTTTAGTGAATATTTCTCCTCCGGACCACCCTTCGGACGGCCAAGATGAGAACACAAGATTACCGCTGCACGATGCTCTAGCAAATAAGTGATCGTAGGAAGAGCTGCCCGAATTCGGGTATCGTCACCCACTCCACCATCTTTAAGGGGAACATTGAAATCAACGCGAACAAGGACTTTTTTATTGGTTACATCAACATCGCGTATCGTTTTTTTGTTAAACATGATTATCCTCTCCCTATATCGTCTGATGCGCAACCAAAAGAACAATTTCGGTTGCGCATCGAATGATCTAATTCTTAGACCGGCTCAGTCTCTTTGATCAATACTTAGAGCTTTTTGCCTAACAGGGCTGCCAGGTCTGCAGTGCGGCAAGAGTAACCCCATTCATTGTCGTACCAGGCTACCACCTTGATCATTGTTCCACCCATGACCATATTGGATGGCAAATCAACGATTGATGAGCGAGAATCACCCTTGAAATCACTGGACACAAGTGGATCACCATACTCACCTGTGGTGTAACCAAGGATTCCCTTCAACGCGCCTTTGGAGGCTTCGATAAAGGTTGCGTTCAACTCTTCCTTGGTCGTGGGCTTCTCAATGGTTGCCACAAAGTCGACAATTGAGACCGTAGGAGTTGGAACACGCAGGGAATATCCATCAAATTTTCCCTTGAGATCTGGAATGACCAGCGCCAGCGCTTTGGCTGCGCCAGTAGTAGTAGGAATGATGTTCAACCCAGCAGCTCTGGAGCGGCGCATCTCTTTCTTGTGACCCTGATCCAGAATAACCTGATCGTTGGTATAGGAGTGAATCGTGGTCATCATCCCATAGACAATGCCAAATTTATCATGAACAACTTTGGCGGCTGGAGCAAGACAGTTCGTGGTGCATGACGCGTTTGAGATTACATGGTGTTTGGCTGGATCATAAGATTGATCATTGACACCTAAAACCATGGTGATGTCTTCATTTTTCGCAGGTGCAGTAATGATCACTTTCTTAGCTCCGCCCTGCTCAATGTGAACACGCGCTCCAGCCTTCCCTTTTGCGGGGTCGCCATTCGCATCAGTGAAAACCCCTGTCGATTCAATGACAATATCAACCCCAAGATCTTTCCAGGGTAGCATACCAGGGTCTTTTTCAGCGAAAACCTTGATCGATTTTCCATCGACAATTAATTCACCTTCCTTCGCTTCCACGGTCCCAGGGAATATTCCATAGTTGGAATCGTATTTTAGAAGATGAGCATTCGTCTTTGTGTCAAAAAGGTCATTTACGGCAACAACTTCCAGTTCAGAGCCGTGAAATTCACCAATTGCTTTCAGCACTTGCCGCCCGATGCGGCCAAACCCGTTGATTCCAATTTTTACTGCCATTTGATTATCCTCCAAATCGTTGCTGAATTTTACCATGTCTAGACATGGCCATATGAACTAAATTGTTGTAGCATCATCTTTGACGCTTAGAGGACCTGTTCTTTCCAGATACAATTCCATGATCGTCTTCGCCACTTTAGTGGAATCATGATGCCAGGGGGTCTCCATATCCATTAAATCGGTTTGATAAATATTACTTCTACGCTCTTCTTCTTTTACCCTTACCCAATCAATTCCAGCGGGTAATACACCTTCATAACGATTATTGGCCACAATTAAGTCAAAGAGTCTCGACCCAGTATGCTGCTCAATCGCCTGTATGTGATCCTCGCAGGTATAACCATCTGTCTCCCCCACCTGAGTGGCCACATTACAAATATACATCTTGCAAGCTTTGCTCACATGAATAGCTTCCACCAGGTCGGGGACCAGTAAATTGGCAATAATACTTGAATACAGGCTACCCGGACCAACAATAATCAGATCTGCGTTTAAGATTGCCTGCAAAGTGGGTGGAAAAGAAGGCGGATTGCCAGGATCAAGCCAGACCCTGCGAACTTTACCACCCATCTTACTGATTTCACTTTCACCCTTTATATTAACGGTAACTTTTTTCTCTGGAAGCTCAACTTCTGCCACCAGATTGATATTGCGCAGTGTAGACGGTAGAACGTTACCCTGAACAGCTAGAACCCGGGCCGACTCAGCGATGGCGGCCTCAAAACTTCCTGTGATCTCAGTTAACGCGGTGATTAAGAGATTTCCCAGCGAGTGACCGTTAAGACCTGCGCCTGCCGCAAATCGATACTGGAAAAGCTGGGTGAGCAACTCTTCATCGTTAGAAAGCGCAGCCAGACAGTTGCGAATATCACCAGGGGGCAAAATCCCCATTGATTTACGAATTTCACCTGAAGACCCACCATCGTCAGCGACGGTAACGACTGCAGTAATATTCCGAGAATAAGCCTTAAGACCACGCAAAACAGAAGCGAGTCCCGTCCCTCCACCGATAACAACAATTCTAGGACCCTTTTCTCTGCGGCGGTATTCTGCAACGGTATCGATAATATCTTTTCCTGGTCGAAGAAAAGGTTTAAGCAAAGCCCGATTAAGCCCGGTAATGCCGATGATAACAAGAACAATGCCAATCAGGCCAAAAATCAGTGCGCGGATAATTCGTATATGAACAAATTGAAGGGAAACGAATTTGATGATCGGCAACCACCAGGATTCGGGTGCGGTTCGGTAAATATCCAATAGATATACTGCCATGCCTACTCCCAGCATGGTTGTTCCAGCAAGAATCAGCAAGACCCAACGTTTAACCCCAATCCCTGGCACCAGCCATCGTAGATTGAGAAAAATACTCTGAAGGATTCTGCGAAATTGATTGTTTCGTTTCGAACGCATATGGTAAATATCATAGCAGTCTTTAAGCCCATCGTCAACGATTTTAAAACAATCGTTTTGAGCCAATTCAATTGCCAGGTTTTGAAATTTTCTAAATTTCTCTCATGATATAATCATTTAAAAGGTAAGGTCTTTACATATTAAATACAACCATTTCTGCAAGGTTGTTTGTACGTCAGTCCAAACTATCATCAGGAGGTGTATTATGAAGACACTCAACTTACCAGGGGATAATGCAAAACGTCTCATCGAACGAGACCATAAAGTCATTTCACCTTCCTATCCCAGGGGGTATCCTTTCGTGATGGATCACGGAAAAGGAGTCTATGTTTGGGATGTTGATGGTAATCAATTCCTTGATTTTGCTGCCGGAATTGCGGTAAATTCCACCGGTCACAGTCATCCGAAAGTTGTAAAAGCCATTCAAGAACAAGCCGAAAAATTTATTCACATTTCTTCAGATTTCTACCACGAGAAATGGATTGAGCTGGCAGAATATCTTGATTTAATTGCACCATTTCAGGAGGATGCAGTCTCTTTTCTCACCAATTCGGGCACCGAGAGCGTGGAAACGGCTCTCAAAATGGCCCGTTATCATACTGGACGCAGTCAATTTATCAGCTTCCTTGGAGGTTTTCATGGCAGGACTTATGGGTCGGTTACTCTGACTGCCAGCAAACCTCATTATCATCGAGGCTTCTTCCCCTTGATGAACGGTGTTACTCACATTCCATATCCAGATCCATATCACCCCGTTCTTCATTCTCTACCGGGAGAAAACGTTGGCGATGCCACGTTAAGATATCTCGAAGAAGAAATTTTCGGCAGGATCATTCCTGCAGATGAAGTAGCCGCAATCATCATTGAACCCATTCAGGGCGAAGGTGGCTATATCGTTCCACCTGCTGATTTCTTTATTAAACTCAGAGAGATTTGTACTCGCAATGGAATTCTGCTCATTGCGGATGAAGTTCAATCAGGTGTCGGCCGCACCGGTAAATGGTGGGCTATTCAACATTTTGGCGTCGAACCGGATATTATTACTGCTGCCAAAGGCATCGCTTCAGGGGTTCCATTAGGGGCAATGATCGCACGAAAGAGTGTTGTCACCTGGGAAAAGGGCACACATGGTAATACCTTTGGTGGCAATCCTCTAGCCTGCGTGGCAGCGCTCGAAACTTTGAAATTAATTGAAGAAGAATATATGGATAACGCCGCGATCGTTGGCAAATATATTCTGCGCAGGCTCGAAGAACTCCAAGAAAAACATCCATCCATCGGATGTGTTCGTGGAATTGGATTAATGATTGGCATCGAGTTTGTTGAAGATCGAACGACCAAAAAACCTGCCGTAGGTCTGCGGGATATTGTGGTCGATCGTGCTTTTGAACGCGGCTTGCTCACGCTTGGATGTGGGAAAAGCGTCATCAGGGTTTCACCCCCTCTTTGCATTACTGAAGAGGAAGCTGAAGAAGGTCTGCAAATCCTCGATGAAGCCATCACGATTGCTGAGAATGAGGTCAGTGTTGACCCTTTTGATGAAAAAGTCTTCGCAGAAAAGGGATAATCTTCCATGCTGCCAGATTTTCGCGTAAGACAAAGGGATTATCTGCTCGAGATTTCTCGCGCTCTTACCCGCGAACTGGATCTGGATAAACTTCTGGAACGGATCCTTGAAATATCATTGGAAATGCTTGCCGGACAGGCAGGGCTAATCGCTTTACGGATCCCGTCTCAAGGGTGGAAAATCCGTGTTTCCACTGGCCTACCTCCTGCTTTTCTGCGTTTCCTTGAACCTCAATTTGCTCAAATTCCTGAACACCAGGATCCACAGGAATTTGAAATTCAAATCATCAATCGCATCTTGGGAACATTCACTCAGGCGGTCAGTCTTGGCCGCCTGAGCAGTGTTGGCCTTCCCCTCATCACTGGCCAAAAAGTGTTGGGGGTAATTTTTGTGTTCAGAGAATATGCGGCGTTTTCAGCGAACGACAAAGCCTTGCTTGCCAGCTTTGCAGACCAAACCGCTATTGCTGTCCAAAATGCCCAACTTTATGCTCAAGTGGAAAATGACAGACGCCGAATGAACGGCCTGCTTGACTCAGCGGCAGATGGCATTTTGATCCTTACTGCTAACCTTAAAATCGAACGTGCGAATCCTTCTTTTGGTTTCATTGCTGGCGTGCAGCCAAATGAGATCATTGGCAGTGATCACGATGAAGTGATCAAATGGGCAAAGCCACCCCACGGTACACCCTTAAGCGAAGCGGTCGCATCTGGTTGGCCGCTCACTCCTCATGCCAGTCTCTACGTGGAAGGTGATCTGACCCGAAAAAATAATAGTATTCCAGTTCCTGTCGGAATCACCTATGCTCCATTGATTTCTGATGACGGGAAACTGATTAATATCATCACCACTGTCCGCGACATCACCCGCTTCCGCCAGGCAGAAGAAGTAAAATCTACTTTTATTTCTGTAGTGAGTCATGAGCTTAAGACTCCAGTAGCGTTGATCAAGGGTTATGTAGGCACTCTAAGGCGTGATGATGCCAGGTGGGATCGCAAAATAGTGGATGAAAGCCTTCAGGTAATTGAAGAAGAAGCTGACCGGCTTAGTGAATACATTGAAAATCTCTTAGATGTCACACGTTTACAGGCAAATGGATTTGGTCTTAAGCGAACTGATATCCAATTAGCAGACGTGATCAGGCATGTCGCTGAACGTCAACAGACTCAGACCACCAAGCACAAGATCATTGTGGATATCCCGGATCCCCTTCCGGTAATCGTGGCTGACGATTCTCGAATCAACCAGGTACTCACCAATTTGGTCGCCAACGCAATAAAATATGCCCCCGGAGGAGAGATACGGATTAGCGCACAAAAACGGGGAGACAACATCATTACCTGTGTTAGTGATGAAGGCCCCGGTATTGATCCAAATGACGCTCCCTTTGTTTTTGATCGTTTCTATCGTTCTCCTGACGCTTCTAAACAAACCAAGGGCGCTGGGCTGGGACTTTTTCTCGCAAAGGCGATCGTTGAGGCTCATGGCGGCCGCATCTGGATTGATACCGAAGTCGGCAAAGGCGCTCGTATTTGCTTCTGCCTGCCAGTAACTGCTCAGGTGTAAGAAATAGTTCGTTTGCCGATAACAAAATTCCCAATGGTATAATCAAAAAGTTGTTTACTAAATGAAGTGAGAGAGATAAATATGCCAAAAATGCAGACACTTTGCCCGCGTTGCAAACAGCCCATTGTGGCTGATGTTCAGATGCTGTTTGATGTGAATACTGATCCTACGGCCAAACAGAAATTGCTTTCCCATACCACCAATGTGGCTCATTGTCCATCCTGTGGTTATGACGGTATGATCAGTTCCCCCATTGTCTATCATGACCCTGAAAAAGAACTACTCCTAACTTTTTTCCCTCCTGAGTTAGGCTTGCCTGTCAATGAACAGGAAAAACAAATCGGCCCCTTAATCAATCAGGTGGTGAATGCTCTGCCGGTCGAGAAAAGAAAAGGTTACCTTTTTCAACCGAGCACGATGTTTACATTTCAAACGCTCATCGATCGAATTCTAGAAGCTGACGGAATTACCAAGGAAATGCTCGAAGCCCAGCAAAAACGTGTCAATCTGATCCAACGTCTGCTCTCAGTGGCAAACGCAGAAGATCGAAAAACCATCATCCATCAAGAAGCCGAAACCATTGATGGGAACATGTTTGCTATCCTTTCCACCCTGCTTCAATCCGCCGCGATGCAGGGAGATGAAGCTTCGATGAAACTCCTCAGCCAGATCCAATCGGAATTGCTTAACGAAACCGAAATCGGCCGAAAACTTCTGGCTGATAGCCAGGAAACTCAAAATGCGCTTAAAGAACTTGAGCAGGCGAATAAGAATGGACTTACACGTGAAAAACTGCTGGATATCCTTTCATCGGTAAAATCAGAGGCCAGCCTCGCAACCCTGGTGAGCCTTACCAGAACGGGTTTAGATTACCAATTCTTCCAGATATTGAGTGAGCGAATTGAAAAGGAAGAAGGAGAACAAAAGCAGCATCTCACCAAGTTGCGCGATACGCTTCTCACGCTCACCCGCGAAATTGATCTTGAACTGAAGAAACGACTCGAAGCTGCGAATAAATTGCTTGAAACAATTTTAGGTGAAGAAAAATTAGAAGAATCCATTGCTAAGCATGCCAACGAAATCGATGACTTCTTCAGCCAGGCATTGCAGGTTGCATTCGAGAAAGCACGTGTAGACAATGATCTATCACGAATCGAAAAGATCCAAAAGGTAATTTCGATCATCGAAAAGATGTCAGCGCCTCCTCCTGAAATTGAATTCCTTCAAACGTTGCTCGAAGCACCAGATGAAGAATCACGCAAGAAGCTGTTAAATGACAACAATGACAAAATCAATGACCAATTCTTGACGACGATTAATTCAATCATTTCTGAAGGAGAGGCAAGAAAACAATCACCAGAGCTTCTTGATGCATTACGCGGAATCTATAAAACAGCTCTACGTGTGACGATGGAAAAGAATTTGAAATCTTAGCTAAATTTCAATTAATTAAAAAAGCATCCGAATGATTACATTCGGATGCTTTTTTTGCCTGACCATTTACGGAAGATTTTCAAGACGTACACCGTGACCGCGCACAGTGACAATGTATTGGTGTTGCGAATCTAATTCGTAAAGCCGGTCTCTCAAACGGCGAATGAGTGCATCCAGTGCCTGGTCTGAGATTCCAGTAATCTCATCATCCTGCCAAACCTTTTGAATCAGCTCATTCCGGGTAACCACCTTACCGCTTTGTTCGTAGAGCTCGAGCAGCAAACGAAATTGCGCAGCTGAAAGTGGTGGGGTCAATTCTTTATTTCCGATCCAAACCCGGCGTGATTTTTTATCCAAAACCAATTTGCCTTTTTGCAGCAACCGTGAGGGGTCAATATCTTCCATCGGCATCGTAGCATCTGAACTATAAAAAGCAAATTTTTGAATTAAAGCAATTTGAATAATATCCCCATCATTTAACGTGATGACTTCATCAATTTGCCGGCCCGCATGATACGTCCCGTTCTTACTGCCTAAATCCTCCAGCTCGCATACTCCATGGTTGTTCTGGACACGTGCGTGATGTCTCGAAACCTGGCGGTCTTCGATTGACACATGGCAATCAGGTTCTCGCCCGATCAGAATGGTATTTTTAATAATCCATCGCCGGCCTTCCAATGGACCTTGAAGGGCAACCAATACAGGATATTCGCCGGTTATCGGTTCTTTTTTTTCAGAAAGGTCCATTGAGTCTCCTCGTTATTAATAAATTATAAACCTGACTCATCAGGTATAATATTACAAATTCATCTTTATAACAAATTGGTATTCAGATCGGAAGAAAATTTACGCATGGTTACTCCGCTTAAGACTGGTGATACATTAAGAGGGCGCTACCGCATCCGCCAGATTATTGGGCAAGGCGGGATGGGATGCATTTACCTTGCTGATGATCTCCGGTTAGAAGGCAGACAATGTGCGCTCAAGGAAGTCGAACACGACAAATCCCTTCCGGCAAATTTGATCAAAGAAGCAAGAGATCAGTTTTTGCGCGAAGCTACCATTTTAGCCCGTCTAGACCATCCTAATCTGCCAAAGGTTTCCGATTTCTTCTCAATCAACCAATGTGATTATTTGGTCATGGATTATGTTCCTGGCAAAGATCTACGTTCTGTGATGCTTGAACATCGAGAAAAAGAGATTTTCATTGACGAGAGAGATGTTTTAAACTGGGCCAGTCAACTGGCAGATGCTCTGAGTTACCTTCATCAGCAGAATCCACCCATTCTTCATCGTGATATCAAACCCAGTAATCTTAAAGTTACCCCAAGTGGTTTGCTTAAACTGGTCGATTTTGGATTAGTCAAGTTATTAGCCCCCGGTGAAGTAACCATTACCATCTTACAAGGCCAGGGCACTGCATTATATACACCGCTTGAACAATATGGCGGTGATATTGGCCACACCGACGCCCGGAGTGACATCTTCTCTTTTGCAGCTACTCTATATCATCTGTTAACTTCGAAACCACCTGCCGATGCCCGACAAAGGTTTATTTCTCCTTCTGTTTTACAGCCAATACGTCAAATTAATCCGATGGTGTCCACTCGAACTGAAAAAGCCATCCTTTGGGGGATGGCCTTACATCCAGATGATCGTCCTGCAACAGTGGAGGATTTTCGCGAAGCATTGATCGGTAGCCGTCCTGTAACGATTCCAGTCAGCAACCGTGTGTCGATTAAAATCCCCTCTTTGTTCAATCGAACAATTGCCAAACAATGGTTGATCGTCTTAGGATTAAGCTTGATCAGCTTCTTGATCACGGTTTTGCGTTAGTTTTTTTCTTTCTCCGATTAACGAAAAACAACAATAGCCCTGTTCCAAGCCCACCTGCCATTCCTAATACGACAATCAGAATGGTTACAGCAGTACCGCCTTTTTGAACAAAAGATGCTGAGCCAGGTAATCCGGCTGCGAGGTACATATAAGCAAGATTCCCACCAAGTGCAATGGAAATCGTCGTTAGAATATTCCACTTCAAACTTAGGGTCCGACGAGCCAACCAGTTGAAAGTCAGGCAGCACGCAAAGATCAAAATTGAAGAAACAAGCCAATCCACGATAGAGAGTTTTCCCTGTTCGTGTTTTATCGTGCTTAAATTGGCTTGGGTTGGTGTCGGCACAGCAGTCGGCTCAACTTCCTGATTCTCTTCTGAGGATACAGTAGGCTCAAAGGATGTCACGACACCGCCCGCATTCGTAATATCCAATCTTAAGATTTGTGATGTAAGCGCTGGATCAGCTTCTACACGCAGTTCCAAACTTCCGATACTTGGAATAATATAAGTCGTACTGGCAATTCCATCGGCAGTTTGGGCTTCAATTTGTTCGAGTGTTCCATTGGCTGATCTGGAATCAATCAAAAATCTAACGATTGTTCCATCTGGAACTGGATTACCGTTATGATCCAGAATCACACCGGTTTGGATCGGGATGGTATCTCCTGCTGTGTAATGTAAAGGTTTGCTTGAATCTGAAACAGGCGTTCCGATCACGGTTTCGACCGCATTTGTAACACCAACACTAAGCGGGATGATTTGATCTGGATCAGGAGAAGTAGCGGTTATCAGGTCATATCCAACGCCAGGAACAGATACAGGCAAATTTCCATCTGGCAACAATTCCTGAAAGAGTATCCTGGCAGCTACATCATAGAAAGCGTTTATCTTACTGAACAAAGCATAATAAGCTGTGAATTTCGAGATATCTGTTGCATCAAAATAATATGGCGCATTCATCGAGAAACCAATGATTTTTTTGTTGCGCGTTAGATCTGGTCGTTCGGTAAACATTCTTTGATAAATTTCTTTTTCGTATTGACGCTTTCCAGATTCTGTAAAAATAAAAATGATCCAATCAGCTGACCCCAGATCTGTTTGGACAGATTCAACCCCTGTCCCTTTTTCAAGCAAGACTCTGAGGTTATCAAAGGAATAAGCGTGCATTCGCGATGCCTGAATCTGGTCACCAGCACTCGGACCGTAAAGTCTGGTAACAGCATTCATCAATTCTCCTGCCGGAAAGCTGGTTTGGTCTCCACAAGTAGAACATTGTCTGAAAATCATCGAATCAGAGATGAAAACAATTCTGTCAGCAAATTGAGGAGGGTTGGGTAAAACAACATCAATATCAGAGAGGCTTGGATTCACAAGGGTGGCAGCCTTCTGTGCAACCATACTAACAGCGGCCTGTGATTGCCCTAACGAATCTAAACTTTCAGAATTGGGCAAAATATCCTCAAGCTGAAAAGCGGGATAAATCTTAAATTTCATGATTAAGATATTTTTTACCGCTTTATCAACCCTCGCCTGAAAGGTTGGATCATCCAGGTATCGCTGATTGAAATACTCGATGATACGAACAACCGTGGTGTATGAATCAGGATCATTGGTCGCAAGGATATTCCCCAGGTTGAGTAGATCATTACCGGCCAGTAAAGCACTGCGAGCAACCTGCCTGGCATCAAAACCTGTACTGAGTGGGTCAAAAAACTTTCGCACCGCTTCAGTACCCAGATCCTCACTGACAATCAAGCCGCCCATGCTACGCCAATCTGTAAACTCTGGCAGCTTCATGATGAGATCAAGGGCTGCAGCATCAAATGAGACAGGTTTTGTGGTAGCTCTGATGTTTCCCTGGAAACCCTGGTAACGGATGTGTGAAAGTAATAGACCATCCACGATCTGGCTTTGTTCTTCAGCTTTACCTGTAACCGAGAAGAAAGGCGCTAATTCAACCTGTTTAAGCTGTTCAAGCGATTTCCGGACCGTAGCAATTTCTTCATCAGGCTGGCGGTCCGACTCTCCTCTTCCTGGAAAATGCGTGGCAACTACAGCGATCTTATTTCTGCTGCCTTCATGAACACCCTGCACGTAAGCTTTGCCCATCTCTCCAACCCAGAAAGGATCACCGCCGAATGTGCGAACGCCGAGATCATCTCCGCTATAGGTTTGCACCGAATCTAATACATCCAGTGAAGGTCCAAAAAGCAGATTGATACCAATTGCCTTCAGCTCACTTCCCTGGATGGAACCGATTATTTTCGCGTATTCCGGATTCCACGTCGCCCCCACAGCCATTTGATCGGGCAGCTCAGTCAATCCGTTCAGTATCTGGTTATAGGGATATTGATCACCTTCCTGACTGATACCAATCAATAATGGAATAAATCCCGCTGCTGAAGGGTCTGTTGAAGCAGCCGTTGCCGCATCCCAGCCAGCTGTCTGGAGGTTGATAATTAACTCTTGCGCTGCTGCCGGAGTATTCTCTGGCCCAATGAAATTATTGTTTTCTGCCCGTAATACGACTCCTCCAATGTGATAATTGGTGATGAGATCGTATATCTGACTATTTCGATCCGCGGTCGCCCCCTGAAATGAAACAAGGAACAACTGCCCGACCCGTTCTTCAGGCGTCATCTTTTCCAGCAAGTTCCTGGCTTTTACGACCTCCATACCGCCTTGTTCCAGCGTTGAAGCCAATCCTGACCCTGACGGTAAAAGAGTTAAGATCAAGATAGAGAGAATGAGGAGTAGATGCGCAGATTTCCTCAAGACATCACCTTTTGTTCTAGATATCCATTATGATTGAATGAAATAATTCCGGTTGAATATTCCCGCCAGTGATCACTGTCAATGTGGGGTGTGATTGAATTTTACCAGCAAGTCGTGCGGCAAGTCCAACAGCAGCCGATCCCTCGATCATTTCACCATAAGTTTTCCATGCATAGCGAATGGCTTCTTTAATTTCTTCTTCAGACACAAGGATGATTTCATCAACATATTTCTTAATGAGTGGAATCGTTATCGAATCGTGATCGATTTCACCTGCTAAGCCTTCAGCAATACTGTCTCGTTCTACGACTCCAGTCTGATTTCCTGTCAAAAGCAACTGGTAGGCAAATGCTGAGGCTTCAGATTGAACCCCGATCAAGCGGGGCTTGTTACGATGCTCTTCGATCGCCGCACCAATTCCACAGATTAAACCGCCTCCACCAATCGGAATCAGGAGCGATTTTATCGTTTCAAGCGTATGAAAATGTTCGATGATCTCAAGTGCTACTGTCCCTTGCCCCGAAATCACCTTCACATCATTATAGGGTGAAATAAATGTTTTCTTTGTTTCAGCTGAATACTCGATTGCCGCTTTTTCAGCGTCAACATACCCGCCGTTGACAACGACGATCTGTGCACCATGTTTTTTCATGGCATCAATTTTGACCTGCGCAGCATGCTCCGGAACAAAAACGGTACATTGGGTCCCAATGAGTTCTGATGCTAGAGCCACACCTTGTCCGTGATTTCCAGCGGAACAGGTAATCACACCTCCAGACAATTCCCAATCGGTTAACGACAGTACTTTGTTTGAAGCGCCACGGAGTTTAAACGACCCCGTTCTCTGATGATTTTCTAGTTTGAGGAAAAGATCAAGCGCTGGATCATAGATCACAGGTGTTTTAACGGTCAAATCCTTGATCCGCTGAGCAGCTTCCTCAATCCAAACATACGGAATCACTTGCGCCCCAAAACTTTCAATGCAGTGAGTGGATCATCGGTAAAGAGACCATCAACGCCCATTTCTTTTAACCGCATCATATCTTCTTCTTTGTTCACCGTCCAAACATGCACACGCCTTCCTCTGCGATGTTCGCGGTTGACAAATTCCAGATTGACATCGTTCAAATTTGGGTGGATAAGATCGGGGGATTTTTTGATCATCAGTGATGATCGAGATATCGCACCCAGTAATCCTCCCTGGCAGAGAATTGCCGCTGGTGTTTTCGGAAGCAGCTCCCGCACATGAACCAGGTTTGCCGGCAGGAAAGAAGAAAAAATGATTTCTGACTCGAGCCTGTGTCTTTTTACAATCTCAACTACGATCGGAATCAACTGATCTTTCGGCGAGGAATAATTCGTCAACTCCACATTAATCAACACCCGCCTGCCAACACTTTCGAATACCTCATCGAGTGTTGGGATCCGAGTACCTGCAAACCGGGCATCCAGAAAACTGCCAGCGTCTAATTTCCGCAGGTCTTCCAGGCTTAACCGGTTGACTCTGCCTGTTCCATTCGTCGTCCGGTCGACCGTTTGGTCGTGAATAACAACTGCCTGGTTGTCAGCCGAAAGTTTCACATCCAATTCGATCGCATCCGTTCCTTTTTCAACAGCCATTTCAAAGGCCGGCAGGGTATTTTCAGGAGCGTGTGAGCAATCTCCCCGGTGGGCAAAGATGATCGGTGATGGATAGTTTTCTAACATTTCACAATTCAACAAAATAAGATTCAGCAGCCTTTGTCAATAATTCCTTTGACATTGCAGGCTCCATGGAAAGATATTTCGATATATCCAGAATCTGGTCGCATAAATCGCGAGGGTGAGAAGCTCTTAACTTTCTTTCTGGCTTGATGTACCATTCTTGAAGCAAATATGCCAACCCCTCATCAGAATATGCCACGCCCTTTTGCGCGGCCACTTTTTTGAATATTTCTCGATATTCGTCAAAATTCGGGTCGGGAATTTCAATCTTATGGCGTAACCTGCGCAGGAAGGCTTCATCCACCAGGTCTTTTGGCGGAAGATTGGTCGAGAATATCACCAGTACATCAAATGGAACCTCAATCTTCCTTCCCGTATGCAATGACAAATAGTCAATCCGGTTCTCCAATGGAACAATCCAGCGATTAAGTAAATCGCGGGGGCGAACCTGCTGCCTACCAAAATCATCAATCAGAAGAATGCCGCCATTTGCTTTCACCTGGAATGGCGCTTCATAGAATTTCAATGTATCGTCAAAAACGAGGTCTAACCCGGCAAGGGTAAGTTCACCGCCAACCATTATAAATGGCCTGCGGATCTTGACCCACCGTTGATCTTTCCGTATCGCACTACGGCCGCCCTGGGTATTTGATTCATCTTCCGGTATTCGCTGATGATTCACCGAATCAAAAATCGTTATAACCTGCCCATCAACGAAAACAGCGTAAGGAATATACATGGATTGTGAGAGCACAAGGTTTCCAATCGCTCGGGCTACACTGGTTTTTCCATTTCCCGGAGGGCCATAAATGAATATGGAAGTGCCAGAATTAACAGCCGGCCCTAGCCTGTGAAAAGTATTTTCGCCAAAAACAAGTCCACCCATGATCTGTCGAATATGACGGCTTGTCGTTTGAACCCTTCCGCGGCTTTGCCGGCGAACCGAATCATAGTAAACCTCTAGAGGAACGGGGGCAGGACCGGCATATTGACTGCGATCCAGTGCTTCTCTTGCGTGTACAATCCCTGCACCGGTAATGGCATATAAATAAGCACCCTCTCCCAATCCCATCTGTGAAGATCGGACTTCTATAAGCTTTTCGCGTTTAAGGGCTTCCAGGATGATGTCAACAGTTCCGGTAAATGGTAGACACATTGCATCAGCAATCTTATAACCAGTAAGATAGCCCTGGAAATACAGGATTTTTAATGCAAGGTCCTGCAGGAATAATGGAGCAAGACCTGTTTCTTCCAGTTTATTGATCTGCGGCGGGACGAATTGTTCACTTGCAGTCGTTGATGACTTCGGATGAACCGATGAAGGAAGGCCCGTAAGGTCTGACATAGAAACCTCCAGTATTAATGCTGGTGAATATCAAAACATTATTATAGCATGCAGGGCAATTGAATACCTGGCTTATCCTGAAGGCAGTTTCTGTCTTTTGAAATTTAGATTGACGATCACTGCTCCCACAAAGGCTAGCAGCAATCCAATGATTCCTCTAACATCCTGGACTTCATCCAGAAATATCCACGCCAGGATGGTAATATAGATCATCATGGTGTTATTGATGATGGATGATTCGGTCGCCGGCAGCGTTTGAAGTGAATAATTCCAACAAACAAAGGTAAATGCAGTGTTTATCACCGCCAGGATGCAGATAATCACCATGCTGCGGGTACTAATTTCTGGCAGCCCTTGCCAGGTCAAGCCACTCCCGAGCAACAACGCAGCTCCAATACCCATACTAACGATCGTGACAGCAAATGGATTCGTCCTTCCGTTTGCATTAACCTTGCGACCAATCAAAGTACCAGTCGTGTTTGCCGCAAGGCACACAATAGCAAAGAGATATCCAAGCGGTGAACCACTCGCCAATCCCGCGGGATGAAAGAACACGATTACACCTGCCAGATTCAGCAACACACCCAGCCACTGATACCAGGCAGGCGTCTCATGGATGAGTGTTGAAGCAAGTATCGCTACCAGAACAGAAGAAAGATTCAAGATTAAGCTAAGAGTGGTAGCGGGAAGATATGAAAGGCTCAAGAATTGAGAGCCCTGGGAGATAAAATAATTTACTCCTCCCATCAAAAGCACCAGCATCCATTCTGTACGAGTGAAAGAGCGAATTTGATCACGTACTGCACGCTGAAATAAAAATGGAGTCAGACAAACGAAAGCGAGTGAGTAACGCAACCCGGCAAACGTCAATGCCGGAACATCACCCAGACCAAATTTAATTAAGATCCATGAAGTCGACCAGATAAATGCAACCAGCGATGCCAGAAAAACTGCCTTCAACCTCGATGGAACTTTCATTAAAATTATCCTGACCGCCCTGAGATTTTCATATCACGAATGTTGAGCTGTAATGTTTCCATATCGAAATACCGGTTAACTTCAATTGAGTAAGCAATATCAAACTTGGGTCTCTCCTGCTGCCAAACCTCAAACCATTGAGCCTGGTTGAATGCCACCGCTCGATTGATCTTGCACCCCCTGATTGTGAAACCGATGTGAGTCCCTTCTTTACCCATCAATTTCATCCCATCAACCTCGACGCCACGCGATATGAACAATACAGAAGGATTCCCCATTCCGGTTGGTTGAAGTTTTTCAAGTTCCTGATAGATGTTTGGTTTAATACTCGCAACATCCAATTCAAGATCGGCTTTCAATACAGGTCTTAACTCGATACCAGATAATTCTCTTGCGGCGATTCCTTTCAATCGCTCAACCAGTTCATCCACATTTTGCCTGCTTACTGTAAAACCCGCTGCCATTGCGTGCCCGCCGTGTCGGATCAGTAAATCAGCACATTCATCAAGTGCTTTTGTAATATGAAATTCTGGGATACTTCGACATGATGCACGGATGTGCTCGTTTTCAATCTGGCCGACGATCGCTGGCCGATAATAGTTTTCTACCAGTTTAGAAGCCACCAGGCCCACAATTCCCGAACTAAATTCTGGGTCGAAAGCGGTGATGATGTGTAATTGAGAGGGGTCGCCCAACTCTGTTTGAGCTTTTTCTTGAGCTTTTCGAGTGGCTTTCTGCCGCTCAGAATTTTGATCCTCAAGAATCTGCGCTGACTTCCCAACATCTTCTGCTGAATCACTGAACAGTAACTCGAACGCCTGAAGGGCCGATTCCATCCTTCCCGCAGCATTCAAACGCGGGCCAAGAATAAAACCAATATCCGTTGCAGTAATCTGACGAATATTCTTGCCGGCAACCCCTGCCAGGGCATTCAATCCCATGCGTTTACCGGTACGAATCAGGTTAATTCCGCGCCGTACCATGACTCTATTCTCTCCTGTCAGCGGAACGATGTCTGCCACTGTACCCAGAGCAACAAGGTCAAGCCATTCATCAGCCTGCCGATCGTTCACTCCCGCACGCTGCAGCAGCCCCTGAAGGATTTTATATGCGACACCTACACCAGCCAGATCTTTATCAGGGTATGGATCATTCTCTCGTTTAGGACAGATCACTGCAAAGGCATCGGGCAATTCGTCCTTAGGGTGATGGTGATCACTAATGATCAAATCCACACCCATGGAGCGCGCAAATTCTGCTTCACGTGGTGAACGTATTCCACAATCTACTGTCAGGATGACCTTTACCCCTGAATCTGCCAGTTCCTTTATCGCTCCCTCATTCAGGCCATACCCTTCTTCGAAACGGTTTGGAATATAACGTGTTACCTTCGCGCCAAGTGCCCGCAAAGCTTCTACCATCATAACGGTGGCTGTTACACCGTCAACATCGTAATCGCCATAAACCGCAATTAACTCATCAAGATCTCTCGCCTGTAATAGACGATCAACCGCCTTCTGCATATCCAGCAAACGAAATGGATCTGCCAGGACCATCGAAGCGCTCAAGTATTCATCAGCTGCTTCAACAGAACGTATTCCTCTGTTATACAATATCTGCCGCATATAAGGCGGATATGGTTCCAGTTCTTTTTCAGTTACCGGATCAATTTTTGGATATATTACCCATCGTTTGGATTGATTAAGCCCAGGCAAGATGAATTCCTCAACAGAGTGGTTTTTTGAAAACACAGACAGAAGCAAAAAATAGATTTCCGCCACAATTTGCTCTAATCCGTGGTTTTTATGTGCACATTAGTATAAACGACCTCGATGCCGCCCGCAAGTTCAGATCAAATAACTGAAACAAAGTAAAATAATTTCATAACAGGTGAAAAAGATTACATGACTGTGGAAATGATTCTCACCCTGATCATCATATTAGCAGCAATTGGCCTGCTGATTTCAAACCGATTCCGTCCAGATCTCGTTGCGCTGATGGTTCTACTTGCACTTGGATTAAGCGGCATTGTATCCAATGAAGAGATTTTTTCAGGGTTTAGTAGTTCGGCTGTAATCACCATCCTTGGTATTTCCATGATCTCAATTGGCCTTCAGCAAACAGGGGCAACAAATGCTCTTGGAAGAATGATTCATCACATAGCGAAAGGCAAAGAGACCCTGCTCATTTTCCTTGTATCATTTTCAAGCGCGTTGCTTTCACTCTTCATGAACAACATAGCTGCCGTTGGGGTGCTATTGCCCGCCGTCATGTCACTCTCGCGTAGAAGCAAGGTGTCACCTTCGCGCCTCCTCATGCCGCTCGCTTTTGGAACTATACTGGGAGGAATGGCAACATTACTGACAACATCCAATATCATCGCGAGTGGTGCTCTCAGAGATGCTGGTCAGCCATCTTTTGGCCTGTTGGATTTTCTCCCGGTGGGCGGCCCGGCAGCGATTGTTGGAATCATATACCTGGTTTTCATTGGAAGAGAATTGCTACCAAAAAATGAAAGTAGAGAACATGAGATTAAGGAACAAAGATTTGCCGAACGATTGAGTGATCTCTATCAGATGCAGCAGAATCTAACGCAATTTGCCCTTCTACCCAGATCACACCTGGCTGGAAAAACGATTGAAGAGGGAGGGTGGTCAAGTCTATACGACCTCAACATTCTGGGAGTGTCTCATGGGAAGGCGCAGTTCTACTCACCAGGGCCCAACACATTACTGCATGCTGGCGATAGAATCATCCTTGGTTGCTGCCCTGATGATGCAATTTTGAATGATTTAGGACTTCAAAAAATATCTTCAGATTTAACCCCTTCTCTGGTAACAAATGATACTTACCCGATGGCTGAGATCGTCATCGCCCCTCATTCTCGTTTAATCGGAAAAACAATCCGAGAATCCAGGTTCCGTGAACAGTATTCTCTCAATATCATCGGAATTTGGCGTGGAGGGAAACCCTATCTTGCCAATCTCTCAAATCTCGTCCTCCAATTTGGTGACGCATTACTGGTTCAGGGGCCTGCTCTTCAAATTCATAACCTTAGAGACAATTCTGATCTGATCTTACTTCAAGAGGATCCAGATGCGGTCCTTCTGCCGCGTAAGGGTTTGACTGCAATTCTTATTACGATCATCACACTCACAATTGCCGCTCTCGAGATTCTTCCGATTTCTCTCGTAGCGCTGGCAGGGGCTGTTCTATTAATTCTGACGGGTTGCATGAACTTAAACGATGCTTTTCATGGCATTGAATGGAAAGTAATATTTCTTATCGCCGGTCTTTGGCCATTGAGTATTGCCATCCAGGAAACAGGATTGGCTGCTGTTGCGGTGAATCGGCTGCTTGAATTCGTTGGCAGTGGCACCCCCCTGCTGGTGATCTCGCTTTTTCTATTCTTCTCGATGCTGCTCACATTAATGATCAGCGGACAGGTTTCTGCAATCGTGATGATTCCTCTGGCAATCGCAGCAGCCACTCGTATGAACATCGATCCACGTCCATTCGCGCTGGCCGTTGCTATGGGTTGCTCTCTGGCATTTATCACTCCACTTGGTCACCCGGTGAACATTATGGTCATGAATCCTGGCGGGTACACTTTCAAAGATTTCACACGTGTAGGGTTCCCTTTAACTATCGTTGTCTTTTTCACAATTCTGATCGCAATTAAAGTCTATTGGGGGCTATAATTGCCGTTCATGAAGAACAATACCTTTTCTTTCGATTTACTGGCTGAACAGGGTTCAGCGAGGGCGGGGATCTTCTACACCCCTCACGGACCGATTAATACCCCGGTTTTTGCTCCGGTTGGAACCCAGGCAACAGTAAAAGCTGTCACTCCAGCACAACTAAAAGAAACGGGCGCCAGCCTGATTCTCTCCAATACCTACCACCTGTATCTCCGCCCAGGTGCTGACCTCGTGGCTGAGTTCGGCGGATTGCACGAATTTATGCAGTGGCCCGGCCCCATGCTGACAGATTCAGGAGGGTTTCAGGTATTTTCGCTGTCTGACACAAGAAAGGTAGATGAAGATGGTGTGACATTTAAGAGTCACATCGATGGTTCTTATCACCGCTTTACCCCTGAAAGCTCGATCGCAGTTCAAGAACAATTAGGAGCAGATATCATCATGGCGTTTGACGAATGCGCCGTCCCGGATGATTTAAACTACAACCGCAAATCCATGGCACGCACTCACATGTGGGTTGAGCGATGCATAAAAGCGAAAACCCGTTCTGACCAGGCTCTATTTGGCATCGTCCAGGGAGGAATCTTCCCCGAATTGCGTGAGGAATCTGCAAGATTCATCGCTTCACTTGGTCTGCCTGGATCTGCCATCGGTGGCCTTTCGGTAGGTGAAACCAAAGCCCAGATGCATACCATGCTCGAAGTTGTAGACCCCTTGCTGCCCAGGAACAAACCGCGCTACCTGATGGGTGTTGGATCACCAGAAGATTTGGTTAACGGGGTTAAAAGAGGGATAGATATTTTCGATTGCGTCCTTCCCACCCGTCTGGCGCGTCACCAGGCTGCATTCACTCAAACTGGCCGGATAAACTTAATGAATAGTGGGTATTCACGCGATCACCAGCCCATTGACGAAAGTTGCCAGTGTTACACCTGCCAAAATTTCACTCGTGCATACCTGCGTCACCTGGTGGTTGCCAAAGAGATGCTCGCTTCAACCCTCATCTCAATTCATAACATCACTTTTCTTGTCAGTCTAATGGCCCATATTCGTCAGTCGATTTTCGATCGAACATTCGACAATTTTGCTGAAGAATTTCTTCATAATTACACCACTTCCAAGAAAACAGGAGATTAAATGACATTACTTCAATCGATCATTCTCGGCATCATTCAGGGTCTCACTGAGTTTCTACCCATTTCCTCTTCCGCTCACCTTGTCTTGGTTCCATACTTGTTCAACTGGAATCTCCCTGAAAGCCAGATTTTTCCGTTCGATGTTTTGGTTCAAATTGGTACTCTCGTGGCTGTGATCATTTATTTCTGGAAAGATTTGATCACCATATTGAAAGCATTCTTTCGAGGTCTGATCGAACGCAAGCCTTTTGAGGAACCTAACGCCCGCCTGGGATGGTACCTCATCCTCGCTACCATCCCCGCCGGTTTAGCCGGGGTGTTATTAAAATCAAAAGTTGAAGCAGCCTTCAACAGCCCCCGCACCACGGCATATTTTCTGATCGCCACCGCCGTCATGCTGCTGGCTGCAGAATTCTTCAGCCGCCGCAGCCGCAAACTGGTGGATCTCAAATGGTACGACGCGTTATGGATTGGAGTTTTTCAGGCGTTTTCCATATTCCCCGGTGTTTCCCGTTCAGGTTCCACAATAACTGGCGGGATGACCCGCCATTTTGACCGGCCTTCCGCAGCCCGTTTTTCTTTTCTGATGTCCATCCCGATCATGCTCGCAGCAGGCGCGATGAGTGTGCTGGACCTGTTTGAAGTTCCGGATCTAAGTTCATTCCTGCCTGTGCTTGCCGTTGGTTTCATCGCTGCGCTTTTGGTTGGTTATTTATCCATTCACTGGCTGCTTTCCTTTTTGAAAAAAAGGTCACTGGTTTTTTTTGCCGCCTACTGCGCACTGCTGGCAATTACGGTGATCATCATCGGTAACGTCCGCAGTGGAACCGAACAGTCATCCGCGGCACTTGCTCCAACACAAACACAACAACCTGCAGCCATTACAACAGAACTCCCCCAGGCATCGGTTAATATCACCAATATCGAATACACAGCTTCTCTGGATTGGATGCTCCCATCAATGACATCCTGTGCCAATGCTGTAAAAGAAAATTCAATTGTCACTCATCTCGTTCCGGGCAGCCAAAGCTCCCCATCCGAAGGTGCGATCCTCCTTCGATGGGGAGAACCACCCAATCTGATCGAATATTCTTCCCAGCTTGGAGTCAACCATCTTGAGGTCGTGGTCAATCCTGCAAACCCATTGGATTCCCTGTCAATTGATTTGATTCGGCAGATTTCACATAATGAACTCTCTTCCTGGAGTGAGGTCTATCAGAACTGCCCTGATTGTTTTGCATCCGACCCGGGAACTGAATTAGGTGCTACTTCTCCTGGCTTGAATTATTATCTTGTCGGAGAGGAGATTCAGGACCTTTTCGACAGGGTTCTAATGGCCAATGCTCCGGTTTCACGTGCCTCAGCCACGTTGATCCCTTCTACTGTAAGCATGCGTGAAGCGGTGTCAAAATCTGTTTCACAAATTGGTTTCCTCCCTTCGGGGGCAATTGATGCAACGGTAAAACCAGTGACAATCAGCGGTATCGAAGAAGCCAGCCTGACGCTACCCATCCTCGCCATTTCGAAGGAAAAACCAGAGGGTTCTGCTGCTGAATGGCTTTTTTGCTTACAGCAATCCTTAAATCCGTAAGCGAAATTTTTCTTTTTTCTCTCTCTTTCCCATTTATTCAACAATAATAAATATGTCAATTCTTCTATTCTTTATGGCATCATAAAACATATGAATGCAGCCTGTACAAACATCATCAAAATAAAAAACCCGGCCATATGATGCACCGGGATTCTCGTTCAACAGTATTAATTTAATCATTAAGCCAGTTCAAGATACTTTTCCAATTCCCAATCCATGACCTTCAACCGATAATCTTCCCATTCGGCCCACTTGGCTCTTCTAAAGGCCTCATATAAAGTCTCTCCAAGAGAAGTCTTGATCAGAGAATCGTTGTCCATTTCAATCAGAGCTTCTCGTAGTGACCCGGGAAGTTCAACGATATTTCTCGCCCCTCTTTCCTCACGGGTCATATCATACACATTTATATTATTTAATGGTGCAGGAGCTTCAAGATTTCTCTCAATGCCATCCAGCGCAGCAGAAAGCATCACAGTAAAAGCCAGATAAGGATTGCATGACGGATCAGGGCAGCGCAATTCGGCTCTTACCGCAGTGGTCAATCCATCGTTCGCACGTGGGATTCGGATTAACGCTGAACGGTTCGTTTGAGCCCAACCCACATAAACAGGAGCTTCGTATCCTGATACGAGTCTTTTATAAGAATTAACCGTCGGAGAGGTCACCGCTGAGAATGCTCTTGCGTGTGCCAGCTGGCCGGCGATGAATCCATACGCGATTTTTGATAGATGAAATTCGTCGTCTTTGTCATAAAAAAGATTACTTCCGTTTTTGTCAAACAGAGATTGGTGGCAGTGCATCCCTGAACCAGCGATGCCAAAAATTGGTTTGGGCATGAAGGAAGCCACCAATCCATTCTGAGCGGCAATGGCTTTAACAGTGTATTTCATCGTTAAAACATTATCAGCCGAACGCAGGGCGTCACTAAAGTGGAAGTCGATTTCATGTTGGGCCAGAGCACATTCATGGTGCCCTACTTCTACTTCTAAACCCATGATGTCAAGCGCATGCATGAGTTCAGTTCGAACTCGAACAGCTTCATCATTGGGTGAGAAATCAAAATATCCGCCTACGTCATGTGGAACTGGACGAATTGACGAATCTCCATTTCGACGGAACAGGAAGAACTCAGGCTCTGACCCCACCATGAACTTCCAACCTCTTCGATCAATCTCTTCAAGTTTTGATTTGAGCACTCCCCTTGGATCGCCCTCAAAACGTCGCCCATCGGGATGGAAAATATCGCAGAAAAGGCGGGCACGTTTGAATTCCATTGGCGACCACGGCAGCACAGCATAAGTATCTATATCAGGGCGTAGCCGCATATCACTCTCCTGGATACGCGCAAAACCTTCCACAGACGAGCCGTCAAACCAGATGCCGTCATCAAGCGCTTCACCTAAACGCGAAATGGGCATGTCCACGCTTTTCACTGACCCCGTGACATCAGTAAATTGCAGCGAGATAAACCCAACCCCATCAGCAGCAATACGTTCCAGCAATTCTTTCTTGTCCATGATCTACTCCTTTGAATTAAAAAGACTAAAGGCATACGAAGGTATGCCTTTAAATAATAAATACATCAATACGAGCATCCCTTCCATTTCAAAAACTCAGGTGTGCCTTACCACCAGACCAATATCAGAAACCTGTCCCGAACGTCACCGTGCGGTTTTCATCGCTGATTTTTATTGGAAGGGAGATTGAAGCCTATGGTCAGGCTCCGGAGGCATCCGCTGATCATTCGATTTTCCCCTGAATCCATCCCCCCAGGGTTAACATCCTTCTCGCGAAGGAGAACCTCCACCTCGTCATCTCGATATTTCGAGATGCAGCCGCTGTTTCTCTCCATATTTAGTTGTTAATATTGGAATGATCATACATAGATTATGAATAAAAGTCAATAGGCTTAACCTTAACTTTCTCTACTTTGAGAAATTTACCGACGAAATAGTGAAACGGGTTCCAACCTGGAATCATCTATTTTTCTAATGCCAATGTAACAGCCGCGCGTGCATGAATTTGTGTGGAATCAAATAGCGGGATAGGACTGTTACCCTGTTTTACCAGTAGCCCGATTTCTGTGCAGCCCAGGATGATCCCCTCCGCTCCACGAGCAGCCAGCCTACCGATGATCTTGTGATAGACCTCCCTGGAATTTTCCAGGATCTTACCCAGCACAAGCTCTTCGTAGATCACCCGGTGTATCTCTCTGCGTTCGCTCTCCTCAGGAACGATCACTTCTAAACCGTGTTTTTCAATCAGTCGAGTTTTATAAAAATCTTCCTCCATTGTAAATCTTGTACCCAGCAGCCCGATTTTCTTTAAACCCCTCCCTTTGATCTCTCCAGCGACCGCGTCTGTGATGTGAAGAAAAGGAATTGAAACGCTGGACTGTATCTCATCCGCGACCTTATGCATGGTGTTGGTGCATAACACAATAAAATCGGCTCCCCCCTTTTCAAGACTCATGGCGGCCTTGCTCAGAACCAGGGCTGCTTCCCTCCATCTTTCATGCATCTGTAGTTCCTCAATCTCAGCAAAATCCACTGAATACAACAGGCATTTGGCTGAATGCAATCCTCCGAGTTGTTCTTTTATAAATTCATTGATAAGCCTGTAGTATTCAAGCGAAGATTCCCAACTCATCCCCCCGATCATCCCAATCGCCTTCATTATTTCTCCATGAAACGCTAAAATATGTGAATATGGCATCTCTGCCTGCTTCATCGGCAGGCATTCTTTGTGTGTAGATTGTGATTCCAAATATTCAGAACCGCGCCAATTTAACCTGAATTTGTTCCTCGCCTTATTTAAGTTTCTTGTTGAGTTTGTCGATTTCTTTTTGTAAATATTTCACTTCGTCAATCAAAGCTTGATTCTCATTTTTCAAGCTCTGAATGCGTTCGTTGATTTGTACGATGATCTTTGCGTCTTGTGAGGTATCGTGCTTTTCAAAAACCTTCTCCATGGCAGGGTCAACCGTGAATTTATTGATCACCTCCACGGGGCTGGTCATGATCCAGTCTTGCACTTCAAACCCCTGTTTGGTGAGAAATTTAAGCATATTCTTCTTTTTAAGTTTGCTCAACTTCTCGATCGCGTCACGATTTTGCCTCCATTTTGCTTTCAGATTCTCCACCTCATTTTTCATCTGATCACGGATGCTCGACCACTCTCCTTGTTGCGTGGGCGTAATTCGAGGAGGTTGAGGTGGCGGGGTTCCGATCAGGGGTGGTGGCGTTTGGGAATATGTGCTTTTTCCTACCGGTTTATTCTTGCGAATATAACCAATCCCTACACCCGTTGCAGTAAGCACCCCGATGATCCCGCTTAGGATCGCAGCGATACCCAAGGGTGTTACCGCTGGTTTTTTCGCTGGCTCAGCATTTCCACTGTTTTGCGAAACTGGTGGGACTTCCGTTTTTGGTGCTTCAGTGATGGTTATCGCTTCTCCACTGTAAGCCGCGATTTGAAAAGTCTGCGTGAATGCTGAATGATCCAGGCAGGTCCACTGCAATTCCACTGAGACCGGGTTTCCATCCCAGGTGATCGAACTACCCTCCTTGCCATTGAAAAACCATCGCTCCTGGATAATTCCCACTTCCTTTCCAGTTGGGTCTGAATAACTCGCCCCTGGCGAAATGATATCGCCAGGTTTTTTTGGATCAAGACCGCGAACCGTTGGGCTGCAGGCCGGTCCCGCGTCTGTTGGCGTAGAAACGTTCGTGCTATGGAAAGCCTGCGGATTTTCGATCACAAAATCCCAGGTGAAGGTGCTGATCCCCAGATCATATAAATTTAACTCAAAATTGCAAACGACATTTTTTCCATCTACTACCTGGCAGGTGGTAATGCCCTCATCGTTCTTGGCTGGAAATTCAAGTAAACCATTTGGTCCGCCACTGAAAGTTCCCAATAGTTCTGAATACCCCGTTACTTCGCAGGCGATACTGCCATCAGGCTTGTTGACGAAGGTGGTATCCGGGAATATAAATTTTGCCTGTGAATATGCATTTCCTCCAGCTGATCCGACGTTGTAGAATTCAAGCTGATATGCCCCGCCTGGACTACAATCGGAAAACTGCCTGGTGGCAGTGACAAGAACTGGCTCCAGCCCCTGTGCCAGTGTTGGTTGAGCTGTAAGAAAGAATAACGACAAAAACAGCGCCATTATAAATAAAACAACCCCGACAGATTCAAGATTAGCCTTCTCTAGATGACGACTCATCATCCCTCCTATGGTTCTTGAAAATAAACTGCGCTTAGGACAATTATTTATAACGATCTAAAATTGATTATATGATGCAAGCAACGAATGTCAAACCATTTTTAAGGAAGATATTATTAGAACCCTTTTCAAACGCTTGACACATGGTTTATAATAAGAAATAGGACATATATTCTATTCATTTGATTCTTTTTTTATGTGATCCTTTCTGATTCGTTTTGATTCGTTTTCCATCTTTAAGCCAAATACGAATCCATACTATAATAAACTCATCTTAAATAAGGACCAGGAGAGAACTGATGGCCAAGAAACCCGTTAACCCAAATGAGTACAACCAGTTTGATCGAAGTGAACCCATGAGTGAGGCCAAGCGCGCAGTTCTTGATAAAGCCCTTGGCGACATCGTCAAACGCTATGGTGAAGGCTCCATCATGCGCCTCGGAGAAGCCCATCAGTTGGGAATCGAAGTGATTCCCACTGGTTCTCTTTCGTTAGATATCGCGCTTGGTGTAGGTGGAATCCCCCGTGGAAGGATCACAGAGATCTTTGGCCCAGAATCTTCAGGCAAAACGACGCTTTGTCTGCACATTGCTGCTGAAGCTCAAAAACTTGGCGGTACAGTGGCGTTCATCGACATGGAACATGCTCTTGATCCAGCTTATGCCGCAAAACTTGGTGTCGATGTCGAAAGCCTGCTTGTTTCGCAGCCAGATATGGGCGAACAGGCTCTTGAGATCGCTGAAACCCTCGTCAGATCTGGTGCCGTTGATTTGGTGATCATCGACTCAGTCGCAGCGCTCGTGCCGCGCGCTGAAATCGAAGGAGATATGGGTGATGCCAGCATGGGTATGCAGGCACGCTTGATGTCACAGGCACTGCGTAAATTATCAGGGGCAATTAATCAAACGAAAACTGCGGTCATCTTTACCAACCAGCTGCGCCAAAAGATCGGCGTGATGTTCGGTAACCCCGAAACCACCCCGGGTGGTTTAGCATTGAAATTTTATGCTTCCGTCCGCCTGGATACGCGTCGCATTCAATCAATCAAAATGGGTTCCGAAATTGTTGGCAATCGCACCCGTGTACGCGTAGTGAAAAATAAAGTTGCGCCACCTTTTCGCACTGCTGAGTTCGACATCATGTATAACGAAGGAATTTCGAAAGAAGGCGATATCATCGACCTGGCTGCTGCCATGGACGTGGTAACCAAGCGCGGAGCTTTCTTCTCTTACGGAGACATACGGCTTGGTCAAGGCCGAGAGAACGCCAAAGAATTCCTGCGTCAGAACATCGACCTCTGTGATGAGATCGAAAATGTGGTTCGCCAGCGAGCAATGGGCGGAGAATATGCCTTCAATCTTGTCGGGAGCGCGGACGACGATACACCTACAGGCGATGAATAATTAGAATCAATGTCACGATCTTCTGCACCAGCCATCGTTGGTAGAGTTGTACTCATCGGCATCTTGTTTGCATTCATGATAGCAGGATGTCGTTCGTTCCCTCCATCACGCGAACTCCCTGCGGATGCACAATCAGCACCCTTTAAGGCTCCTCCCATGCTGCCAACTCCAACGATTCCAGTGCTGGTGGATGAACAAGCAACCCAGCAATCGGTACAAGCTGCCAATTGCACCAACGATCTTCTTTTCCTTGAAGATCTAACAATTCCAGATGGAACCCAGGTCAATCCGGGTACAATCATGAGTAAGGAATGGAAAGTCAAAAACAGTGGTACCTGCAACTGGAACGAGACTTATTCCATTCGTTTGGTGTCTGGTGAGAGCCTTGGAGCTTCATCACCTCAATCCCTCATTCCCGCACGGAATGGAGCTGAAGCTACAATCAGCATCACCATTACGGCTCCCTCTGATCCAGGAAAATATTCTGGCACCTGGCGCGCTTTCGACTCAAATGATCAACCCTTTGGTGAATGGTTTTCGGTAGAAATCACCGTTATTAATCCCTGAGTGGTCTACAATTTTTCAGCATGAACCGGTTAAATAAGAGTGTGCGCTGGCTTTTCTACATTTTGCTCGTTTGCGCGATTGGCGTGTTTGCTTTGCTCTTGACCGCCCTCATGCCCGGCATTTCGATTGGTTTTGCCGCACCCTTGGATCAGGCTTCACCGACCAGCACTTTTGCGCTTTATGATCCTTCCGTGTCATCCACTATTACATTAACACCATTTCAGCCTCTACCCACAGATACTCCCACCCCCACCGCAACAAACACCCCAAAGCCAACGGCAACATTTACCGCATCACCCTTGCCAACGAGCACACCGCAACCAACAAACCCGCCTCAACCCACAATTCCTCCGGTTGACGGGATCCCATCCTCCGCTGAAATTTCTGGTCTTGTAGGCTACGCACAAAACCATAATCTCTCATGCGAGGCTCGCTCTGCGGTAGATTGGGCAAGGTATTATGGTGTGTCGATTAGTGAGGCCGATTTTTTGGCTCAACTTCCTATTTCAGATAACCCTGAAATCGGTTTTGTTGGTGATGTCGATGATCCTATCGGTCAAATTCCACCAGAATCCTACGGCGTCCATGCCTCACCAGTAGCCCGAGTGCTGCGGGGTTATGGCCTGGCTGCAACTGCTCGAAAAGGATATTCCTTTGAAGAATTAAAGCGCCAGATTGCTGGTGGAAACCCGGTAATTGTTTGGGTAATTGGAAACGTTTGGTCTGGATACC
This sequence comes from Anaerolineaceae bacterium, assembly GCA_034429135.1. Taxonomy (GTDB): domain Bacteria; phylum Chloroflexota; class Anaerolineae; order Anaerolineales; family Anaerolineaceae; genus UBA6107. The sequence continues at coordinate 55,790 of DAOUGR010000047.1, read as the reverse complement.
CTGTTAGCTATACCACCTCCGAAGGTGAAACAGTAACCGTAGCCCATAATGAACATACTGCGATTGTGGTTGGATACGATGAATATGGTGTTACCCTGGTTGACAACCAATATGTCTACTGGCGCTCCAATAGCGCATTTCTTGGATCCTGGTCGGTGCTAGGATACATGGCAATCACCGCTGATTAATCCCCAGATCAAAAAGACGGAGCCATTCTGGCTCCGTCCAAATTCTCATCACACCAATCGGCTTATGTGCCTTCCTGCCAGGAGGCGAGGTACTTCACCTGTTCAGGTGTAAGGGTATCGATCGAAACCCCCATCGCTGCGAGTTTCAATTCTGCAATCTTCTTGTCGATCTCTTCTGGTACGGAATATACACGTTTTTCAAGTTTATCCGCATTTTTCGATAGATATTCCAGGGTCAAAGCCTGGTTGGCAAACGACATATCCATCACAGAAGCCGGGTGACCTTCAGCAGAAGCCAGGTTGATCAATCGGCCTTCACCCAGAATGAAAATTCTGCGGCCATTCTTGGTCACGTATTCATCCACAAACGGGCGGACAATTCTCTTGGATTTCGACATTTCTTCGAGGCCAGGAATATTGATTTCGACATTGAAGTGACCGGAGTTGGCTACGATGGCCCCATCTTTCATCACCTCAAAATGGTGAACATCGATTACATTGATATCCCCTGTCAAAGTGACGAAGATGTCGCCGATTCTCGCTGCTTCTCTCATCGGCATCACCGTAAATCCATCCATCACCGCTTCAAGAGCTTTCAATGGATCAACTTCTGTGACAATCACGTTTGCGCCCATTCCGCGTGCGCGCGATGCAAGCCCACGTCCACACCAGCCATATCCAGCGACAACGAAGACCTTTCCCGCCAGAAGAACATTTGTCGCTCTTACAATGCCATCGATCGTCGATTGCCCTGTTCCGTAACGATTGTCAAAGAAGTGCTTGGTCAATGCATCATTAATGGCGACGATCGGATAATTCAAAGCCTTGTCTGCCGCCATGGCGTGCAGTCGAATCACTCCGGTGGTTGTTTCTTCGGTTCCTGCAATGACCCCCGGAAGTAGTTCGCGACGTTTCTGATGCAGTACGTTCACCAGATCAGCCCCATCATCCATGGTGAAATGAGGTTGATGATCAAGGGCGGCGTTAATGTGCTTGTAATAAGTCACATTGTCTTCACCCTTGATGGCAAAGACAGGGATCTCTTCATGAGAGACGAGAGACGCTGCAACTTCATCCTGCGTTGAAAGTGGATTTGAAGCGGTCAGCACAACATCCGCGCCACCAGCCTGCAATGTTTTCATCAGGTTGGCAGTCTCAGTGGTCACATGCAAACATGCGGAGATGCGTAACCCTTTGAGCGGCTGTTCTTTTGCAAAACGCTCCTTGATCTGGCGCAGTACGGGCATTTCTCGCTCCGCCCACTCGATCTTTAATCGGCCACCTTCCGCCAGGTCAATATTCTTTACGTCATAGTTCGGCATAAAACCTCCAAAATTTAGATCAAAATATCCAACGCGCCGTCATCATCAAAATTTTCGCGGTAGCGACTGATGTATTCGAGCGGGGTGTAAGAGTGATTGGTCGTGCCTTTTTGTTCCAAACAGTAGGTAGCAGATAACGCACCCATCTGGCCACAGGTTTGCAGGTCAAGTCCCAGGCGAAAACCGCGCAGGAACCCCCCTCTGAATGCATCACCCACACCTGTTGGATCTGCAACCCGTACCGCGGGTACAATTGGAATTTGGTATTCCTTGCTATCCGCTTTGATCATTGCACCATTCTCCCCCCGGGTTATGACCAGCAGTTTGACAAATTGTTCAATTTTTTTAGCAGAAAGCCCTGTGTGCTTTTGTAGTAACTCAAATTCATACTCATTACAGAACAGAGCGTGTGCGCCTTCCACACCTTCACGTAAATCGTCATGCGGATTGCGCGCAACCTGCTGAGAAGGATCAAAAAGATAAGGAATGCCCAGCTGAATACATTCCTCTGTATATTTCTTCATGGCGTCTGGAGCATTCGGAGAGATAACCACGTAATCAACCTCTCCTTTGCGAATTTCTGCGATCGAAAGTTGCGCAGCATCTGCCATCGCTCCACTATAAAAACTGGCAATCTGGTTGTTTTCAAGATCAGTGTTTACAAAAAACGATGCGGTATATTTTTCAGGGATTTCTCGAATATAGGTAGCATCAATGCCAATAGACTCCATCCATTGGCGATACTCACCAAAATCGACTCCAACTGTGGCAAGCACTTTTGGTTTTTCACCCAGCAGCGCCATGGAATATGCGATATTTGGTGCGCAGCCTCCGCGCTGCCTGGTCATATTATCGACAAGGAACGAGAGGCTGATCTTATCCAGTTTATCCGGAATGATATTTTGCCTGAAATAACCTGGAAAGGTCATTAAGTAATCGTAAGCTACTGATCCTGTAATAACAATAGACATTGATAATCCATCCAATCCGTAATTATAAACGCAAACTCGTCAGATTCTGTGCAAAAGGAGGGCGAATGACGCCGTGTTCAGTCACCCAGGCAGAAATCAGCTCATTCGGCGTAACATCAAATGCCGGGTTTAATGCACTTGCATTTTCAGGTGCAATGACTTCACCCTGGTACCTTAACCCTAATACTTCTTGTGGATCGCGGTGTTCGATATTTACCTGAAATCCGCTGTTGATGTTTAAATCCAATGTTGAGATGGGAAAGACGCAAATAACCGGAACCCGGTTGGCATGTGCAGCCAGGCTTAACATGTATGTGCCAATCTTGTTGACCACATCACCGTTGGCAGCAACCCGGTCTGCACCAAAGAATACCTTTTGAACTCTTCCACTCTGGAGGAAATAGCCTGCGGCATTATCAGTAATGATTTCGTAAGGAATATGGTATTGGTCAAGTTCCCAGGCGGTCAGTCGTGAACCCTGAAGCCTTGGTCGAGTTTCATCCACCAATACGTGTACTTTCTTACCCTGTTCATGTGCAAAGCGGATCGCTCCAAGTGCGGTGCCCCAATCGACAACAGCCAAAGACCCCGTATTGCAATGATGGATGATCGTATCTCCATCGTCAATTAAACTCGCACCATTTTTTGCGAGGAGAAAGTTCGTCTGCACGTCCTCTTCGGCAATCGCCAACGCTTCAGATAGAATTCGTTGCTGGGCCTCGCTGATTGAAGTTTGACACTCAAGCACCGACATGATCCTGCTAACACCCCATGCCAGATTGATGGCGGTTGGCCGCGATTGCTCCAGCAGATTTGCGGATTCCTGTAACCGTGTTTTCATTTCACGAATTGTGCTGAAATCACCGTTCATCGCATCGAGAGCAACACCAAATGCTCCTGCTACTCCTAACGCAGGAGCACCACGAATCGCCATTGTCCGAATCGCTTCTGCCATCTCAGACGCAGAGGAACAAATAATGTAATCCAATCTGGCAGGCAGCTGGCGCTGATCAATCAAACGAACAGTATTCGATTCAGAGAGCCACTCGATCGTGCGCATTTCACCAAAAAACGCTCCCTTTGGAGAGCGTTCCTTCCACCCTAGTTTAACATGGTTTATTTAGAATGACAATATAAATCATTCCATACCCGGTTACCTGTTGCAGCAGAAATTGAAATTACAATTCTTCAATATCTCTTGAGATCGAAAAATTGTTTGTGCTTTTTCGCGGAAAGTCCGGTAGAATTCTAAAAACAAGGATGATATAGACAAAGAACATCTGGCAAATAAAAAATGAAAAAGCGATTAATAGCAACTTTTCTCCTTCTGCTAATCCTTCTCGTTTCATGCAATCTGCCTTTTATAAAGAATGGTGACGGAATTGACATCAATCCTTTTGACGAGAACACCCCAATGTCGTCACCCACCCCCACCATCACTTCCACGCCACTACCCGCAGCACGCGTCACACTCGGAGAACAAGATATCCTGAATGGTGATTATGACGCAGCTTTGAATGAATTCTGGCAGGCTCGTTCACAATCGACTGATCCAGAGATCATTGCTGTTGCACAACTGGGTGTCGGGCGAATTTTACTGTTGCAAAAAGATTACCGCGGTGCAGTGGATCAACTCACCTGGCTGCTGACCAATTTCTCTGAAGGCGATACCCGCAACCGGGCTTACTTTTTCCTCGCAAAAGCCTACGAAGGATTGGGTGAATATCGCCTTGCCGCAGATGCATATCAAAATTACCTGAATGCGCTCCCAGGTCCTCTTGATAGCGAGATCCTTGAAATGCAAGGTGACGCGTTAATGCAGGCAGGAGATTATGCAGCGGCAAAAAACATTTATTTAAGGTCGGTGGAAAAAGCTTTGCCCGAGAGGTCTGAAGCGCTTTCAATCAAGGTAGCCCGGGCAGCATCAGCCGCCGGAGACGATGCAGATGCAATCTCGCGTTATCTTGCATTGTATGAGTCGAGCTCCACGGATTATATTAAAGCCCAGGTAAATCTCCTTCTTGGTCAGATTTATCTCAAACTCAATATGCCTGAACAGGCTTATGCGCGCTTTCAAGACTCGGTCATCCAATATCCAATCTATTACGATACTTTCTCGGGGCTGGTTGCTCTAGTAGAAGCAAATCAACCGGTGAACCCTTTGATGCGCGGTATTGTCGATTATTATGCTGGTTCCTATGGTCAGGCCGTATCGGCATTCGACAATTATATGAACCAATATCCTGATCACGACGGTACACCACACTACTATAAAGCCCTCAGCCTTTGGAAAATGGGAGACTACACCGGTGAGATTGCTGAATGGGATCAATTGATTAATGGACACCCAACCGATCAATACCTTGCGCAGGCATACCTTGAAAAATCCAGTTCTCAATGGCGTTACCTCGAAGATTATGAAAGCGCCACCAACACACTTCTTCAATACGTGGCACGATACCCCGACTCACCTAAATCTGCTTCTTACTTATACACTGCTGGCAATATATTCGAAATTGGCGGTTATTTAACAAAAGCTGCTGAAACCTGGCAAAGGGTCTTCAATGAATACCCTTCTTCTGAAGAATCTTACAATGCGATGTTCAAATCAGGGATAGTCACCTATAGACTGCAAAATTACCAGGGCGCACAGATCATCTTCCAGCGATTGCTTGTGCTGGCTAACTCTACCGAAGAACAAGCCGCCACAAATTTTTGGGTCGCCAAGTGCCTCGAAAAACAAAATAAAAAAGATGAGGCAATTAATTATTTTCAACAGGCAGCCTCAGCAGATCCGACTGGTTACTACAGCATCAGGGCAAAAGAAGTGCTTGCAGGCCAAAATCCATTCCCCGTTTCACAGTTTATAGACCTTTCTATCGATCTTGAGGGAACCCGTGAAGATGCTGATGACTGGCTTCGATCAACATTTAATATTGATCCTTCTGTAGACTTGAAAACGGTTGCCGATCTGGCCAGTAATCCGTTATTTCAGCGTGGTGAACTCTATTGGCAATTGGGCATGCGTGACCAGGCACGGACTGAATTTGAAAAACTCCGTAACGAATTAAAAGGGGATGCCCTTAATACCTACCGCTTGATGAATCATATGGTGGATTTGGGTTTTTACCAGACAGCAGCCCTTTCCAGTCGGCAAATTCTGGATCTGGTAGGTCTATCACCGGCAACCATGCTCGATTCTGCCCCAAAGTATTTGAGCTATATTCGATATGGAATTTTTTATCGTGACATTGTGGTTGCAGCTGCATATGAGCATAAAATTGACCCCCTTCTGCTCTTCAGTATTATCCGTCAAGAAAGCCTCTTCGACGCAAGCATTGCATCTACTGCAGGAGCGCGAGGATTAATGCAGATTACCAACGACACAGGCGAATATATTGCGAGCAACTTCAACTGGCCTGAAAATTTTACGGTGGATGATCTTGACCGTCCGATCATTAACATTCGCCTGGGTGCTCATTACCTGAAAATGTGGATCGATAAATATAATGGAAGCATTCCTTCAGCTCTCTCTTCTTATAACGCTGGGGATGGTAACAACCTGGTATGGTGGGAGCTTGCGGGAGGCGACCCGGATTTGCTGTTGGAGGTGATCCGATTTGATGAAACCCGTGATTACATCCGCTATATAGCGGAGAATTATGCGGTTTATAAATCCCTCTACACGCATCCATAAAAGCAATTTCATCCAATCAAAAGCACCCCGTTGGTATTGCAGCGGGGTGCTTTTGATTAATACGTTCGATTACTTTTTGCGATTTTTCAAGGCAGCCTGAGCAGCAGCAAGTCTTGCAACAGGAACGCGGAACGGTGAACAGGAAACGTAATTATTACCAACCCGGTGACAAAATTCAATGGATGCCGGATCACCACCGTGTTCACCACAGATGCCAACTTCAAGATTGACGCGTTTTGACCGGCCTTCTTCGACTGCAATCTTCATCAATCTGCCAACGCCATCCTGGTCAAGCGTTTGGAAAGGATTCTTGGGAAGAATACCTTCTTCGACATACTTGACAAGGAATCCGCGTTCAGCATCATCGCGGCTGTAACCATAAGTCATCTGTGTCAGGTCATTGGTACCGAAGGAGAAGAACTCGGCAACACTTGCAATCTCAGCAGCAGTAACAGCTGCCCGCGGGATTTCGATCATGGTACCGAATTTATAGTTGAATTTAACCTTTTTCTCTTCCATAACTTGTTTAGCAATGCGTTCTAACCTTGGCTGGATCCACTTGAGCTCGTTGACATGACCGGTCAGTGGAATCATGACTTCAGGTTTAACATCCATTCCGCGTTGTGTAACATTTGCTGCAGCCTCAAAAATTGCTCTCACCTGCATTTCAACAATTTCAGGCATTGCAATGCTCAATCTTACACCTCGCAAGCCCATCATCGGGTTACTCTCATGCATGCTATGCACTGCATTCATGATCTGGTTAAGTTCAGTGATTTCTTTAAGTTCGCTGCGGCCTAAAACATAACTTGAGAGTCCTTCACCGCTCAACCTCAGTGCAATAATTTTTGCCTGCAGTTCTTCAGCAGAAGGCAGAAATTCATGCAGCGGCGGGTCAATCAGACGGATAATGACCGGATAACCGTTCATCGCTTCAAACAAACCTTCGAAGTCTTTTCTTTGGGTCGGAAGTAGTTCGTTTAAAGCCGCGGTCCGTTCCTCGCTGGTTTTCGCCAGAATCATCCGCTGCACAATCGGCAGGCGTTCCAATTCAAAGAACATGTGCTCTGTGCGGCATAGACCAATTCCTTTGGCTCCGTAAGAGCGTGCGCGTTGAGCATCCTTTGGATAATCTGCGTTTGCCCATACCTGCAAACCGGTGGTTGGCCAACCCTCAGGCGATTGCCGGATGCCTTTGGTTTCACAAATTTCATCAGCCCAATCTAACAATTTGAGCAGATCTTTCTGTTCTTCAAATTTCGGAGTAGTAAGAGCAAGCTTTCCAATGAAAACTTCTCCGGTAGTGCCATCGATCGAGATCCATTCACCTTCCTTGACAATCTTTCCATCCACACTCATCTCACGTTTATCGAGATCAATGTGAACAGAGGCAGCGCCAACGATACAAGGCACGCCAAACTGCCTGGCAACCACGGCTGCATGCGAGGTGGCACCGCCCTCACTGGTTAGAATTCCCTGAGCAGCAAGCATCCCATGAACATCATCGGGTTTTGTGAAAGGCCGCACCATGATGGTTTGTTGTTTTTCTTCTTTGGATTTCTTTTCGGTAAGGTCAGCATCAAAATAAATTTGACCTACAGCAGCACCCGGAGAAGCGTTAACACCACTGGCATAGAACCTTCCCTCTTTTCGGGCGAGCCTTTTGGTTTCTGCAGAAAATTGTGGGTGAAGAAGAGTATCCACATCGTTAGGGGTGATACGCATAACGGCTTCTTCTTTGCTGATCAAACCCTCGTTGACCATATCCACAGCAATTTTAACTGCCGCAAGCGCGGTTCGTTTGCCATTTCGACACTGCAACATCCATAATCGACCACGCTCGATTGTGAATTCAACATCCTGCATATCGCGATAATGCAGTTCGAGCTTTTTTACAATCTCGAGGAACTGTTTGTTCGCCTCGGGTAAATCGCGGCCGAGTGTTTCAATTTTTTCAGTGTTGCGAATGCCAGCAACAACATCCTCACCCTGCGCATTCAGCAGATAGTCGCCATATAATACTCGTTCACCAGTTGACGGGTTGCGGGTAAAGGCAACTCCAGTTCCTGAATCGTTGCCCATGTTGCCAAATACCATGGTGACAATGTTCACAGCCGTTCCAAGGTCATCAGGAATATTGGTAGCACGGCGGTAATCCACGGCTCGCTTTCCATTCCAGGATTTAAAAACCGCTTCGGTTGCCAGTTTCAGTTGTTCGAACGGATCCTGTGGGAATTCAATTCCTGCGCGTTCTTTGGTTACCGATTTAAAAACTTCGATCAGCTCTTTCAAATCAGCTGCAGTCAATTCTGTATCAGCTTGAACTCCCTTGGCTGTTTTTGCCGCACGCAATGGTTCCTCATAAGCCTCGTCATCGATTCCCAACACAACCGATCCAAACATCTGAATCAAGCGGCGGTATGAGTCATAAACAAAACGTTCATTCTTGGTCAGGGCAACCATGCCCTTCGCTGTTTCATCATTGAGACCAATGTTCAAAACGGTGTCCATCATGCCAGGCATTGAGAACTTTGCTCCAGAGCGGCAGGAAACAAGCAAAGGATTTTCTGCTGAACCAAATTTCTTTCCGGTCTCAGCCTCTACCTTTTTCAATGAATCAAGCATCTGGTCCCATAAACCGGCAGGAAATACCTTTTTTTCCTGGTAGGCGTTGCATGCTTCGGTTGTTACCGTAAATCCAGGAGGAACTGGTAGGCCAATCCTGACCATCTCGGCAAGATTCGCTCCTTTTCCACCCAGAAGACCACGCACGGCTTCCCAATCACCGCCAACATATTGCTCTGCCTCTTTGATTTCACTGAACAGGTAAACCCATTTCTTTTCGACCATATTGTCCTCCAGACAAATAAATTGCTGATAACCCGCTTTTGCGGGGAAATTTAAAACCAAATTGATGAATTTTACCACAGAATAAAAAAATGAATGACCTTTCTTCCAGTTCCAATCATCACAACTTCATAACTGAGTTCAGTATTCAAGTTAATAACCTTTCTGTAAATCTATTGAAAGGTAAAATAACGCATTTCTGGTTGATAATAGCAGAAAGGAAAATGCCATCGGAGTCTTGAATGAAGATCCTGATTATTAACGATGATCCATCCACAACTGACTTATTGCTGTTGATGCTTACCCCAACGCAGGCCACCATTCAATGTGTTGATAATGGTATGGATGGATTGGTATTAATTAAACGAACCAATCCCGATATTGTCTTAATCGACCTGATGACACTTGAGCAAGATGGCTGGATAATTACGTCTCAAATTCGTGAGTTCAGTTCCGTACCCATCTTGATCTTATCTGTTTTTGATAATCCAGGTATCGTTGCCAAGACGCTTGATATGGGAGCAGATGATTATTTAATCAAACCTGTTCCCAGAGAGACTTTGCTCGCACATATTAATAATCTCATGCGTCGAAAAAAATCAAGTGGTCAGCCGACACAGATAACAGTCACACCACAAATTGCTTAGTAGAAGCCTCAGCTGAGGCTATTTTTTTAAAGAGTTCCGAAGCAATCGAAAATCAATCCAATCGATGGCATCTTCTTTACTTTGGATGTTACCTGCTGCTTGTTCTTCTTTCATTTCTTCAATAATTTCTCCAAGCATTGGGCCGGGATTCAGATCAAAATGAAACATAAGATCATTCCCATTGAGGAAAGGTTTTGGATTGATGATCTCTGGCTGACTATACCATGCCTGTAACAAGACTTCGCAATTCTCAAGCAATCTTAACCATTCCAGTTGGATAAATTCGCCCCCAACACGTGAAGCGTAGGTTGCAAGCGCAATGAACGCCAGATCAACACCCACATCACCATTCTGATGAAAATAACGATAAATAGACCTTCGATCAAAGTTTTGCCGATCTTGCCAATACTCATGCTGATAACTCATTTGCCCCGCAAGCGTGTGTAAGATCGACCATTCGTCACTAGAAAGGGCAAGTTGGTTGCTTAATTCGTTTACTTGCTCATCATGATTTATCTTCATGACCATAGCGAGCATCAATAAACTTTTCCGGTTTCTACCCGTCATTTTTTTTTGGTAGAAATGTTCTTCTAGGCTTTCCTTGAATCTACCCAATCGCAGCAGCAGAGACACCTTATAAAATGAAGCATTCTTGTCAGCTGTACTTCTGCCACAAAGCAACGCGATCATTTGATCAAGAACTTCTGAGCACCTACATCCCGATTTGAAATCACTTACGGGCTGAATATTTGAATTTTCAAAAATGGAAAATTTTTCCATTAATTGCGCTGCTGCGCCTATGCGATTACCCTCAAGGATTTTGAATATTTCGTCGCGTTTGCGTTCTTTAGAAACCCTGACCAGACCTTTGCTGCCTAATCGAATCAAATTCACAGTTTCAGGGTCAATCGATAAATCAAGGTTTACCGCATAACGAATGCTGCGGATGGCGCGTACCGGGTCATCAGCAATTGAGGAATTTCGCACCAGTTTCAAGCGTTTTTGCTGCAGATCTCTTCCCCCATGACTTGGATCAATAATTTGATCAGGAGTTTCGATATCAACAGCCATGGCATTGATCGTAAAATCGCGTTCCATGAGATCATCGATGATCGAGTCTCCCCTTATCTGCGAAAAATCAAAGATCATCCGTTGAGGGAGTTTGGGATCGATGATTACCCGGCACGTGTTGCGTTCCTCGTCAAGCATGTAGAATGCGGCATGGTGGCGATCTGCAAATTTCCGAGCGATCGCACGCGGATTTGAGGAGCAAACAAAGTCAAAATCCTTGCTCGGAAATCCAAGCAGCGCATCACGGATGGCTCCGCCAACCAGGTAGAGATGTTCTCCTTCTGGAACATACTCTTTGATCTTGAGCACGAGTTCAGGAAATTGCACTTAAGAACCTATTAACCGGGGTTATATCTGTTCAGGTCGACAACACCAATAAATGGCAGATTACGATAATAATCATCAATATCCAAACCATAGCCAAAAACAAATTTATTTGGAATCTTAAACCCACAATACTTGATAGGCACTTCCACCTCTCGGCGTTCGGCCTTATCCAGTAGGGTGCACACATTCAGGCTTGCGGGTTTTCTTGTGGAGAGGAGTTCAAGAATGGCGGCGAGGGTATGCCCGCTGTCAATAATATCTTCCACAATCAGAACATGCTTGTTAAAGATATCGACGTTTAGGTCGAGAGAAATGCGAATCTGACCAGTGGATTGGCGTCCACCAACTCCATACGAAGATACAGCCATAAATTCAATCGCATGAGGAATCGAAATTTGGCGCATTAAATCTGTCAGGAACAGCACTCCACCGCGTAAGATGCAAATTAACAGCAATTCTCCTTTTCCGGTGTAGTCTTTACTGATCTGTTCACCCAATTCAGCAATCCTGCGCTGAAGATCTTCCGAGGAAATTAATATTTCGCCGAGAAAATCATGATAGTCTTGCATATTTGCTCCTCATTTTCATCAATCCCTCGGAACTTCATGATGTAAACGACATCGCGCTTCATACATTTCAGAAGCACCCACAATAATCACTGGATCATCGTAGCGAGCTGGTTTTCCGTTCACCAGTCGTTGAGTTCGACTTGCAGGTTCACCACAGATCATACAGATCGCCTGCAATTTTTCCACTTTTTCTGCGCGCGACATAATCAACGGCATACATCCAAAAGGCTCACCTTTGAAATTCATATCCAGGCCAGCCACAATAACACGTAAACCACGGTTAGCCAGCGTTTCTACAACCTCGACGAGCATTGGGTCAAAGAATTGTGCCTCATCAATACCTACAACAGTAGTTTGAGGATCAAGTCGCTTGATGATTTCTTCTGAATCTGAGACAGGAGTCGCGTCAAAAGCTGAACCTGCATGTGAAGTAACTTTTTCTAGGTCAAAACGATTATCGATTGCCGGTTTAAAAACCTGTACCTTTTGCCTGGCGATCGTTGCCCTGCGAAGTCGGCGAATTAGCTCATCTGTTTTTCCACAAAACATCGATCCGCATATTACTTCAATGCTGCCGGTTTTTTCTTTCATGCACACTCCTCCTCAAGAATATTACCCTCATTCTACCTTAAATAAAGTCGAATATCCCCTTCAACTAATAAAAAGACCTCTGGTCTTTAATAAGGCCAGAGGTCAGTCAATCAAATTCGAATTAAACCACGATCTCCTCAGCGGCGGATGGAAGGGTGTAGCCCATCTGACGCAGGTTTTTCTTCATATCGATCAAGGATTTACGACCAAACCCTTCGATCGCTAATAACGCGGCTTCACCTTCAGAAAGCTTTTCTAAAACCTGACCAACATTCATGAGGCCGGCTTTTTCTAATGCTTCAGTTGCGCGTGGGGGAAGTCCGATTTCTTTAACCGAACGTTCAGGTGAAACACGAGCTGCCGCCTTGGCTTTTTTCTCTTCAACATAGTCCTGGCGAGCCTGCAGCTTCTTGTAGAAGCGATCAACCTGGCCTTCGATGTCGATAATGCGTTGCTGCTGTCCGGTAAAGAATGGATGGCATTTTGAGCAAACTTCTGTATGGATTTCTTTCCTGGTGGAACCGGTAGTCCAGGTGTTGCCACATGAGCAAATTACCTTGGCATCCGGATAGTATGTGGGGTGAATACCTTTTTTCATTCTCGCTGACCTTCCTGTGTGCTTTTTACAATTGTCTTAATAGACGGATTTGTAAAAAATATAATTATTCGGAGACAGCGGGTTTTACATTAACCCGTTTCTGCCCGTTTGGCAGAGTCTCATATTCAACAATACCCTGAGCGACTGCAAATAATGTATCGTCAGTGCCTACTTTGACATTGAGTCCGGGTTTGATTTTCGTTCCGCGCTGACGGACGAGAATGTTGCCAGACAGCACTGCCTCGCCGGCAAATTTCTTTACACCAAGCCGCTGTGCATTGCTGTCGCGGCCGTTTCGACTTGAGCCACCACCTTTTTTATGTGCCATTTTTCCTACTCCACACGAATTGATTCGATTTTTAATCGAGTGTATTGCTGGCGGTGTCCGGTTTTTACGCGAATTCTCTTTTTGGGTGAATACTTAAAGGTAAAAACTTTCGGACCTTTAATATGGTCGACTACTGACGTGGTTACCATTGCACCCTTGATCGAGGGAGTCCCAACATGAACGTTCTCGTCTTCAACTACCAGCAGAACATCTTCCAGGTTGACCGGCTGGCCAACTTCAACATCCATAAGGTCTACATCAATTGTAGCCCCTTCGACGGCTTTGTACTGCTTGCCGCCAGATTCCAGTATTGCATATTTCATTTTTAGATTCTCCAATCTTCACTTCACCGGTTCCTCGCGCGAAATCACGCCAGTGTGCGGGGAAGTTGGAATTTATTTACCCAGGAAGCTTTTCCTCCCGGATGAAAGGCAGACGCTATTATAAGGTGTACGAGTAAACCTGTCAATGGATATGGAAACTTATGGGATACCCGATTTCACTACCTTTAATCGTCTGACTTCTCCAATCCGTTCCGTGATCCCCTTTTGATCAAGGTGTTCCAAAAAAGCCAGCGAATATTTTCTGCTCGATGCGAAATGGTCCCTGAAAGTCGCAACGGTAAGACTGTTTCCCTCTTTACAGGTTGATAACACATATTCAATCATCTGATGGTATTCAACATCTCGAAAAGCGACATCTGCAGTGATTTGCACAAGTTTTCCTTGATCAATTAAAGATTGATATAAATCAGACCCAAGCATTTCTTGTATTTCAGAAACACTCGGGGGGTTGAATGGTTTTTCACGGATCAGTGTCTCAAAAGCCTCCAGTTTTTTGGACTGAGAGGGTGAATATTTGATAGAGAAATCGGGCAATGCGAGATATTGAGCAACCTGGCGAATCGTTCCATCTGATATCCACCGAAAGACACAACTTTGGATGATTTCATCCTTGATGCCTGTTCGGCGTTTCATTTCATCAATTGTTATTCCGGGCCTTAGGGGAAACCTGGCATGCCACTCTGACAATATATTGACCAACTTTTGAGTCATCCGGTTCCAGTTTTCCGATGTCAGAAACCAGACATCTGATTTATCAGTAAGTGAAATGACCTTCTTTTGTATTTCTAAATCATGCAAATCGGAATCGATGGCATCACCCGATATCCCTTTCGCACGACGCAATTCAGTCATGCTCACAAACCCGGTATCCTCAATGAAGTTAAACAAAATATCATTACCTGATGGCTGCAGTCTCGCTTCTAAATATGAAATAATCGCCGGGTCATTGAGTTTATAACGCCTTACCGGATCAGGATTTACAACGACCCCACCACCAAGTGTTTCAGCTGGTGACATACGCCGAAAAATGAAACGGTCACCTTTTTCAGCAACCACTTCAGTCTCAAATTCCACCTGAACCCAGCCACTGCAACCCGCATCGATCCTTTCCTTTTCCAGTAAACGGATGCGTCCAACGCTTTCAGATGCCGCAAGGTAAATTTTAACGAGATCATTATGACGAATAACCGTTGAAGCGTCTGGCAACACCTCTACCTGGGCATCAATCCTGCGCGTTGGTTTGAATAACCCCGGAATCGTGATTACATCTCCCCTTTTTATTTCATTACGGGTCACTCCTGAGAGATTGATTGCGGTTCGGCTTCCTGGCAGCACAATCGTTTCTTTTCTGTTATGAGTCTGCAGGCCACGGATTCGCGCTATCGTTTTTGAAGGAAGGATCTCCACCGTATCTTCCACGCGAAGCGTACCACCTGATAAAGTTCCAGTCACCACCGTTCCAAAACCCTGGATGGAGAAAACACGATCGACCGGCAGCCGTGGCCTTCCGGAATCTGGTGAGGATGGAATATGGGTAAGCATTCTTTCAATTTCGCTTCTTAATCGATCGATCCCGGCGCCTGTTAAAGAAGAAACCCGCACAATCGGTCTATCCTCCAGCACAGTACCCTTTAAGAGTTTCCTGATATCGGCTTCAACCATCTCGAACCAATCCGGTTCGTCGATCAGATCGGATTTTGTTAGAACCACAATACCAGTAGAAATTTTTAATAAATCAATGATTGCCAGATGCTCTCTGGTTTGGGGCATTACCCCTTCATCCGCTGCAATGACAAGCAATACTGCATTGATACCCCCTACCCCGGCCAGCATATTCTCGATGAAATCCCGATGACCAGGAACGTCAATAATTCCAACTTCTTCTCCATTAGTAGTATTGAAAAAGGCAAATCCCAGTTCAATGGTCATTTGCCTTTGTTTTTCCTCACGTAAGCGGTCAGGGTCGGTACCCGTCAACGCTTTCACGAGAGCAGATTTTCCATGATCAACGTGACCGGCAGTGCCAATCACATACATATCGTTATTTCCGCCTCCCGAGAGTCTGTTCGAAAGAATTCATCAGTTCGTTGCTCAATGTCATTAAGGCTTTGATTCGTTTTTCAGTTTCTTCGTTAATCGTGTTCACGGCATCAATCAGGTTCTGTGATGAGTCCTCCAGCTTGATTAACCTCTCGGTTATCTTGGAGATTTCTCTATTTCCCTCGCGTAATTCTTCTTCCTGTGTCAATGAATAATTTGTCCAGCGTTTTTGATCGTCTGCCTTGAATGAGACCCACTCCTGCCTGAAACGCTCCTCTGCCAGCCGATTCATTTCAGTGATTTCATTAATTCGACGATCAAGTCGTTGATTGATCTCTTCGAAGTCAGCCTGAGCTTTTTTCATGGCACGATGTGTGTTGTCGAGATCCAGTAGTTGTGATTGGAACCCGGCTCCTAGTTTTTCTAGTTGATCAAACTTTGATTGCCACTCCTTCCACAAATTTTCACGATCAACATGCGACCTGGATTGAGTTTCAATAAAAGCGATTTGTTCTTGCTTTCTCAATTGCTCCTGGCTTACTAACTCGTTTATTCGACTTTCAAGTTTTCGCACAAATTCCTTTTGAGTTTCATCAGCCACTCTACTCTCATCTATCTTCTTTCGAAGAGTGGCAACTTCAATTTGAATATCTGTAAATTTTTTTGAGTCAAGTCTGTAATTATTTTCTAGAATTTTTTGGTTTTTTTCTAACTCAGCAACCATCATCTGAAAATCAGACAGACTCTTTTGTATCATATCGAGCCGCTGACCGAGACGATATTCTTCGTCAATTCTTGCCTGAAAAGCTTTCTTGATTTCATTGATTGGTTTAATATCGTTTTGGAGTTCCAGCAAGCGTTTGTTAACAGTATCAAGATCATCTTTACGCTGTTTATCAAATCTTCTCTCACTGGTTGTAACTTTCTTCTCCAGTTCTTGAACTTGATGCATAATTTCAATTCTTTGTTTAGAAGTAATTTCGTCAAATTCTTCTTTCCTAACCGCATTCTGTATTGTTTTTTTCTGGTCCACTTCAAACGCTTTAAACTTCGATTTTTGTGCACTAACTTCTTCAGAAAGTTCTGCAATCTTTGCAGTCAGATCTGAAATCAGTTGTTTATCTTTTCGTCGTTCGGTCTCCAGCCACTCAAGCCGAGTAATCAATTCTTCGTTTTCCATTTGATCAACCTTTCCGCTTTGCAACTGATTTTATTTTAATACCGGAAGATTTGTAATTAAACCACTAATTAATACTTGAATGATCTGTGGGAACCACCCAATAATGATCAAAATTAAGCTTCCTACACCTAAGAACAAAATTTCAGGTATTGACTCATCAATCTCCCATTTTTCTACCGAAGGTGTCGTCGCGCTTGAAAACACACGAATTGCGGAGATTAAGAATCCGATCATTCCGATCATGATCCAAATGATTGGGCTTGCGCCTTCCCCGCCAATCATTTGCAGACTCTCGTATTTATAAGGGAAACCTGCAAAAAGAGGGAATCCGATGATTCCCATCAGAGAAATGAGGATGCCCAAAATTATGAAAGGAAATTTTTTAATCATAGATTTTAGAGCATCTATGGTCAATGGCAATCTGTGTTCTGTAAGAATTGATAAAGACAATCCTAATAATGATAAACCGAGAATCCTTGGAACGAAAGATTGGTAAAGCAATGAAATACCGCTATTGGATTGAATGCTAATCAGTAACAGTGCAAATCCAGTTTCATACAAGACTGTATAGGATAATAATCTTTTTAAATCCCGCTCAACGGCTGCCCAAATACCAGAGGTGACAATCATGATGATGCCAACAGTTCGGATGATCGGTGAAAGATAACCTGCCTCACGCAGCCATACGAGACTCGAAACATAATCCAGCACAATCAACAACGTCACCACTGGATAAAGGCTAAATATAAAACCAGAAAAATATGGAGATACTGCTTGAGAAAACTGTGACACCCACGAGTGAAAAGGAAATACAGCCAGCCATTGCGCAAAACCAACACTTAAAAAGAGTGCCGCTAAAGATCGCCAGGTCTCATCTGAAGGACTGGCCTGCGCACCGCTCAGAATCCAGCCAGCAAAGAGAATGAAAGGCATAGCCATGGATAAGTAGATCAAGAAACGGATCACTCCTTTTTCTGGCATGGCTCCTCTCACCGTTACTAAAGGGATCATCAACAACACTGCAAGTTCAACGAAAACTGCAGAGTATAAGAAAGGCTGCACAGAAAGTGCGGCTGTCATCATAGAAGCGATAGCCATACTAAGTGGAACAAATTTTGCAGGTTGGTTGGCAACTTTAAGGCCACCGATGAACAGAGTTAATGTGAAAAATATCAGGCACAACGTAAAACGGTCAGAATTTTCCAACAGAAATGCGCGCCCAAAAAAAGATAATTCCGGAATAATATCAACAGAGATCGGACCAAGTTTCAACACATGGCCAATCGGTTGGAATAATGCAAAGATGGCTAGAAACACACTGGTAATCAAACCAATCGTCACAACGATCCTGGATTTTTCGAGAAAGAATAACAAAATCGCAGATACTACCAGTGGAAAAATTATCCATATAATAGGTGCGTTCATTCTTCCTCATCCTCGAAACTATTGGTGATTAAGTAAGAGCCCACCAGTGCAATCAACAGGTCAACAGCGGCAAACATACCATTAATCAATAATGATCTTTCAAGAGAACCATAAATGATTTCAAATCCCAAAAAAACGGTAATTAATCCCAAGAATACCCGGTATGGATTTTGTGAAATTCCCAATTGAATAAAACCACACACCATCATGAATAACGAAATCAAGATCTGTTCAGAATTAATCGATAAAAATGTGCTGACCGTAGAAACTGTAAAAACGATCAATGCCAGACCGAAAGCAAGCGCTGTGGCTCTAAACACCTTTCCTGTTCTACCTTCCCCTAAGACTGAAGGAGAAGGCATCACTGGTGAAAAATGTAAGATAACAACCGCCATGGTTCCGGTAATCAATTTTGAAAGCGCAAAAGTAAACGGCCAGAATTGAACATTGATCACAAATGCCATTAACAAAACACTGCCTAAAGCATAAAGGATGATTTTTCGAGAATCCGAAATCAGCAAGAGAAATAAACCGACAGTGAAGATTACAATGAAGAGATAGTTGTACCAGTGAAACATCAGCGACCCTGCCCGGTGATCAAAAGGGATGCCAGCAAAACAAGGAATAAGAATGACCAGAGGATACCGCCATCTCCCTCAAGAATTCGAATTAACAGGTTCATACTGACCGCTATAAATTCACCAATTCCTTTCATGATTCGAGTGATCCATTCAAACCGAAAAAATCGCTCAGAAATCAAAAGAGCCGAATCGAATCCTCGCCTGATCAAGAATTTTGTGCGGATATTCCTTTGAGTTTCGTGATTGAGGTAAAAGCGCGCGGTCATTATGAGACCAGTAACGACACATAAAACAACCGCGTACCACCAATAATTCAAACTTGAAATTTTTCCCAGAATAAAAATTTCAGAAATCCATGGCGAAATCATCAGAATGATCAAACCGAAGATTTGAAACAACCTTACCCAGTTTTCTTGATGTTCACCATCTTCTTCAGCACGAATGGTATGAAATATTAAACCCGCAATTAAAAGTGATAAACAAGCGACAATTAAGATATTGGCGACAGTAAATCGCTCACCCCAAAAGTAAACAGGCAAAATAGCTGTGGGTGTGTATGGAAGGCATAACAAACCTGCCATTAACAAAGGTATGAATATCTTGCCCCCTTTAGTTCGCGGCGCAGGGACAAACAACACGGTGGCACCTGCCATCAACATCGCACTTAGGCCAGTAATTACTTCAGCAGAAGCGCGTAAGTATCCAATTAATGCCAGACACCCTAATGTAAAGATCCAATACGAACGTCCAGCGAGTTTATTATTTGCAAGAAACCATGAAAATACCCCAAATACCGCGGCAAATAGCAAAATTGCCATAAGCCATTGAGTTTGAGATGGTGAATAATTCTGCGGCTCTGAAACCATCAAGAATGAGAACACAGAAAAAATCGGGGTAAATCTCAGAATGGATCCAATACCAATTCGAATTTTCGGATCTTCAGAATAAGGTACATGACTTGGAATAATTCCCATTCGCAGAATGGCTACAAGAATCATGATGATTCCGAAATAGGCTGGATTTTCATTTTCGGGTGAATAGAAGCCGCTCCTTGACTGTAAAACCAATAAAAGAGTCATAAAAATAATTCCAACTGATCGCGCAAAGAGGGAAGTTATAGCAATCTGATGCTTTGATTCTTCCTTAAGAATCAGCATTAAGATCGAAAATTCTGCTATGTCGATTAAAGCCCATGTTAACAAGAACGTCAGACCATTAGCTGATAATATTGACAGCAACCCAAAAGCAGAAATTGTCAACGTCCCTGAAAGAATATTTACGTAGTTTCCTGAGCCAAGAAACCTGGCCTCGTAAAAAATCACAGCCACCAGCAACGATATCAAGAGAAAACCGGGAACCCATGTTTCTTTTGAGAACTGGAACGCAACTGATTCCAACGTTGACATACCTGGCAGCCAGTCAGTTACTTGCCAGCCAGAAGGCATGACGATTCGAATTAAAATCATTGCCATCCAGGAAAGTAATGCCACGATGCTGGAAAACAACCAGGTTTGGCCAGGTGAGAATTTAACCCTTCCCAATACTTGGAGAAGAATTGAAGCCGCGACCAGTAAGAAAACAGGGATCATCGAAATCATTGGAATTCACTTCACTTCAATGAACGATCAAAGGTCTTCCGTTGAATGAACCTTCCCCCGCCTTGTTTTCCGTACCATTCTCCGTCTTTAACGATCATCCTGCCACGTGAGAATACTTGAACCGGATACCCTTTTAATCGCCATCCTTCATAAAGGTTATAGTCTGTCCGATGTTGGGCATAAGCAATCCCATAATTGACCTCTTTACCCGGATCCCATAAAACAATATCGGCATCAGAACCTGGTTTTAAGGTGCCCTTTTGTGGATACATACCAAACAATTTTGCAGGATTGGCACTGGTTAGTGCAACAAATTCATTTTCAGTAAATTTCTTTGACGAAACCATCTCGGTCCACATCACAGGCAGCCGATCACCCACGCCTGGTAAGCCATTGGGGATTTTGGTGAAATCATCCTTTCCTAATTCTTTGCCTGCAATGGCAATATCCATGCCATCATATTTGATGGGCTGCTTCCCATTGAAGAAAAATGGACAATGATCGGTGGCAATGGTCTTAATTAATCCGGTTTTGAGCCCTTCCCATAAGCGGATTTGATCATCCTTCGTACGCAGCGGAGGTGAGCAAACCCATTTCGCGCCATCAGAGCGTTCCAACTCGTTTTGAGTAAATAACAAATATTGCGGGCAGGTTTCTCCATACACTGGAAAATGATTCTGAAGGGCATATTGCATCTGGTCGACTTCTCCCCTGGTGTTCATGTGAACAATATACAAAGGAGCATCAGCGATGGCTGCAAGGGCAGCCCCCCGAAGAAATGCTTCCGTAGCTCCCCATGCCGGTCTGGTTCTGGCGTGCCAGATTGGAGTTGTGTGTCTGGCTGCAAGCGCTTCCTGGATAAGCAGGTCAATCAAATCACCATTTTCGGCATGCAGCATCGTCAGTAAACCGGTCTCACGCGCAATCCGCAGCACCTTGAAAATCTCCCCGTCCTGCAGCCGTAGCCTGTTATTGTAAGCGGTAAACACCTTTAGACTGGTCACTCCCACATCGGCTAATAAGGGAATTTGCTTCTCAATTTCCGGTGTCAGGTGGGTGATATTCATATGCAAACCATAATCCACAGCCACCTTTTCATCCGCTTTTGCTCTTAATTTTTCAACGCAATCCAATAGATGATCTGAGCCTTGCGATACAAAATCGATCACCATAGTGGTTCCGCCGAAAGCAGCTGCCCTGGTACCGGTAAAATGATCGTCAGATGAAATGGTTCCTGCCATTGGGAGATCAAGATGTACGTGAACATCCACCCCGCCAGGAAGCACATATAACCCCGTCGCATCGATCACATGATCTGTTTCTAATCCACGAAGATCTTTACCGATCTGTAAAATTTTTTCGTCTTCGATCAGAAGATCAGCTAGAATTGAATCTTCTTCGGTGATAATTTTTCCGTTTTTTATTAAAGTCTTCATAATGGAATCCAATATCCAGACTACGCTGTGGCGATTAATGTTATTCTACCAGTATTACCAGGTCTGGATGTTGTCTGAATCAGAGGCAGGGAATAACGGGTCAAGATTGAGTAACATCTCAAAAGTTGACGGATCAATAGAGAGATCTGGTTGTGAGATGGTTGTGTATTGAGATTTCTGTTGAGCTCGTTCTCGAATTGTTTTCCAGAGCAATTCCCTGTCATCCGAACGCATTACCAGATCGTTAATGCTTCGTGCGCGATTGAACAACTCACCAGTGGTGTAAAAGAAAGTGATTCGTTTCCATTTCTCAGCCTTGATCGCCGCAGGAACCCTCATTAATGGCCCAAGCTGTATTTTATAATATTCTTCCTTTGCACGCGGATGGTTTATTTCAGTTCGCAGTAGTTCGCAGCGGGTGGTTAGTTCATGCCCGCGACACTCTGCCAAATACTCAATCTGCCAGCGGTGCTCCTCACCAAAATTTGATCCCTGATAGAAAGCAAGGTAATCAACATCGATCATTTTGGGAGCGAACTTTAGTGGGATGCGGTACCAGCCCAGCATTCGGGCAATTTGTAAATCTTTGGGAGATGGAATAACCGCAATTAATAGCAAAGAATTTTGGGGTACGGTCTCCATTCCAGATACCTCTCATACATTACAACAAAAAATATCATCCCAGACAGATATTCTGCCCGGGATGATACCTGTTACAAAAGGCCAACTTTATCGTTGAACTCCGAAATCAGGGCATCAATTTCACCAACCTGATTTTGAACATCTGTCCAGTAATCCGGTGCGTACCACTGGTCCTGAATTTCTTCATAGGTACGGCCCTGCTGCTCAACCCACGTATAGTACTTTAAGTTATGAATGCGTTTTCGCGATTCGTATGTTAATTCCAAAAGATGGTCCGTTGATTCTCCGTTGAGGTCACGGGCATAGACTTCTGCAGCATCTACTTCATGGAATTCTCCAAGTTCATTACGCATTTCTTGAATGCGGCTTCCGTAAAGCTGCATAGAATCTGTGAAAACGGTCAGAATGACATCATTTTCACCAAGCTCATAATACTTGGCGAACTTGATTGCTGAAAGCACGTTGGCAATACCTGAAAAACCCAACAAATCCAGTTTGGATACAACGTCTTCAGGAACACCTTTCTTGATCAGGTATTTTTGGCCTTCAGGTTCGTTAAAAAGCCTCATGAGATTTACCACCGAATTGTCATCAATGGCAACGACAATATCAGTATTCTTAATGTTGTGAATCCAGGGAACGTGCTTGTCGCCAATACCCTCAATTCGATGGGCTCCAAAACCATTGAGCATCAGTGTCGGGCATTGCAAGGCTTCGCTGGCAATGATTTTGCTGGATGGGTATTGCTGCTTCAGGAAATCACCACAGGCAATGGTTCCTGCAGAGCCAGTGGTGAGAGCAACGCCACGGTAGTGATCATTCGGGCCCATAACTTTTTGCAGCACTTCTTGCATGGCATGACCGGTGATTTCATAATGCCACATGTAGTTGCCAAATTCCTCAAACTGATTGAAGATCATCAAGTCTTGCCCCGATTTACGCAGCTCCCAACACTTATCGAATATTTCCTTGACATTGGATTCGGTACCCGGGGTGGCGATCACTTCGCCGGCAATATTCTTCAGCCAGTCAAATCTTTCTTTCGACATTCCCTCTGGCAGAATGGCGATCGAATCGCATGCCATCAATGCTGAATCGTAAGCGCCACCACGGCAATAATTTCCGGTTGAGGGCCAGACGGCTTTTTGTGTTGTTGGGTCAAATTGCCCGGTAACCAATCGCGGTACCAGGCATCCATAAGCCGCTCCAACCTTATGAGCTCCTGTTGGGAACCACTTACCGACCAGAGCAATGATCCTTGCCTTCGTGCCAGTCAGGCTGGAAGGTAATTCCAAATAATTCACATCTCCAAATTGACCACCAGTTTCAACAGGCTGATTTTTCCAGGAAATGCGAAAAAGATTCCGTGGATGAACGTCCCATAAGCCGATCGAACGTAATTCTTCTTTGATCTTTGCCGGGATCAAATCAGGATTTTTCATCTGGGCAAAAGTAGGCAAAATGATATTTTGCTTGCGCGATCGTTCAATTGCGTGTTCCAGCCTATCTTTGTGAATGGTAAGATCGATCTTTGCCATGTTGATTATCCTTTCTTCACTTGTCTTCTGGGACTTCGCTTGTTATATAAAGGGGTCGTCCCTTGGCTTCATCATAAATCCGTCCAACGTACTCACCCAGTATTCCAAGACTGATTAACTGAACCCCACCGAGAAATAAAACAGCGATCAAGGTGGTTGCCTGACCATAGAAGAACTGCGAGCCAACCAAACGCAAAATAATGACGACCGGTATTGCAATGATGCTGATGCCCGCGGAGAAGAAACCAACCCATGTGGCAAGCTGGAGTGGCATGTATGAAAAACTGGTTATGGCATTCAAAGCCAGCTTCAACATTTTTTTCAGCGGATATTTGGTTTTTCCAGCATAACGAGAGGCTCGTTTATAAGGTACCCCAATGGATTTAAACCCTACCCAGGCCGACATTCCTCTTAAGAAACGATGTCGTTCACGCATCGAGTTCATGACATCAACCACTTTTCGGTCGAGGAGTCTGAAATCGCCGGTGTCTAATGGAATCTTTACATCCGTAATCCGATAGATCGTGCGGTAAAAGAGTGAAGCAGTCGCCAGTTTAAACCAGGATTCCCCTTCTCGTTCAGTACGCTGTGCATAAACTACCTGATACCCTTCGCGCCATTTCGCGATCAACTCCAGGATAACCTCTGGTGGATCCTGCAGATCTGCATCGATAATTACAACCGCATCGCCGCGTGAATAATCCAACCCGGCTGTAACAGCAATTTGATGACCAAAATTCCGGGCAAAGATGACCGGCCGAACCCGTTTATCTTTCTTTGCCAGTTCGCGGATCAGATCAGTTGAGCCGTCAGTCGAGCCATCGTCAACCAGCACGAGCTCCCAGCTTTCTTTAGTTGAATCCATCACTTCTGCAACACGTTTATAAAGTTCGTCAAGACATCCTGTTTCGTTGAACACTGGAGCTATGATAGAAAACACAGGTTTCATCGCATTGAACCTTTCAATTGATTTTGATAACAATCCATTAATGCTTTTATATCAGGTTCGATCACAGGTGCATTTCTTACTGCCAGCATTGCCGATTTGATATCCTTTAACCCATTTCCGGTATTGATGACAAGCACCGGATCATCACCCTGGATGATGCCCTCGTTTATCGCTTTTTTCAACCCGGCATAAGCGGTTGATCCAGCAGGTTCTGCAAAGATACCATACTTTCCCAGTTCAGCAATACTTTCAATGATTTCGCTGTCCTTAACCGTGAGATATGCTCCTCCGGTTTGACCAGCTGCGCGCACGGCTCTCACACCATCCCGCGGTAAATCCACGCTGATCGAATCTGCGATAGTGGTTGAATTTACAGGAATGATTTGTTCACTGCCAGAAAAGTAAGCATTGGCCACCGCTGCTGATTTTTCAGACTGCACACCAAATAATTTTGGCATCGCTTCCAACCACCCCAGTTCGGCTAAATCCTTAAATCCTTTATGAAGCCCTGAAATGATATTTCCATCGCCCACAGAGACAAAAACACAAAGCGGCCTGTCAGCAGATTTTCGCTCACGAATGACTGTTTCCCAAATTTCAAATGCGGCGGTTTTTTTACCTTCAACCGTAAAAGGATTATAACCTGTGTTTCTACAGTACCATCCCAAATTCTTTGAAGCTTCGATTGTTAAATCAAACGCTGTATCGTAATTCCCATCAACCAGAATCACTTTGGCACCATACACCAGCATCTGGGCTATCTTGGCAGGTGGAGCAGTTCGCGGTGCGAGAATCACAGCAGGCTGTCCAATGGCCGCGGCCATTCCAGCCAATGCCGCGCCGGCATTTCCGGTCGAAGCAGTGACTACCACCTCGGCTTTTATTTCTTTTGCTCTTGCCACCACCACTGCACTTGCCCGGTCTTTGAATGAAGCTGTTGGGTTTCGACCTTCATCTTTAATCCATAACTCAACCAGGTTAAGCTTTTCACGCAGTCCACGGGGTGAATACAACGGCGTCCAACCTGCATATCTCAAGGGAGTGCCCTCACCTCCTGGATCAGAAACAGGAAGAAGTGGAAGGTATCTCCAAAGAGAAAAATCGGTGCGAGAAGTGATATCTTCTATCTGGTATCTGGATCTAATCTTTGAATAATCAAAGATGACATCCAAATTGCCATTGCACTTCGGGCAGGAATACAGGTGATCAGCCGGAGCGTATTCTTTACCACAAATCGAACACTTGAACCCCATAAAGTTCGACATAGATCATCCTATTCTCGTTCGAATGGAATTCCCAGAGATGCCGGTGGTGACGTACGCAGCATTCTGAGGATTTTTGAAACGATCATACGCGGTTTTTCTGGCATGGCAGCTAATTCACGCTCGACCCATTCTGCCCGGCCAATATTGACAAGAAGCAGAGTAAAAATCATCAATGGGAACGGCGCAGCCTGTAAAATCTGAATTGGAATGTTCGTATTCGATTGAAGCGTGATTCCCAACTGCTGAAGACCGGCAAAGAAATATGCTCCAAACGCAACCCTCAAAGGATGCCAGCCACCAAAGATCGTAATCGCAAGAGCGATCCAACCCACGCCATCCAGTCCTGAAAGCTGTCCTGACCAGCCAATCTTCACAGCCAGAGAATACATGGGCCCAGCCAGTCCGATAAGTGCCCCTCCAACCAGTGTATACATGTATCGTTGTAAATTGACATTCACACCCCGATTATACGCGGCAGCAGGACGTTCACCAATTCCCTGCAATTGAAGTCCAGGGCGTGTTTTATACAGGTAAACATACGCGAGAATGATAAATATATACGAAGCATATACCAATACATGATGATTAAAAAAGATAGGGCCAATCACCGGGATGTCTACAAGAAAATCTATCGGAGTTTTAGTCAGGAAGATACCCGGTTTGTTGTTATAGGGCGCTCCGAGAAAATACGCCAGATCCCGGCACAGCGTTGCCAGAATGAACCCAATGGCTACCTGAGATTGCTTTAAGGTGATACTGCTGAACGCCACCACGGCAGCAACCGCCATTCCAATCAATGCGCCGATAAGAAAGCCAAGCAGAAGACTGCTGGTATTTAACGCAACAACAAAACCAGCCATTGCTGTTAGCAAGATGGTGCCATTCACAGAAAGGTTGGTAATTCCGCTTTTCTCAATAAAGTTTTCACCAATTGCAGCAAAAAGGATTGGAACAGCATACTCCATGATGCCGGCGAGGGTTGTTAGAGTCGTATTATCCATGAATGCCTATCCTTTTTTATACAGACGTTGCCGTACGCCATTTGTCATGACCACAAAGAGCACGAGGAACCCTTGAAGCACACCAGCCAGATAAGAGTTAAGACCCATATACTGAAGTTCAACGTTCCCAACGCTCAGTGCGGCAAAGAAAAACGCAACGATGGATGACAAGATTGGATGATAGTTGACCAGCATTGCAACCAGTAATCCTAAAAATCCATATCCAAAACCAGCATCTGGAATCAAACTAAACTGTTTTGACGTAACCAGAACAGATCCCGCAACACCTGCAAAGATCCCACAGATGCCAAACGCAAGCAGAAAATAACGTGTCGTCGGAATGCCCAGTAAATGGGCAGCCCGGTCATTCTTGCCGATCGCTTTTAACCTCAATCCAAAATGAGTACCTTTTAGCATCACAGCCACAAAGATAGCGCCAATCAATGCGATGACGACGATCACAGGGCTGAGACTGGTTCCTGGTAAATAGGTGAGCCGAAACTGCGGATCAATCCATTCAGTTCCACTCATCGAGGCAACACCCGGCCGTTTCCAGGGTCCAAAAATCAGCCAGATCGCTAATGCCTTCGCTACAAAGTTTAAGCCCAGCCCGCCAAAAATTTCATTCACACCACCATAGATTCGCATCACGCCTGGCAATATTGCCCACAGGAACCCGCCAAGTGCTCCGGCAAGGAAAGCAATGGTGATCACAATCCAGGGATCCAGTCCTGTTTGATCCAGAAAACGGAAAGCTCCCACGCAAAATACTGACCCCACCACAACCTGCCCTTCCATACCAATATTCCATAAACCCGCAGTGAAGGTGAACAATAAGCCTGATGTAGTCAATACCAGCGGTACCCATGAAGCGATCACTGCTGACACTTTCTGTGTTGATGAAAAAGCGCCAAGAACAATATTCCAGTATGCTTTTAGTGGTTGAGCATTGGCTACCAGTAAGATCAAAGATGTTATCAACAAAGCCATGATTACGGCCCCTACCCGTAATCCCAGGTCAAGCCAGTTAATCCTGGACCGTAAAGAGGTAGTTTGTGGGGATTTTTCTTGCACTGTCATATCGTCACATCTCCAAGATTTACCAGCCTATGCCGCCAATTAATTGCCCTAGTTCATCCACACTGGTCGTATTCGCATCGATCGGTTCTGATACCATCCCTCCAAAAAAGACCAGGATCCGGTCGCTGTATTGAATAATTTCTTCAAGATCGGCCGAGATAAAAACAATACTTGTACAGTCGGCACATCTTTCTTTCATTTTTTTCCATATCCAGATCGAAGATTCAATATCAAGACCGCGTGTAGGATGTTCCATCAAGATAAGATTCAATTTTTCACGCATCAGGGCTAACAACGCTCGTTGTTGGTTTCCACCAGACAGTTGCTCGACCTTGCTGTATGGAACCCCCTTGATTCGAAAATCATTAATCCTTGATTGGGTTAAGTTCAAGGCTTCTTTTTGCGAGATCAGTAACTCATTGTGCTCTTCAGATAAAATAAAATGTTCAGTCAGTGTCAACCCGGGGATTAATCCTTCTTCCATACGTGAAGCAGGGATGTACG
Organism: Anaerolineaceae bacterium; assembly: GCA_034429135.1. GTDB lineage: Bacteria > Chloroflexota > Anaerolineae > Anaerolineales > Anaerolineaceae > UBA6107. The sequence continues at coordinate 27,051 of DAOUGR010000047.1, read as the reverse complement.
AAATGCCTGCCTTCAAAAAGTTCTCATATCTTTTTCCGGCATAGTTCACATCATTGATCATGATCTTGCCGCAAACAGGTCGTTTGATTCCCGCCAGCATCTGCAGGAACAACTTTTGACCCGAACCTTCCATTCCAGCCAGCCCGAGAATCTCACCCCGGTAGAGGGTTAGATTAATATTACGCAATCGAAGCCGGTAATCTTCTATTCCAATATTTTCAAGTCGCAGCAACGGCTCTGGCCTACAGGCGGTCGTTCTCTCGCCGATCTTTATTTCCTTGTCGAACATTAATTGAATGAACTCATCCGTATTGTAAGGAGGAGTTAATTCGCCAGCTACCTTTCCCTGACGAAAAACGGCAACTCTATCGCATAAACCTTGAACATCTTCTAATTTATGAGAAACAAAAATAACCGTTAGGCCCTGTTTTGCCAAAGTTACGAGGGTGGCGAATAGTTTTTCCTTCTGATTGGCTGAGATGCCTGTGGTTGGTTCGTCCAGGATCAAAATGCGGACGCCCATCCATAACAGGCGCAGGATCTCCAATTGCTGCCGTTCGCCAACGGTCAGCGTTTCAACATATGCATCTGGGTTGATCTGGAAACCAAATTTTTGAGATAGCTCTCGAATTTGTTTTTCAACCTGGGTCCGATTAAGAAAAAGGCCCCCGTGTTGACCAAGCAGAAAATTGTCAATCACGCGCATGGGTGGAAAGTCCAACGGATCCTGGTGAAGCATTCCAATTCCAAGCCTGATCGCATCATCCGGTGATTTAATCTTAACCAGGTTACCATCCAGCAGAATTTCACCTGAATCGGCGTGGATAAACCCAGAAAGGATTTTCATCAGGGTGCTTTTACCTGCGCCATTTTCTCCTAATATTCCCTGAATGGTGCCAGATGTAATCTTCAGGCTGATGTCATCGTTGGCATGAACTTTACCAAACCACTTGTGAATGTTGCGAAGCTCAATATTCATGCACTCGTCCTGTAAAAAAAATTATAGGGGAAGGCGTAAAAAATACCTTCCCCTATATTATGGATCAAATTACTCGCTCTGACCTTCCATACCTTCAAGAAGTTGCGGCAAATACCAGATTTCCTGTTTGGTAGCAGCCACACCATCAGCAAGGTACTGCGTTCCATCCTGAAGATTAATCGGGCCAGTCCACAGGTTCAGACCACTGCCCAATTCACCAATGAATTTATCGATCAAGGCTGAGTTTTCTTTAGAAAGTGCGCCACCTTTGTTGAATCCAACAGCGGAGGTATCGGGATTGTTAATGTCAGACCAATCCGGACCGTTCAGATCGAAGCTGGATTTCCAGGTGCCATCCTGAATGGACTTGATTGCTGCAAGGTAAGCGGGACCCCAGTTGAAATACTCAACACCGAGGCACACATCATCTGCACCTTCACAGGCTTTGGCATAATCATACGGGATTGCCCACACCTGCTTGCCATCAGCAGTAAATTTCTTCGCTTCGGTTAACGCTTCAGTGGTGTCAATGGAGCTGATGACTACATCATAACCAGTGTTGTAGAAATCATCTGCAACCTGCGTAGGATCAAGAGTTGTGCCGGGGATATTGAACCAGAAACCAATCCAGGTCACTTTGAATTCGAGGTCAGCAGGATCTTTCCCAAGGTATTCAGTCCAGCAATATTTGGCGCCAAGATATGCAGAAGCCGCAAAACGTCTGGTTTCTTCATTGATCAATGGGCCAAGGAAACCAATCTTTCCTGTCTGGGTGGTGAGTGCTGCTGCACAACCGGCGATCATTTTTCCGTATTCCATTTCACCCATGATGTTTTTCAGGTTAGGAAGATCAATATAATTTTTGCCTTCCTTCCATGCTGAGTCACCAGAAGCATGAATCACATAAATATCAGGGTGTTCCTGGGCAAATTTGATCGCGTTGTCTTTCATGTCATCGGAATTAAAGATGACTAATTTGGCACCCTTGTTGGTTGCCATATCAGTGGCCAGTTCAGCGCCTGTTTGAACCTGTCCGCCAGGTCCCTGGAAAACATTCTCAAGATAGATCATTTCTGTACCAGGGAGTTTTTCCTGTACATAAAGACCACCATCATAATGCGCCTGGCTCCAGCCCATATCGTTTGCGGGACCGATCAGCAGCATGCCAAAGGTGAATTTTTCACCAGCGGCCGGGCCGGTTTTGGCGCACGCTGAGAGCAAGAGCGCCAAAATCAAAAGCATACTCACTACAAACCAAACTCTTTTCGAAAACATAGAATCTCCTCCTGGAATGTATTGCCTGTTATCAAAGAAATAGAATAGTACTGGAAGCAAGAAACCGATTTTGGGGTGCCCCACCTCCTTTCAACTTTAAAATAACCATGTTACGAAAAGGAAGAAAAGTGCAATTGTCTAGACGACTTGCTGTATACCCCAATATTGTACATCACAAACAATAAACATACCCTGATAAGAATCTTAAAATATCATACCAAAAATCACATCAAAAAGAAAAGGGCTTTACGTGATTTCGTAAAGCCCTTTGGGTGAATTATTCTTTCACGATCCAGGTGCCTGTCTCACCTCTGAGCGCCCGCCCGATATTTTCGGGGTTCGTAATCAAGGCCTGCTTGCCGCCTCTCTCGAGGTAATTGATGATTGCTTGAATCTTGGGAGCCATAGAACCTTTGGCAAAATGAGTTCCCTCAGCCAGGTAAGCTTTGGCTTCAGCCAGGGTCATCCGGTCCAACCACTTCTGATCTGGTTTTCCAAAGTTGATGGCCACTTTTTCAACCGCAGTGGAAATTACGAAAAGATCCGCATTAATTTCGTTTGCAAGAAGGCTGCTGGCGTAATCTTTGTCAATAACTGCAGCAGTGCCAATGCATCCGCCTTGACCATCGTCAATCACAGGGATGCCACCACCACCAACGGTCACAACAACGACACCGGCATCGATAAGTTTCTTTACGGCTTCAATTTCAACCACTTCGATGGGAATTGGAGAAGCAACAACGCGTCTCCAACCACGTCCGGCATCTTCGACCACGGTCCAACCCATCTCGTTCGCGCGTTTCTTCGCTTCAGCTTCATCCATAAATCCACCGATCGGTTTGGTGGGGTTCTGGAACGCTTTATCGTTCTTATCCACTTTCACCTGGGTGATGACTGTGGCTACTGGTTTTTTAATCCCGCGACGGGCAAATTCATTCTGCAGATTCTGCTGCAACATATAACCAATAGCTCCCTGGCTGTCTGCACCACAAACATCCATCGGGACTTCATGCATACCTTCGTATTTCGCTGCAATTTCAGACCTGCGAATGATAAAACCAACTTGAGGACCATTTCCATGACCGATGGCCACATCCCAGCCAGCTTCGATCATGTCTGCGATATGCTTCGTGGTCTCGGTTGCTGCCCTGTACTGGTCCTCAACTGTTACCTTTTTCGGGTCAAGGATAAGTGAGTTACCACCAACTGCTACTACTGCCAATTTCTTCGCCATCGTAAATCATTTCCTTTTCTAAATAAAAATATTAACTCATGGTCAAAGCCATCACCGCTTCTTGAACATGCATTCGGTTTTCGGCTTCGTCATACACCACTGATTGCGGACCATCAATGACTTCATCCATCACTTCAATGTTCCGGTCAGCGGGCAACGGATGCATATAAATCGCATTCGGTTTTGCTAATTTCATTCGGCGTTCGTCAGTGAGCCAGTTCTCATATTTTTTGATAATCTTGGCCCCTTCCTCGGCATCAGGTGTGTGAACCATGGCACCCCATGATTTGGCATAAATGACGTCTGCATCTTTAAAGGCCGCATCCATATCATCGACCACCTCAAATTTCGTTCCAAACTTACGCGCCTGCTCTTCAGCCATCTGCATGATTTCAGGCATGAGTCGAAATTCAGGAGGATGTGCCAGTGTAATATCCATTCCAAAGCGCGGCATTTGCAAAACCAGGGATTGGGGAACAGACATTGGTTTCTGGTAAGACGCTGCATACGCCCATGAGACAACCATCTTTTTCTTCCGTAAGTCTCTGCCTTTTTTCTCAATAATGGTCATTAAATCAGCCAGACACTGGAAAGGATGGTAAACATCACATTGCATATTGAGCACGGGAACACGAGACGCTTTCGCAACCTCGTTCAGATATTGATTTCCCAGACCCCAGTCACAATGACGGATGGCAATACCATCGAAATAGCGGCCAAAAATCTCTCCGATTTCTTTGGGTGTATCGCCATGTGAGATTTGAGTCGTGCGCGACTCAATAAATGCGGCGTGCCCTCCCAGATGTGCCATTCCTGCTTCGAATGAACCGCGTGTTCGCGTACTGCTGAAGAAGAAAAGCATGGCCAAGACTTTGTCGCGCAAGTAAGGGGTGAGTTCATTCAGCGCTCTCTTCCTTTTCAGGTCAAAAGCAACATCAAGAACGGTTTCAACTTCTTCTTTTGAAAAGTCGAGATCAGATATTAAATCTCGGCCTCGAAGATAGGTTTGCATTTTTCCTCCAAAAATTTTATACCAGTTTGATTATACCCGGTACCCGGGTCATTCCATCTTACCTAACACAAGTGCAAGCAAAGCCATGCGCAATACTACACCATTAAACGCTTCTTGCCAGTATCGTGACCAGTGTGTAATGTCCACATCTGTTGGAATTTCGTCCATGCGTGGCAGTGAATGGAGTAGAATAGCATCTGATTTTGCTTTTGTAAAGAGCAATTCGCGAGTGATTTTGTAATTATCTGGTGTAAGCCCATGTTCCTCAACTTCATGACGAGACTTCGAATAATCGGGTTGAACGACCGGTTCTACCAGAATGACATCTGCCTCGGCAATGACCTGCTCTACATGTTCGGCTTCATTAAAATTCACAGAATACTTCCGAAGATCCTCCTTAAACTCGTTCGTTAAAGACATATCTGGCGGAGACACAAAAGTAATCGGGCAATCAAATTGCGAAAGTGCGTATCCGAGTGAGTGCATCGTTCGCATGCGCATGTCTCCAACTGCCAGCCATTTTAATCCATCAATCGTGCCCTTTTCGGTCAAAACCGTGTACAGATCGGTAAGAATTTGAGTGGGATGTTCACCCCATCCATCCCCGCCATTGATGATGGGAATCGATGCCCATTTTGCAGCCTCGTGCGGAGCACCTTGCTGGAAATGGCGCATGACAATGACATCTCCATAATATTCAAGCATCTTGACAGTATCTTTGATTGACTCCTGGTAAAAATCGCCTGCTCGAGTCATTTTTGCATCTGAGAAGCCCGTTACATGGCCTCCCAGTCGATGCATGGCTGCTTCATGTGCCAATCGGGTTCGGGTACTGGGCTGATAGAATGCAGTCACCAGTGTTTTCTCAGCCAGAAGGTCCGAATTTCTCCTGCTCTTTGCAATTGGCGCCATTTCATCAGCGACCTCAAACACATGGAAAAATTCTTCTCTCTCAAATTCCTTCAAAGACAAAATATCTCGACCTAAAAAGCTGCGCATTTTACCCCTCCATAAATGACTATGATCTGAGAACCTTATGTCTGCAAGCGGCAATTATTCCAGGATTAATCCTCCTTGTTTTCAATCTTAAGAATCATTTCGTGTTAGAAACCTGCCTGACAACATGCAGTCGAAAATAGCCGGGCAGGAAATAACTATATGAAAAATCCACGATTTCTCCCATATCACTGTAAAGTCTGGCTATGAGCAAAAGAAGAACGTCTCCTCGCTGAATTTCCAGTTTCTTGGCAATATCCGATTGGGCAGCAACGGCATGTATATCGGCAAACGATTTCGAAAGAATAGGTGACCCGCGTTCAATCAAAAAATCCAGAACCGACCCTGTAAAGCCCGCTTTCAGGTCTTCTTCGGTAAGAATATCAGGCGGGAGAATATCGATCAGATATGCAACAGGACGATTTTCAGCATGAATCACGCGAGAGATCTGAACCAACCGCGAACCTTCTTCTACCTGAAGTTTTTCAGAGATTTCTGGTGAAGCGATGATTTCCTTAATTTCCAATTCACCCATTGAAACGCTCAACCCGATCCGATTTGCCAGGCTTTCTATGCTTTCCAACACTTCCAGCCCGGTTTCGATCACCTTTGCCTGTGGCACCACAAAGGTCCCCACCCCCTGGCGCCTGCGAATCAGTCCCTTCCCCTCAAAAGATCGCATCCCTTCACGCAATGTTGCACGAGATACCCCCATCATTTTTGCCAGCTCGGGTTCTGACGGAAGACGATCACCTGGTGGGGTTGCAGCAATCAGCCTCGCCAATTCATTCTGCAGTTTCTGAAATGGGTGTTGCAATTCACTTTCGGTCTTGGACTTTCTCATACCTGTATTACCTCAATTCTTCGATGATTAGGCAGCCTCGACTACTGGGATGAAATCGAAGTGGTTGACATCTATTAATCCGAGATCTGAAATCCGAAGCTCTGGAATGACTACCAAACCCAGCAGGCTGAGCTGCATATTCGGATTGTTCATCTTGCAACCGCATTTTTTAAAACCTTCCAGAAGACCTTGGGCTTCTTTAGCAACCACTTTAGCACTTTCATCAGACATTAATCCGCCAACGGGCAGGCGTATCTCACCCAGTACCTGTCTTTCGCTCACCACTACCTGACCACCCCCCACTTCCGCCAGGCGGTTCGCAGCAAAGGCCATGTCGTCTTCGTTGGTTCCAACCACAATCATCTGGTGACTGTCATGAGCAACCGTCGTGGCCACCGCACAAGGCACATGAAAACCAAATCCGCTTACCAGCCCCACCTGCACCTTGCCAGTGGGGTTGTGCCGCTCAACCAGGGCAACCTTCGCAACATCCTTTGAAATATCCGGTTTCACCTCGCCATTTTCTACAGGAAGCTGCATGATCAAATGCCGGGTTGGAGCCTGGTTTTCGATCACGCCAATCACATGCGCTTTGACAAATTCTCCATTTCTGCATTTCAGTGAAAAATCTTCAGCGGTCATCGGACGTTTGAAATGTACAGATTGCACCGCCCATGAAGGGTATTCACGTTTTGGAAGGTCGACCAGGATCTCACCATCGCGCACCGCTTCTTTGCCTTTTGCCACCACGAGATCCACTGTGAAATGATTTAGATCTTTCACCAGAAGCACATCCCCAAAACGACCAGGAGCGATCAAACCCATTTCTCGTGAGACGCCAAAGTGTTCGGCGGTATTAATCGTAGCCATTTGAATCGCGGTCATTGGATCAAGTCCTTCTTTGATCGCATGCCTCAAAACCCTATCCATATGACCTTCGGTAATTAAGGTTTCTGACTGAGAATCATCAGTGCAAAGCAAAAACCCGCGTGGAGACAATCCATGTTCTGTGATTGCTTTGACCTGGGAGGCTACATCGTGCCAGGCTGATCCATAGCGCATCATGACTTTCATTCCTTGCCGGGCACGAGCGATGGCGTCCTCAACCCGTGTGCCTTCATGATCATCTTGAGGACCGCCGGCAACATAAGCATGAAAATTCAATCCAAGGTCAGGTGATGCGTAATGACCGCCAATCACCTTTCCAGCGCAACGAGTGACAGCCATTTCAGCATGTACCTTGTCATCACCATCACAAACAGCCGGAAAATTCATCATCTCACCCAGTCCGATGATCCCCGGCCAGGTCATCGCCTCTGTTACTTCGTTTGGACCCAGCACCGCACCAGGGGTTTCAAGCCCTGGCGCTGAAGGAACACAGGAGGGCATCTGCACAAATACATGAATCGGCTGAAGGGCCGCATCATCCACCATCAATCGCACCCCACGCAATCCAAAGACATTGGCTATTTCGTGTGGGTCGATAAACATGCCCGTCGTTCCGTGGGGCAGAACCGCACGCACAAATTCGGTTACAGTAACCATCCCCGATTCGACATGCATATGACCATCCAGCAAGCCAGGAACCAGATAACGGCCTTCAGCATCGATGACAATTGTGTTCTTTCCAATCGTGTAATCGGCATCTTCGCCAACATAAGCAATGCGTTGTGCTCGTATCGCAATATCAATGTTTGGAATGATCTCGCCTGTTTGAACACACACCCATTGCCCATTTTTAATGACCAGGTGAGCAGGCACACGCCCCATGGCGCAATCGACAAGTTCACGAGCATTCTGGAGCCAGAACGAATCCATTCCCATGTGGATACATTATCCTTTCAGCAATCGCAACGATGCTAGGTTATGTTTTTGAATGTGTGATTGAATATCCAGAGCAACCAATTCACGATTTTTGACCACAGCCTTACCATGAACATAGTTATGATCGACTTTTAGTGGCTGGCAGAAAATAACGGCTGCAACCGGATCGTGTAACGCGCCAGCGTATTCCAGTTGATTAAGGTCAATGGAAATAAAATCAGCGCATTTTCCGGGTTCCAGCGACCCGATATCCGTTCTCCCAAGAACCGCTGCGCCTCCGCGCGTCGCCAGCTCAAGCGCCTGTCTGGCAGTGAGAATCTCACTCCCGGTTGATGAAAGAGAAGCACCTTTCAAACCTGCTCCTAGTCTTGCCAACAGCATGGCCTGCCGCGCTTCATTCAGTAAATGAGAGCCATCATTACTGGCTGAGCCATCTACACCCAGACCAACCTTGATCCCGGCCTTGAGATATCCCATAATCGGTGCAATACCTGATGCCAGGCGCATGTTTGAAGATGGACAGTGGGCTACACCACAGCCCTTTTCTGCCAAAATCGGGATTTCATCTTCCGCCACGTGAACACTGTGCGCAAACCAGACATCGTTTCCAACCCAATCCACCGACTGCATATACGCCACCGGACGATGTCCGAATCGCTGCAAACAGAACTCTTCTTCATCCTGGGTTTCAGCCAGGTGAGTATGCAGGTGAACGCCATATTTTCGGGCCAACACAGCGCTTTCTCTCATCAACTCGGTGGTCACACTAAAAGGCGAACAGGGAGCCAGGACAATTTGCAACATCGATCCCGGATTAGGATCATGATAACGCTGGATTAGACGTTCGCTGTCGAAAAGGATTTGCTCCTCACTGTCAACAACGCTGTCGGGGGGCAACCCTCCCTTACTTTCGCCCAGGCTCATCGAGCCACGCGAGGCGTGCAGCCGTAATCCAATCTCACGTGCTGCTTCGATCTCGTCATCCAGTTTTGAGCCGTTCGGAAAAAGATACAAATGATCAGATGCTGTCGTACATCCAGAAAGAGCAAGTTCGCTAAGCGCGGTCTGTGTAGAAACCCGAATGTCTTCTGGCGTCATTCTTGCCCAGATCGGATACAACGTTTTAAGCCAGTTAAACAGATTCGCGTTTTGCGCGGCTGGCACTGCTCTGGTGAGCGTTTGATAAAAATGGTGGTGGGTGTTGATCAACCCCGGTAGAACAATGTGCCCTGACAAATCGACGATTTCATCGGCTGAATCGGGCAATTGATCGGTTGGCCCGACCTGTTCGATGAACCCGTCTTTAATAAAAAGACCACCATTCGGGATTTCCCGGCGGTGGTCGTCCATCGTTACCAGTATTTGTGCATTTTTTATAAGAAGAGTTGTCATTAAATCGATTCCATTCATGAGAGATTAAAAATCAGGCGTGGAATTTGTCTGACAATTCACACGCCCTCAGTTTAATAGGATTTTTTAAAAAAGTCAATTGTCTGACATTGCTTCTTGAATTAATCTCTCAAATTCGCTGCATGCAAAGTGTTCTTTAATAACATGGCGATGGTCAGCGGCCCCACTCCACCTGGAACGGGTGTAATTGCCTGGGCAACCTGTGAAACCTCTTCAAAACACACATCACCCACCAGGCGGTAACCGCGCGGCTTCGTTGCATCATCAACATGGTTAATACCAACATCAATGACCACCGCACCGGGCTTTACCCAATCCCCTCTTACCATTTCTGGCTTTCCCACCGCCGCTACCAGAATATCCGCAGTCCTTACAACCGACGCCAGATCTCTGGTTCGCGAGTGACAGATGGTTACTGTTGCATTTGCACGAACTAAAAGCAGTGCCACCGGCATCCCAACGATATTCGATCGGCCCAAAACCACCGCGTTCATGCCCTCAAGGCTGGAAATTTCTTTTTCGAGCATGTACATGACACCCGCCGGTGTGCAGGGAACAAATAGAGGATCTCTTCCTTTTTGTGCCAGCCGCCCGATATTGAGAGGATGAAAACCATCCACATCCTTTTCAATGGAAATTGCGCTTAGCACACGTTCCTCATCAAACCCCGAAGGTAATGGAAGCTGCACCAGAATACCATTGACTTTCGGGTCGGCATTCAACTCACGTACCAGTTTCTCAACTTCGTTTTGCCCGGCATCCTTTGAAAGCTCGAATCCAAAAGATTCGATCCCCACCTCAGCACACGCCTTCTGCTTTGATTTGACGTAAACCTGTGATGCGGGATTCTCCCCCACGAGGACGGTTGCAAGCCCTGGACGAGTTTTACCGGCCGCAAGACGCTGCTCGACGCCAAGAGCCACTTCCTGGCGGATTGCTTCACCAATCGCTTTCCCATCAATGATCCTTGCAGTCATAAAGCACACTCCTTGAACCCGTAGTCAATCTTATTATACTCATGCCCTCAGATTATGATAAACGACTGCATGGTAAAATTACACTATCTTCAAATCTATTGGAGTAGTTATATGAGTAAAATTTGCGTCATTGGTACTGGTTATGTGGGATTGGTAACAGGTACTTGTTTTGCAGATCTTGGAAATGAAGTCACTTGTCTCGATGTAAATCCCGACCGTATCAACAAACTCAATTCGGGGATCATGCCCATATATGAACCAGGCCTCGAGCAGTTGGTGAAACAAAACGTAAGCGCGAATCGATTGAGTTTTACAACAGATTATCCCACTGCCCTCAAGGGAGCAGAATATGCTTTTATCGCTGTGGGCACACCTTCTGGCAATGATGGTGAAGCTGATCTACGCTTTGTGAAATCTGCTGCTGAAGCGATCGCCGATCTTGCCGAAGAGTCAATCCTGGTCATTAACAAATCCACCGTGCCAGTTGGTACCGGTGATTGGGTTGCCGAGGTCATCAAGAACCGGCGGGGAAACAGACCGTTGAATTTTAGCGTTGTCTCCAACCCAGAATTCCTGCGCGAAGGATCTGCCATCAGTGATTTTATGAATCCAGATCGGGTTGTGCTCGGTTCAGAGGATCGAAAGGCAGCAAATCTGGTTGCCCAGCTCTACCAGCCTTTGCGCTGCACCATAATGATCACAGATTTACGTACAGCGGAAATGATCAAATATGCATCCAATGCTTTCCTTGCAACAAGAATCTCGTTTATCAATGAAATCGGCAATATTTGTGAAGAAATGGGAGCGGATGTGCGCGAGGTTGCACTGGGGATGGGGTATGACAAACGCATCGGGCATTCCTTTTTAGATGCAGGGCTGGGATGGGGCGGCTCGTGTTTCCCCAAAGATGTAAAGGCGCTCGAACACATGGCTGTCCTTCATGGAACCCATCCTCAGTTATTGCAAGCAGTCATGGAAATAAACCGCAATCAACGCCGACGGGCTGTGATGAAACTACGCAAGGCGCTGAAGAACCTCAATGAAAAAACGATCGGCGTTCTCGGAATTTCTTTCAAGCCCAACACCGACGACATTCGCGACGCCGCTGCGATTGAGATTATCCACTTGCTCGAAAATGAAGGGGCACATATCCGCGCTTATGATCCACAGGCGATGGAAAACGCCAGATCGGTCTTGAAAAATGTTGTTCTCTGTGAAAATCCTTACCAGGTCGCTGAAAACGCCGATGCATTGATTCTGGCAACGGAATGGAATGAATTTAAACAGCTTGATTTTAACCGACTAAAAGTTCTGATGAAACACCCGATCATCCTGGATGGGCGTAACCTATGGGATCCCGAAACAGTACGCAGTTATGGATTCACTTATATCGGTGTCGGCCGCGGGAACACCGTAAAGTCTTAATAAATCAAAGATCAAAAGATGCGGACAGTTCGTCCGCATCTTTTTTTTGATTTCCAATAACAGGAAATTACATGAATCAAGTCACGTCTCATATTTTCTGATTCTATATAAAATCACAAATATTTACAGTACAATACGATGTGTCAATATCCAATCCATTTTTTGAAATATATATTGAGTAAAAATTGGAAACTATTAAACCTTTTCCCTATGATTTTATTGATCGGATCTTAATCACTGAGGATGAAATTAAAGAGCGGGTTAACACCCTTGCCAAACAAATCACCAGTGATTACCAGAATTCAGACCACCTGCTTTTACTTGGCTTGCTGCGAGGCAGCGTGGTGTTTATCACAGACCTGATGCGCAAGATCGACCGGCCCATCACGATGGATTTTATGTCTGTTTCTTCTTATAACAAAGCTGAATCCAGCGGTTTCGTACGCATCGACTCGGATCACAAAACGAATATCCACGGTTGGGATGTCATTCTGATCGATGATATCGTAGATTCCGGTTACACCTTGAGCACCATCAGCAAATTATTATTGGACCGCCGTCCTCACAGCTTAAAAGTCTGTGCGCTGCTTGACAAACCTGAACGCCACAAAGTGCATATAAAAATCGATTACCTAGGATTCAGCATCCCAGATTATTTTGTTGTCGGTTACGGGTTGGATTACGACGAAAAAGGTCGAAACCTGCCTTATATCGCCAGCATCAATCTTCATAAACGCAAGGAATAGCCATGCCTCTTGATATTGTGATCGGAACACAATGGGGAGATGAAGGTAAAGGCCGTGTGGTCGACCTTCTTTCAGAAAATTCGCATCTCGTCGCACGCTACAACGGCGGTGATAACGCCGGACATACGGTTACCGTTGCAGATAAAATTTACAAATTACACGTCATTCCAACCGGAGTGATCCATCTGCAAACCATTTGTATTCTGGGAAACGGAATGGTCATCAATCCCGCCACTGTGATTGAAGAAATGGATATGCTTCGTTCGGTTGGAGTGGAGATCAACCCGTTCAGATTGATGATTTCAGATGCCGCCCAGTTGATCACACCCGGCCACCGCTTACTTGACCGCGCACAAGACGCCGCTCTGGGTAAAAACCAGATTGGTACAACAGGGCGGGGAATTGGTCCAGCGTATGTAGATAAAGCTGCCCGGTCAGGATTACGCGTTGGCGATATTCTAGATCATCAATCATTCCCTGATCGATTGCGCGCGCATTTCACTGAAATCAATAAACGCCTCTCCGCTTTGTTTTCGCAGCCAGAGATCGACGTGGAAAAATACACAGCCGAGTATCTCGAAAAAGCAGAATCTCTTCGGCCATATATTAAACGCATCGGCCCCGAAATTCAGACCGCCTTGAAGATGGGCAAGACCGTCCTCGCAGAAGGCGCACAGGGTTCATTATTAGACCTTGAACAGGGCACCTACCCCTTTGTCACCAGTTCTTGCACCACAGCAGCCGGCATTTTCAGCGGCCTGGGAATTGGCATTCAACCAGTGCGCAAGGTGGTCGGAGTGGCAAAGGCATTTCAGACCCGCGTAGGATCAGGTCCCTTCCCGACTGAGCAAACGGGAGAAATTGCCAATTTTCTCCGTGGCAGCGGCTCTAAACCATGGGATGAATTCGGTACAACGACTGGACGTCCACGCCGTGTAGGTTGGCTGGATCTTGTTCTCTTGAGATATACGCAAGAAATCAACGGCCTCACTGAACTATTCCTCACTAAATTGGATATCCTGTCAGGGTTGGAACAGATCCAGGTATGCGTAGCCTTCGAAAGAAATGGCAAAAAGATCGAGACACTTGATTTTTCTTGTGATGCAAAATCATTGGCACAGTGCTTGCCGGTGTACGAATCTTTGCCAGGTTGGAAAGAAGACCTGAGTCTGTGCCGTCGCTGGAAAGACCTGCCAGCTAACGCACGTGCTTACATTGAAGCGATCGAAGAAAAAACAGGTATTCCCATTACAACCATTTCCGTTGGCTCCGAACGCACAGCAACAATCTACAGAGATTAACATGTCCTCTTTCGAGAATTATCAGAGTCCATTTTCATGGCGATATGGCTCACCCGAGATGCGCAGAATTTGGGGGGAGGAAAACAAACGACGGATATGGCGCAGGTTATGGGTAGCTATGGCTGAAGCGCAAATCGAATGGAACCTGGTCACTCCTGCCCAATTACAGGAATTAAAAGAAAATGAAGGCAATATTGATATTCAAAAATCGTTAGAAATTGAAAAACGCATTCACCACGATTTGATGGCCGAATTGAAGGTCTTTGCAGAGCAATGCACAACCGCTGGTGGGATCATTCACCTCGGCGCAACATCCATGGATATTAAAGATAATGCAGAAGTTCTGCAAATTGCGCAATCACTGGATTTGGTACTGAATCGCCTGCGAGTTTTACTTGGAAGCCTGGCTGACTGCATCGAGCAATATGCCGCAACCCTTGTAATGGCTTTTACTCACCTTCAGCCCGCTGAACCTACCACCCTTGGTTATCGTCTGGCGAATTTCGGTCAAGACCTGCTGCAAGACTATCATACACTGAACGAGTCTAGAAAAACCTTGAAAGGGAAAGGATTTAAAGGAGCCGTCGGGAATGCTGCTTCTTATCAAATGCTATATGGCGAAGACGGAGCCATAAGATTTGAAAAAGCAATCAGCCAGAAGCTGGAGTTGCCTTTCTATCCGATAGCCACACAGACCTATACCCGCAAACAGGATTATTCGATTTTAACAGCCCTTTCCAGCCTGGCAGCAACCGCATATAAATTTGCATTTGATCTGCGATTATTACAAAGTGAAACCATCGGCGAATTGGCTGAACCATTTGAGGCTGAACAGGTTGGCTCCTCAGCTATGCCCTTTAAACGCAATCCAATCCTGTGTGAGAAAATTGATTCCCTCGCCCGCAGCCTTTCAGCAGCCCCACTGGTCGCCTGGAATAACTACGCGCACTCTTTACTTGAGCGTACACTGGACGATAGCGCCAATCGCCGTTCCTTACTCCCTGAATCTTTTTTGTCTGTCGATGAAATTTTGCTCACCCTTATTCACATCCTTGAAAATATTCAGGTGAAAACGGTTTCGATTCAAAAAACGATTGATCAATTTGGACCATTTTCTGCCGTCGAGCGTATCTTAATGGCCGTTGTTCAAAATGGCGCAAACCGGCAAGAAATTCATGAAAAGCTGCGCCAGTTGAGTATGAAAGCATGGGAAGCCGTGCAATCCGGGGCGAACAACCCGCTGGTTGAACTCGTTCTACACGATCAAAATATCATGCAGTGGATTACCCCGGATGCTTTACAAAAATTGTTTGATGTTAAGGAATACACGGGTAGAGCTGAACGTTTGGCAAGAGAGATGGCTCAAGTGATCAAACAACAAATTGCATAATCTTTTTTTACCAATTTTCGATCCTTCAGCCAAAAAACAAATAAATTCCTCCATATTGTGACTTGACATTAACGTTACGTCATAGTTTATACTCTCCTCATGTATAAAACAGAATCATACACCATCAAGCAGCTGGCTGATCTTGCCGGTATTAGTATTCGCACCCTCCATTATTATGATCAAATTGGGCTGATCAAACCGGAGCGTATTGCTGAAAATGGCTACCGATATTATGGAAAGCAGCAACTTCTGCTTCTCCAGCAGGTCCTCTTTTTTCGCGAGTTAGATTTCAGCCTGAATCAAATAAAGAATATCCTCAATACCCCTGCGCTGGATCTGGTAAAACTTTTACAGACGCACAAGCAATCTTTGAAAGCAAAAACTGAACGATTAACGCAATTGATCGACACAATCGATAACACCATCAAAACACTTGAAGGAGAATTGGAAATGAAAGAAACTGAATATTTTCAGGGGTTTTCTGAAGAGAAACAGGCTGAATATCAAAAATACGCCGAGGAACACTGGGATAGGAAACTCGTCAATCAATCTTCGCAGCGATGGAACAAGATGACCAATGATGAAAAACGCACCCTTTTGGCTGAAGGGGAGCGCATAACAATGGAGATTGTGAAATCCATTCCATTAGGCCCTTCCGACCCGCAAGTCCAATCACTGGTCGCAGAATGGCATGCATATATAAACCGGTTCTACGACTGCAGTTTTCAAATTCTATTAGGGTTAGGTAAGGGGTATACCGAACACCCAGACTTTATCGCTTTTTACCGCAAAATTCACCCCGAAATGCCCGAATTTCTCTACGAAGCAATAAAAATCTACTGCTCCTCTCACGGGGTCAACGAATAACGAACACACTTGGTAGATTCTTCAAACCAGGAGTGTGATTTCTTTTTTACAGGTGATTGGCTAATGACAACGTTGGCCATGCACGTCAAGATACGCCTTCAAGAATTGACCGGTATAAGAACGGGGATTCTCGCAGATCTCCTTGGGGGTTCCGCAGGCAACCAGTTCACCACCCCGGTCACCTCCTTCAGGTCCAAGATCGATAATATAATCCGCGACTTTGATAATATCCAGGTTGTGCTCGATGATCAAAACGGAATTACCACTATTCACAAGATCTTGCAGCACATCGATCAACATATGAACGTCTGCAGCGTGCAATCCAACTGAAGGCTCATCCAACACATATAAAGTCCTTCCGGTTGCCCGTCTTGATAGCTCGCGCGAAAGCTTGACGCGTTGCGCTTCTCCACCAGAAAGCGTTGTACCAGGTTGACCTATGCGGATATAGCCCAGACCCACTCTTTCCAGTGTTTTCAGTTTATTATGAATGGCTGGAATGCTGGAGAAAATTTCCAATCCCTCTTCGACTGTCAGATCCAGGATATCAGCGATCGAGCGTCCTTTGAATTTCACCTGAAGCGTTTCACGGTTGAAACGGCTCCCGTGGCACACATCGCAGGGAACATAAATATCGGGCAGGAATTGCATTTCGATGCGCATCTGTCCCTGCCCCTGACATGCCTCACAGCGCCCCCCATGAACATTAAAAGAGAACCGGCCGGCTTTATATCCGCGCATCTTGCTCTCTGGCAACCCGGCGAACAAGGTCCGGATCTCATCGAACATACCCGTGTACGTCGCTGGGTTCGAACGCGGACTGCGGCCAATAGGAGATTGATCGATATTGATGATTTTATCAAGATACTGTAGACCTTCGATACGATCATATTCGCCAGGTGTGGTGTGTGCTCGATTCAGATCACGGGCCAGTATGTTGTATAAAAGATCGACCATTAAGGTTGACTTACCTGATCCCGAGACACCGGTAATACAGACGAACTGGCCCAAAGGAATTTCAACATCGAGGTTCTTTAAATTGTTTGCTCGCGCTCCGATGATTTTGAGTGCTTTTCCATTACGCGGATGGAGTTTCGTGGGAACAGGAACTTTCTTCCTTCCCGATAGGTACGCACCCGTAAGACTCTTTGGGTGTTTGAGGATATCCTCTACTGTACCCTCAGCCACGACTTTCCCACCATGTTCACCAGCTCCCGGACCCAGATCCAAAATCCAGTCCGCGGCCCTGATCGTTTCATCATCATGCTCAACCACCAGCACGGTGTTTCCCTGATCGCGCAACTGTTTTAATGTCTCCAGTAATTTAGCATTGTCGCGTGCGTGCAAACCGATCGAGGGTTCATCAAGAACATAAAGCACCCCCATTAATCCTGAGCCAATTTGTGTCGCCAGACGGATACGCTGTGCTTCACCACCTGATAGAGAAGCTGCCGAACGACTGAGCGTCAGATAATCCAATCCAACGTTTACCAGAAAGCCCAGGCGTGATTTGATCTCCTTAAGGATGCGTTCAGAAATGACCAATTCACGGGCAGACAATACACCAGGGCTGGATAATTGATTGATAAATTCAAGCGTTCTATTGATCGGCCATTTCGTTACTTCGACGATGTTTTTATCCAAAACCGTAACAGCCAGCGCTTCAGGCCGTAATCGCTCACCATTACAGGTTGGACACGGCCGGTCGCTCATAAATTCGCTGATCTTACCTCGGATATACTCTGAATTTGTCTCACGAAACCGGCGCATGAGATTGGGGATAACCCCCTCGAAGTTGATCTGCAGCGAGGTCTTGCGTTCATTGCGCCCCACCATGGTCATGTTAACTTGCTGGTTTCCCGTTCCATAGAGGATTTTATTCAAATCGTCTTCTGGGATCTTATTTACCGGCGCATTCAGGTCAATATGATAATGTTTGGCAACGGCTTCCACCATCTGCCAGTAATATCCTCCCTGTTCACGCGGTCCATTCCATTCTAAAGCAAGAATGGCCCCCTCGCTCAACGGTCGTTCACGATCAGGAATCAATAGATCCGGATCGATTTCAGGCCGGCTGCCCAAACCCTGACAATCCGGGCAGGCACCATGCGGCGTGTTGAAAGAAAATGTCCGTGGTTCAATTTCTGGAATGCTGATTCCGTGTTCAGGACAGGCAAGATGTTCCGAGAAAAAGAGATCTATGGGAGGATTTAAGGAAAGGTTTTGAACCGTGAGATACCCTTCACCGACCTTTAATCCCGTTTCGACTGAATCTGTTAACCTTGAGCGGAAGGAGCGGGCATCTTCTTCTTCAGCCGTGTGAGTAATCACTACCCGGTCAACCACTGCCTCGATCGTGTGAATTTTATATCGATCAAGCGTTACCTCATCATCGAGGTTATAAACCTGTCCATCCACACGCACCCTGATAAAACCAGCCTTACGAACCTCATCAAAAACTGCCTGATAGGTGCCTTTGCGGGCTCTAACCACTGGAGCCAGGATGAGCAGCTTGGTTCCTTCAGGGAGAGCTTCGATTTGATCCACAATCTCTTGTGCAGACTGTTTCACCACCACCTTTCCGCAGACCGGGCAGTGTGGAACGCCGATGCGCGCGAAAAGCAAACGCAAGTAGTCATAGATTTCAGTAACCGTTCCAACCGTAGAACGCGGATTATGCGAGGTGGCTTTCTGATCAATCGAAACAGCCGGAGAAAGACCGTCTATATAATCCACATCTGGTTTTTCCATCTGTCCCAGAAATTGTCGGGCATAAGAGGACAGTGATTCAACATAGCGGCGCTGCCCTTCGGCAAAAATGGTGTCGAACGCCAAGGAACTTTTACCAGAACCGGATAAACCTGTGATCACCACCAGTTTATCTCGTGGAATTTCAACGGTAATGTTTTTTAGATTATGTGCCCGCGCACCCACGACGCGAATTGATTCTTGTGTCATAAACCATCCTGATCGAACATTTATTCTATATCAATAATTCTATCACAAAACCAACCAATTATTATACCCGTTTCAATAAAACATTCCTCTCTACCGATTGATATTCAATCTTGCTGTTATTTTCTTCCGGCCTGGCAGTATTTTGACAAATTGTCAATACATTATGTATAATTATGATAATAATAGTCTTAATTGGAAATCGATTACAGACTGCTGGAAAGGATATTCTATGAGAGAGAGTAAACACAAACCCATTCGTGTCGCAATCGTTGGTGTTGGAAATGTGGGTGCAACCTTTGCCTATGCTTTACTGCAAAGTGGTTTAGCTGGTGAAATTGTCTTGATCGACCAAAACAGGGTTAAAGCCGAAGGGGAAGCGATGGATTTAAGTCATGCGGTTCCACTCACTCACCCTACCAAAATCTGGGCAAGCGATTATGCAGACTGCAAAGGTGCTGCGATAACAGTGGTAACAGCCGGCACTTCACAGAAGCCAGGTGAAACCCGGCTCGATCTGGTTCACCGCAATTACCACATTCTTCAAGGTGTGATCCCCGAAATTGTGAAAAACAACCCCACTGGAATCTTGCTCATCGCATCAAATCCAGTAGACATCCTGACCTATGCCGCATGGAAAATATCGAATTTACCCGCAGAGAGGGTAATCGGTTCAGGCACAATCCTGGATACTGCGCGTTTCCGCTCTGCACTCAGTCATCACGTAGGAGTCGATTCGCGCAGTGTTCATGCTTATATCATCGGCGAACACGGTGACAGTGAAGTGCCGGTCTGGTCGCTGGCGAATGTAGCGGGCATGAACCTTCAGCAATACTGTATGTCGAATTGCAGGGAATATGAACCGCAAGTCTATGAAAAAATATTTGAGAAAACCCGCGATGCAGCTTATGATATTATTCAAAGAAAAGGTGCCACCTATTATGCAATTGCCAGCGGGTTAGTGCGGATTGTTGAAGCCATACTCCGCGGTCAGGATACCGTTCTTTGCGTCTCCACCCTCGTCAACGAGTATTATGGGATCAATGACGTTTTCTTCAGTTTACCCTGCGTGATCGGTCACAATGGGGTTACAAAAGCCATTTATTTATCGTTGAACGAAAAAGAACAACAAGGAATTCAAAAATCAGCTCGAATATTACAAGAGATTCTTCACGAAATTGGCCTGCGATGAATACCATCTGATTAACGGGACTTATGTATAATTTCCATAAGATAAATCCCTGCAGTGAAAGGAATCAGTATGGAATCATCGACAGTAATGGATCCAGAATCTGAAAAACAGCATAAGTTAGCTATTCGAGCCTGGACGATGTACGACTGGGCGAATTCTTCGTTCGCTACCACGATCATGGCCGCCGTCTTACCCGTTTATTATGCAACGCTGGGAGCAGCTGGCGAGTCTTCAGCCCTGATGACCTCTCGATGGGGGTTCACCACCGCCTTTGCTGCTCTGGTAGCCGCCGTGATCAGCCCTATCCTCGGAGCCGTGGCAGATTTTCGCGGTTCGAAGAAGAAATTTCTAACGATTTTCATGCTCCTGGGAGTGGTCTCTACGGCATTATTGTTCATTCCCAATAAATCGGGTGATTGGCTGATTGCTTCGATCTTTTTCATCTTTGCAAACATCGGTTTTGCCGGAAGCCTGGTTTATTATGATGCGCTGCTACCCCATGTAGCCAGGGCAGATGAGATCGATCAGGTATCATCTCGCGGTTATATGATGGGATATATCGGTGGCGGCATCTTGCTTGCAGTCAACCTGGTAATGATCATGGTCATTCCGTCGATCTTTCCTGCCATTGGCGCTGGATTGATGACTCGCCTTTCCTTCGTCACCGTAGCTATCTGGTGGTTCTGCTTCACCCTCCCCCTTCTTTATCGTGTAAAGGAGCCTGTTCGTCGAATCGAAGCCGGTGAAGAAAACCTTCAACCGATCAAGGCCAGTTTCAACCGTCTCAAGAAAACTTTCGGGGAATTAAAAAAATACCGCGACCTTTCTCTTGGGCTTCTGGCATTTTGGGTTTATGCGAACGGCATCGGAACGATCATCACCATGGCTACAATCTATGGTAAAGAGCTGCATTTCAGCGATACTACGTTAATTGGCACTTTGTTGATGGTTCAGTTCCTTGCGGCACCCTTTGCATATCTTTTTGGATGGCTGGCAAAGAAACTTGGCACAAAAAAATCCATCTATCTCAGTCTTGTGATCTACTCTTTGATAGCCATCGCCGGTTATTTCCTCTACCAGGAATGGCAATTCTGGGCATTGGGGGCGGCCGTCGCTACGGTTCAGGGTGGCAGTCAGGCACTCTCTCGTTCCATGATTGGAAAAATGATGCCCAAGAGCAAGTCGGCAGAGTTTTATGGATTCTTCAGCGTATTTGAAAAATTCGCCAGTATTCTTGGGCCTTTCATCTTCGGCGTAGTGTCGCGCATCATGAACGAATCCAGGTTGAGTATCGCTTCTCTCATTGTGTTCTTTGTTTTGGGAATTTTCATCCTGACCAGGGTCAACATCGAGCGCGGTTACCAGGTAGCACAGCAAGAAGAAGCATCGATGATTTCTGCAAACAGTTAAAAACAGAACCGGGAAGTCAGTGCAAACTTCCCGGTTGCTTGATAAACGATATTGCAGGCGATATTTCGCCTGCTTTTTTATTTCGTTACTTCATACAGCTCAACCAGCACACCGCCGGTACTCTTGGGATGAACAAACGCCATCTTTCTTCCTGGCAGCTCGTTGGGCACTTCGTTGATCAACCTTACGCCTTTGGCTTTAAGTTCTGCCATCATTTCAACAATGTTATCCACTTCAAAGCACAGATGGTGCATTCCGCCGCCGCGTTCTGCAAGAAACTTGGCCACCCCCGAATCATCCGAGGTCGGTTTTACCAGTTCGACTTCACTCTCTCCAATTGGTAAGAATGCCACCATAGACTTCTGGCTGGGCACATCTTCCACATGGTGCAATTCGATACCCATTGCATCCTGCCAGAATTTCAGAGATTCGTCGATATCGCTCACGACTACTGCAACATGATTTATCTTTTTAAGTTTAGCCATCGTGTTCTCCTTTAGATGATTATCCCCATATGGGAGGCTGGTATTCACCCCAAACCTTGCGTAGAACACCACAGATTTCGCCCAGGGTCATGTCATTTTCAACACAGGTCACTAGTAGCGGCATTAAGTTTTCACTTCCCCGGGCAGCGTTCTCGAGTGTTGCCAGTAATTCGTTTACCTTCTGGTTATCGCGGTTTTGTCTCAAACTGGCAAGTCTGGTGCGCTGCTCCTGTTCAATAGCAGGGTTTACACGCAGGCGCTCAAGTTCCATCTTCTCTTCTGCCTGGAATGCGTTCACGCCCACAACCAATTGGGTTTTATTTTCCACATCTTTCTGGAAGCGATATGCGGAGTCTTGGATTTCGTTCTGCATGAACCCTTTTTCAATCGCTGCCAGCGCGCCACCAAGATCATCAATCTTTTTAATATAATCCATGGCACGTTTGCAAATCTCATCCGTCAAATATTCAATGACATACGAACCGCCCAACGGATCGATGGTATCGCCAACGCCTGATTCATAAGCAATGATCTGCTGTGTACGTAGGGCAGTACGAACCGATTTTTCAGTTGGCAGCCACAGCGCTTCGTCCATCGAGTTCGTATGCAGCGATTGGGTCCCTCCCAGCACAGCCGCCAGCGCCTGAATGGCTACGCGCACGATGTTATTCTCTGGCTGCTGAGCGGTTAGCGTTGATCCTCCAGTCTGGGTATGGAAGCGCAGCATCCAGGATTTGGGATCTTTAGCTCCAAAGCGGTCGCGCATAATCTGCGCCCATAACCTTCTGGCAGCCCTGAATTTTGCGATTTCTTCGAGAAAATCATTATGAGCGGCAAAGAAGAAAGAAAGTTGTGAGGCAAAATCATCCACTTTTAACCCGGCATCGATGGCTGCCTGAGCATAAGCAATGGCATCCGCCAGCGTAAAGGCCACTTCTTGCACGGCTGTGGATCCGGCTTCGCGGATGTGATAACCAGAAATGCTGATCGTATTCCAGTTCGGAACTTCTTTCTGGCAATACTGGAAGATATCTGTGATCAAACGAAGAGATGGCGCAGGTGGAAAGATATAAGTTCCGCGCGCAACATATTCCTTAAGAATATCATTCTGGATCGTCCCACGCAGGTCTTTGGTCGCTACGCCCTGTTTCTTGCCAACGGCAATATACATGGCCAGCAGCACCGCGGCAGGGGCATTAATGGTCATGCTCGTCGAAACCTTTTCCAGAGGAATCTGGTTGAATAGGGTTTCCATATCTCGCAGAGAAGAAATGGAAACTCCTACTTTGCCAACTTCGCCCATCGACATCGGATCATCTGCGTCGTAACCGATCTGAGTAGGCAGATCAAAGGCGACTGATAGGCCCGTCTGCCCCTGGTCAAGGAGATAGCGATAACGCTTGTTAGATTCCTCCGCCGAGGCAAACCCTGCATATTGGCGCATCGTCCAAAAACGGCTGCGATACATGGTCGGCTGAACGCCACGCGTAAATGGATATTCGCCGGGGAATCCCAATTGCTCCAAATAATCCATTTCTTGCGGTGTTGCAACGCGTGGCAAAGGAATCCCAGAAGGGCTGGTAAACTCAGCTTTACGCTCTTTGAACTTACTCAAAACGGGTTGTACAGTTTGTTCTTCCCAATGTTTTTTTGCTTCATCCAGGCTCATTTTATCCCTCGCTGAAGAATATCTGAACTGTCATTTAGTATACATTATTTCGTTAATGTGAGATATTAATTTATGTTACACTTTATCGAACATTGAGGAATCAACCATGACCGATTTTCTTCAACTCATTTCCATTCTTACAATCATTCTCGTTTCAGCGAAACTGGCCGGGTATCTCAGCCGAAGATTAGGGCAACCATCCGTTTTCGGCGAACTGTTAATCGGCGTGCTGCTTAGCCCATCTTTACTCAACATTACCCACTTGGGTTTCATCACCAGTGAGCACCTTGATGCCACAATTCACGAATTGGGCGAAATTGGCGTGTTGTTATTGATGTTTCTGGCCGGGCTTGAATTGCACATCAAAGACCTAACCCGCAACAGGCGTGTTGCCATGTTTGCAGGCATCCTGGGTGTGCTGCTGCCAGTTGGGTTAGGCATCCTTTTTGGTGAAATCCTTGACATGCCCTTCGACCATGCCCTCTTCTTGGGTCTGACACTGGGGGCCACTTCGGTTTCGATTTCTGCTCAGGTATTGATCGAGCTCAAGGTCCTCAGAACAAAAACCGGCCTCGGACTTCTCGGGGCTGCGGTTTTTGATGACATCCTGGTCATTCTGTTGCTTTCGACCGCTGTAGCCATTCTATCCGGCGGCGGAAGTTTATGGCAGGTGCTGTGGGTTTTTGCCAAAATGGTGATCTTTCTCGTGCTTTCAGCGGCGATTGGAATCTGGGTTCTGCCACGGATGGTTCGATTAACAGGAAAATTATCCATCAGCCAGGGTTTAACCACCTTTGCCATCGTTATTCTACTTGGTTACGGCCTTGCGGCAGAGCTGATCGGAGGAATGGCCGCCATTACCGGAACCTTCATGGCTGGCTTGATGTTCTCCAGAACCCCTGAGAAAGCAGTCATTGAGAACAATCTGCGTTCTCTCGCTTACGCTTTCTTCGTGCCAATTTTCTTCGTCAGTATTGGGCTTAACGTGAACCTGAAAGAACTGAGCTGGGATTCTGCCTGGGTGTTTGCGATCATATCGATCATCGCTATCCTTGGTAAAATCATTGGAGCTGGAAGCGGTGCTCTGATCTCAAAATTTTCACCGCGCGAGGCATTACAATTGGGAATTGGCATGGTCTCGCGTGGCGAAGTGGGGTTGATTATCGCGAATATTGGCGTTAGCAGCGGTTACCTTTCAGAAGAAATGCTGACAATAATTGTGGGAATGATTTTAGTTACCACCCTCGTAACACCACCTATGCTGCGCTGGTCTTTTAAAAAATCTAGGGCTGAAAAAACTGAAGTTGAAACAATGCCTCTCGACTCAAGCAAGGAGATTCTATGATTTACATGATCCTGTTCGTATTGCACGATCCTGATAAACTCACAGACTTGCTCGACAGCTGGGATCAGGCCGGAGTGAGCGGCATTACCATCCTTCCCAGCACCGGTATTGGTAAACTGAAAGGAGAAGATATCCTGCGCGAGGATATGCCCCTCATCCCCAGCCTTGAAGACATCCTTCAAACACCTGAAAAATCGAATCGAACGCTTTTCACTCTCATCGAGGGTGAGGAAATGATCGACAGGATCGTAGAGGCTACAGAAGCAATTACCGGCGACCTCGAAGAACCCAACACCGGCATTCTCACGGTGATTCCCGTGGCGAAAACCTACGGCCTGCATCGCAAAAATGGTCAAAATTCTCACGGTTGATATTGGCACAGGAACCCAGGATATCCTGCTTTTCAATTCTCGCTTAAGTATCGAGAATGGTTATAAGCTGATCCTGCCGTCTCCGACGATGATGATCAGGAGCAAGATTCACCAGGCTCTTAAAGAGCAACGAAGCATCCTGCTTAGTGGTGTGCTGATGGGTGGAGGGCCCTGCGCCTGGGCAGTCTCAGACCTGTTGCAAGCCGGTTTAAAAGTGTACGCTACCGCAGAAGCTGCCCAAACGATGGATGATGACCTTGAAAAGGTCAGTCGTATAGGTGTGAATCTCGTCAGTGCAGATGAAGCTCTAAATCTTCCTTCTGAAATCACGCGCATCGAGATGAAAGATTTTGATTTCAACACGATCGCACAGGCTTTTGCGTGTTTTGGTGTCAGTCTTTCCGACCTCGATGCATTGGCTGTAGCGGTTTTCGATCACGGTAATGCTCCCGCAGATGTCTCAGACCGGCGCTTCAGATTCGATTACCTCGAAAGGCGAATTCGCGAGAACAACCATCTGAGCGCCTTCGCCTACGAACGCAGCCAGATCCCATCCTTTCTCACCCGTATGAAAGCCGTCGCACAGAGCGCAGCATCTTTGCAAGTTCCTCTTGTCGTGATGGATACCGCTCCTGCGGCGGTACTCGGCGCTTCTTTTGATGCCCGCCCCGCGCAGCTCCCGCGACGGATGATTGTCAACCTGGGCAATATGCACACGCTTGCTTTCCGCCTCGCGCCGGGAGGAATCGAGGGTGTGTTCGAGCACCACACCCCCATGCTGAACCAGGCAAAGCTGGAAAGCCTGCTGCGCCGTTTCGCAGAAGGCACATTAACCAATCAGCAAGTATTCGAAGACCACGGGCACGGTGCGCTGCTGCTTTCCACAGAATCTTTTTCTCTGGATGACCCGGAACTTGACCTTATTTTTACCGGTCCACGCCGGGGATTAATGAATGGCTCTCAATTAAAACTGCGCTTCGCAGCTCCATTTGGTGATATGATGCTCAGCGGTTGCTACGGTCTGCTGGCTGCTGTGGCAGATATCCTGCCTGAGTTGGCTAAACCGATCCTTAGCTCACTGAAAAATCACTCTTTGACAGGTACCGAACCCTGGAATTTGGTCTGACCAATTTTCAAAATTTTCTTGACCGTTTGAGTATGGTCTGGTAAAATCTTGCCGTTAATAAATGCCTCCATCGTCTAGGGGACCAGGACGCAGCCCTTTCAAGGCTAAAACCGGAGTTCGAATCTCCGTGGAGGCACTCCGAAACCGCCACCAAGGCGGTTTTTCATTTCTTTACTCGGACCTGCGGGAATCTCCGTGGAGGCACTCCGAAACCGCCA
>DAOUGR010000046.1:0-5071 GCA_034429135.1 Anaerolineaceae bacterium | reverse complement strand
CGGGTGACGATGTGGCGATGGAATGTGACCTGATCATCCCGGTGGCGTTGGAGCAGGGCTCAAAGTTTGCTATTCGTGAAGGTGGTCTGACGGTCGGCGCCGGTGTGATCACAAAAATCATTGAGTAGGTAGAGAAGGAGCGTCAGCCAGATGGTTTGGCTGCAGAGATAAGATATGGCTTCGAAAAAGAAAGATATACGACCAGTGATCACTTTCGCTTGCGATGAATGCAAAGAGCGAAACTACACCTCCGAAAAGAACCGACGCAACGATCCTGGACGGATGGAAATTAAGAAATATTGTCCACGGTGTCATAAACACACCGTTCATCGCGAGACAAAATAGACTATGGCTATAAGTAAGGCGAGAAAATCTCTCGCCTTACCAGCATACAGGCCAGTAGCTCAATTTGGCAGAGTGCCTGTCTCCAAAACAGGAGGTTGCGGGTTCGATTCCTGCCTGGCCTGCCAAAACAGAAAAAACATAATCGCCGTCTTTTTTGGCGGCGTTTTAGCCTGAAAACAAGGAGTTAACCGTGGCGGACAAAAGCGGAAAACCAAAAAAAGAGGGTCGCCTCAAACGTTGGTGGCGTGAGACCGTTGGCGAATTGCGAAAAGTCAACTGGCCAACCTCCCGCGAAGCCTGGAGGCTTACCAAGATCGTCCTCCTGGTCATGGCTGGAATGGGCATCGTGTTAGGCGGTTTGGATTATGTTTTTACGAAGTTAATAGGATTGATCGTAGGATAATCAGAATCCACGATCCGGTAAGGGTAAAAAACTATGGACGCGCAAGACGATTTTGATCGTGACGAACTGAATGACTCGGAACCACTGGAAGAGGAATCATCCTCCTCTCAGTTCGACGCGTCTTTTAAAGACGAACTCGAACCGGTTGTTCCTGGCAAGAGTATTGATCGAAGTGAGATTCCAACAGATCTTCCCGCCGATGGTTCGTCTGAGCGTGCATGGTTTGTTATCCACTGCTACTCAGGATACGAAAACAAAGTTCGATACAACCTTGAACAGCGTATTGAAACCATGGGGATGAAGGATAAAATCTTTGACGTGGTCATTCCTACCCAGGAAGAGATCGAGGTCAGAGATGGAAGGCGGCGTTCTGTTGAACGTCATGTGTTCCCGGGTTATGTTCTGGTGAACATGATTCTCACCGAAGAAAGCTGGTTTGTGGTCAGAAACACCCCCGGTGTTACCGGTTTTGTTGGGATGGGAAACGAGCCGACACCGCTGCGCCCAGAAGAAGTGCAGCAAATCTTACGCCGAATGGAAGCTGAAGCGCCAATGGTGAAGGTTACCTTCAAAGTCGGTGAACGCGTGCGCATTGTTGACGGTCCATTCAATGATTTCCGCGGCATTGTGTCAGAGATCGATATGGAAAAGACCAAAGTTCGCGTCATGGTGAATTTCTTTGGTCGTGAAACACCTGTGGAACTCGATTTCCTGCAGGTAGAAAAGGCATAATCAGGTCATTGACCTGTTTGTGGGAGGGTGCTCCCCAATATCACCCGTTATAACCACCAAGGAGAAAAAAAGTGGCAAAGAAATTTAAAGCAATTGTTCGTTTGCAGATTACGGCTGGTAAAGCTAATCCTGCGCCCCCCATTGGTCCTGCTCTTGCCGGACATGGGATCAATATTATGGCATTCTGCAAGGAATACAATGCCCGCACCCAAAATCGTGCCGGTGAAATCATTCCTGCAGAAATCACTGTCTATACCGATGGTTCCTTCACTTTTATCCTGAAGTCACCTCCTGCCTCAGTTTTAATTAAAAAGGCAGCTG
Organism: Anaerolineaceae bacterium; assembly: GCA_034429135.1. Lineage (GTDB taxonomy): Bacteria > Chloroflexota > Anaerolineae > Anaerolineales > Anaerolineaceae > UBA6107. The sequence continues at coordinate 3,270 of DAOUGR010000046.1, read as the reverse complement.
GTGTCGAATCTGGGTCAAAGGTTCCCAACCGTGAAAAGGTTGGAAAGATCACCAAGGCTCAGGTGAGGGAGATCGCTGAAATAAAAATGAAAGATATGAATGCGATCGATATCGAAGGCGCCATGCGCCAAATTGAAGGTACAGCCCGAAATATGGGTATTACCATCGAAGAGAAATAGAGCGTTGTGGGAGGGTAATGATTTACCCGTTCGTACCACGAAGGAGAAAAAATGGCGAAACACGGAAAGAAATATCTTGAGGCAGTTGCCAAAGTTAATGCTGAACAGAATTACGAACCTCTTGAAGCTGTTAAACTGGCAAAAGAAACCTCATATGTAAAATTTGATGCGACCATCGAAGTTCACCTGCGCATGGGTCTTGACCCGCGTCAGGCAGACCAGCAGGTACGTGATGTCTGCGTTCTCCCACATGGGTTGGGAAAGACCGTCCGCGTACTTGTTTTTGCCCAGGGTGAAGGTGCTGCCAAAGCCAGCGAAGCTGGTGCAGATTATGTCGCTGATAGTGACGAAATGATCAATAAGATCGCAGCAGGCTGGACCGATTTTGACGTTGCCATTGCTACACCTGATATGATGGGAAAAGTTGGCCGCCTGGGCCGCGTTTTGGGTCCTCGTTCATTAATGCCGAACCCCAAAGCGGGAACCGTTTGCGCAGCTGAAGATCTTCCGCGTGTTATTAATGAAGCCAAAGCCGGGCGTGTAGAGTTCCGTCTGGATAAGACCGCCAATATCCATGTTCCCATTGGCAAGGCTTCTTTTGATGCCCAAAAATTGTTCGAGAATTTTGCGGCTCTGATGGAAGCAATCAAGAAAGCCAAACCATCTGGCGCGAAGGGTACATATATTCGAAAGATTTCAGTGGCCTCAACCATGGGTCCTGGTGTAAAAGTTGATCCACTGCAGGCGATGAACATATCGTTGGAAAAGTAGTGGTATAATTGAAGCCGTTGAGCGTAATGCTCAACGTTTCACCAAAGAAAGCCGGTGTCCGCAAGGACTTAATATCCTGCCGAGGTGAAGGCGACATTCTGTAATGAACAACCCTTCGGGGTTTTAGAATGAGTCTTTGTCTGGCAGAAACCGGACAAAGACTCATTTTTTGAAGGAAGGAGGTAGTTTTCATTGGCCTTTACAAAGAAGCAAAAGGGCGATATGACCGCCCAATACGAGAAATGGTTGAAGCAGAGCGAGGCGCTTTTCGTTGTAGAATACGTCAGCCTTTCGATGAAAGAAATCGATGCATTCCGCGCCAAAGCACGTGAACTCGGCAGCGAGATCCATCTGGTAAAGAACACACTCTTCAACCGTGCACTGGAAGCTCAGGGTTACCCCAAACCTGCATTTCTTGAAGGCACATCCCTGGTTGGATTTGCTTTTAGTGATGCACCAGCGTTGGCGAAAGTTTTCACAGAGTTCGTAAAAGGATCCGATACCCGGAAAGTGAAAGGCGGCTTTCTTGGCAAGGAACTGATCACCGATAAACAGGTCAAAGCGTTATCTGATCTGCCCACCATGCCTGTAATGCGCGCCACCCTGTTAGGTGTGATTTCGGCACCTGCTTCCAAATTCGTGCGTACACTGGCTGAACCTGCCCGTTCAATGGCAGCTGTTGTCAAAGCCTACTCAGAAAAGGCGCCTACCGCTGCCTGATCGATCGGCAATTATTCCGGAGAACTTTCCGGTATGGATACTACAAAATAAACAATTAAGGAGTTTTAGAAATGGCTGATATGGAAAAACTTGTTGAACAGTTGAGCGCTCTCACTGTTCTCGAAGCTGCAGAACTTGTTAAAATGCTTGAGGAGAAATGGGGCGTTTCCGCCGCAGCTCCTGTCGCGGTCGCCGCTGGCCCTGTTGCCGGTGCTGCTGCTGAACCTGTGGAAGAAAAGACCGAGTTCGATGTTATTCTGAAGGACGCTGGTCCGAAGAAGATCGAAGTCATCAAGGTCATCCGCACCCTCACCAACCTGGGTCTGGTGGAAGCCAAGACTATGGCCGAGACCGCTGGTTCCAAGGTTCTCTCCGCTGTTGGTAAAGAAGCAGCAACCGATGCCAAGGCCAAGCTCGAAGCTGCCGGTGGCGTTGTCGAAATTGCCTAATCAGGTTTTCGATTTCAAAAGAATCCAGTTCATTGAACTGGATTCTTTTTATTTGAAATATACGATGAAAAAGATCTAGGCGGCGTAAGATCTAATTTGTCGAATGACCAGCACCACTTTACCCATAATGCGCAGGCTTTTCGGGTTCTCCACATAGATCGGCCCCATATTCGGGTTCGCAGGTTGAAGACGAATGCGGTCTGATTCCTTGTAAAAATACTTAAGGGTTGTTTCATCTTTATCGTCTAACCAAACGGCTACCATCTCACCATTGTTGGCAGAGGCAGCTTTCTTCATGATTACGATGTCACCATCATTGATCATGGCGTCGATCATTGAATCACCATTGACTTCGAGAGCAAAAAGATCGTTGATGTCTTTGGCGGGTAGAAAGCTGCGGGCGATATCCACGCTGGATTCGGCATCGAAATAATTGAGGTCAGACACCGGCATTGGGATCGGTTCACTGGCAACAATGCGGCCCGCAAGAGGGATGCTGACCATGTCAGCCAGCGCGCTGCCAGCTCCACGAATTACTTCGGCAACCTTGCCAGGGATAGACCCGGCAGAAGTGACAGGCTGCAAAACGCGGATGCTGCGCGAGATGCGATCTTCGCGTTCAATATACCCCATGGTCTGCAATTGGTTGAGGTAGTAATCCACCAGTGAAGTGGATTTGACATTGATACTGTCTCCGATCTGCCTGATGGATGGGGGATAGCCGTTTGCATCCTGGAATTTGGTCAAGAATTCCATGATCTTCCGGTGACGTTCACTCAATCCTGGTTGTCTGCGCGCCATATCTTCCTCCTTGGCCATTGATCGGTCATTTGTACTATAATCATACACGAACATTTGTTCAATGTCAAGTGGTAGATACGATAATTGAATTGAAAAATGAATCATGTTATTATTTTGATGCGGATATTAAGGTATCGGCGCACTCGATTATTAGAGACTTGATGTTTTCGTAATTTACAATTGTGCCAGATTGGAGGGATGAATGAAAAAAATTATTCCCTTCATGATTGGATAATGTCTCAAATTGTGGTGTAAAAAGCAATTGACAAAAGAGTCATCGTGTGGTTTCTTGAAGGTCTCATACACCAATTCAAGAAAGGGAACACACGATGACCACAGCAACTATAGCA
>DAOUGR010000045.1:0-52264 GCA_034429135.1 Anaerolineaceae bacterium | reverse complement strand
CCAAACAGTGGATTAAATCGACTTGGGAGACATTTTAACCCCCACATATGGGATGCAGTAGACAAATAATAACCATATATACGGTATAGAACACTTGTTCTTCAACTTCGAATCAGTAGGTTGCGCGTTCGAGCCGCGCCGGGGGCGCCTATTTATCCATAAAATCTAACACATGCTTTCATACCCACTGCGTCCAATTTTGACGGATGGAATGAATCATTTACGCATCAGCTGATAGGTATTCGTAAGTGAATCATTTAGAATCTTGACAAACTTATTTTTTTAATTAATTACTGGTCACACCTTATCAGTCTTTTACCTGCCTGAACAATAACCATTTCCAGTTGTTACCCACACAGGTTATTGCGATAAAACATTTTTCCCGTTCGCCTTTTATGGGTGTATCTGTGTTACTGTTGGAGGCTCTGCTCCAGGCACGAGAGGGTCTAGTGAAGAGTAGAATTTCAAACGCAAAATATTAATGGAATCTGGCTCAGGCAAGAGGCAGTAAACGTTTCCATCTGGGCCAACAGCCAAATTGCGCTTCACATAGTAATATCTTTCACCCACCGGAACTCTGGCAACCCCAAGCTGAATTCCTTGCGCGGATATGTAATGAACAGTATCGTCGACCTGGATAACTTTATCGTTTACCACATCTGAACGAACCACAAAAAAGCTGCCATCGGGTAACACTTTCAATAAAGAAATGCCTCCTAACCCAAATGTTAACGTCGTGCTCATGGTGAAGGGTCCTGCGATCAATTTAGGGTTCTCGCCAGGTTGAATATCTTGAACATAGTAGCTCAAATGATTGCATTGATAATGAGTGCTATCAGAAGATGCTGTCTGATTTTCATTTGCCATCGGGAGAGCCTGTAAATGACCCATTAATTCAAGTAGCAATTTCCCGTCACAATCAATCATGAACCCTGTCAAACCATTTTCCAGACGATACCCCTCTGGAATGTCGTAATACATCATTCGTTTTCCATCTGGAGACAGACGGTTGATTCGATAATGAATCGGTGGATCGAGATAGATTTCCAGCACATAAATCTCATCTTTATAAACGTGCAAATCAGAGACGTTCAAAATATCTAATGCGGATAAGTCGATTATCTTAATCTGCTCGCCATCAGAATTGAAAATCCACAATCGATTGTCGATTAAATCGGCGATCACATAACGCCCATCTGAAAAAATAGCAAAAGCGTTGGGTCCCGAAATTTCCATATCAGCGACATCACCTCCCTGGTATGGAAAACCAGTCTTGCCAGCTGGAAAAGAAAGAATCTTTTCATATAAATCTTCGAAGTTTTTATATGAAAGGATCTCTGGAGTTGGAATAGAAGCAAATGAAGGAGTGACTGTAACAAACGTAGGGGTTGAGGAAATTTCGAGGGTTTCTTGGGCTTTCGGCGTAGGTTTCGTGGTTTGAGATAATGGTTGACATGAGCAAAAAAGAATCAATACCAATAACATAACCAGAATGAATGAATGTTTATTTGCCATGCGACCTCAAATCAATTAATTTTTTTCATTTGTTTATATATCATATAACAAAATCAAGCATAAAATTTCAGAGAGATCCGATTGTAGTAAATCCTACCTGAGAAACTGGTTTTATATGCAATATGCCAGGTAGAGTAAAATCATCCTATACACTTCAATAGCAAAGGAATAATTCCTCATGGCGAAACTACTGGTGGTTGGCGGCGCATCACTCGACACACTTCATCTTCAGAATCGCACCTATCATTCAGCAGGCGGTGCTGGAATGTACACCTCGATGGCGGCCATCCGTTGTGGGGTTTCCACCAGTATGTTTGCCCCGAAACCAGAACCGATGCCCGATAAGCTCAAAGAAATTGAAAAGCGGCTTGACCGCTGGTTTGGCCCCACCGTAAAACCAGCAGACCTTCCACATTTCGAGATCGAACATTGCGGTGAAAAAGCCAATTACCTTCACACTTCTATCGGTGCTGAAAGCCTGTTGAGAATCGACCAGTTGCCCGCAGACCTCGGAGAATTTGATTGCATCCATTTCACCCCCCTGGGCGATTCCGATCTGCAATTCCAATTTATACACGCATGCCGGCAAAAAGGGGCCAGATTGATCTCAGGGGGAACCTATCTCTGCATGATCAAAGAGAAAAGACAATCCATCTTACAATCGCTAGAAATTGCAGACGTGTTTTTTATGAACGAGGAGGAAGCCTGCCTGATTTTTGGTTCCTCTGAAAAGATAACCACAAAACCCGGAAAGTTATTGTTTGTCACCATGGGTGAGAAAGGCTGCATGGTCATTCAGGGAAGTCATCATACATTCCTGAAATCCATTCCTTCTCAGGTGTTTGATCCAACTGGAGCAGGCGACAGTTTTTGCGGCGCTACTCTAGCGGCGTTATTACAGGGTGAGCATCCGGTGATAGCTGCTCAAAAAGGAATGGCCCTGGCTTCGGAAGAAATTCGAGAAGTTGGCCCAAAGGCCTTATTAAAAAAAGAACCTGCTCCAGCGGCCACCATCCATGCTTCTGTGAGGTTGAATCACGAGCAAATTGAAAAAATATCCCGATTGGTTAACAAGTCGAGCGCGGCCAGCCCCTCAGACTTCACTGGCAAAGATTTTCCCCCCGCTTTCCACCCAAAAACCCTCGATTATTTCTTCGCCACCATATTGCAGCAATTCAGTTTTTGGGAGGAAAAAGACGGTTATTACGATCATCCATTAATCGCAAGCATTGATGGTGATTACTTAAAAGGGTCTGCGTATTTGTTCAGGGCATTTGTCAGGCTGCTAGATTCCGATCCAGATTTTTATTCTCCAGAGCGCCAGACATCACTTACGCTGGAGGATATGCAGCAGTTGTTCAAAGCAGATGATGGCAGTGACCCAATGCCAGCTCTTGAACTTCACCATAAAATGGCGGTAGATTACGGTCGAGACATGCTGGCTGCCGGTAAGACTCCGCAAGGAATTTTGGCACTGGCAAAAGCCTCTTCCAATCCGCTGAAGACCTTTTTACACGAGTTAGATCAGATTGGCGGTTATAAAGAAGATCCCTTACGGAAAAAATCCAATCTGCTGGCCCTGGTACTCAACCAGCGGCCTGAAGCGTTTTTAAGTTTCGGAGGAGAAGAGTCTGTACCCCCTGTCATTGATTACCACACGATGCGCAGCTGCCTGCGGATGGGATTGGTGGAAATATTGGATGGGAAGCTTAAAGAAAAAATCGAAGCAAGAAAAACCATCACCGAAGATGAAGAATGGGCCATCCGGTACGCCTGTTACCTGGCAGTGGAAGATGTGGTCAAAATTTCTGGTAAAAGCCTTGGGGCGGTGGATTGGTTTTTCTTTTATTATTCCCGGCAGCATTGCCCCGAAATGACAGAACCGGTTTGCGGCCAATGCGCTGCGAACGAGGTTTGCGCACATAGAAAGTCTCTATTTCAGCCAGTCATACGAACCACGTATTATTAGTCTCACGAGCCCCTTAATAACCATCGCAAAAACTGAGCCCTTACCTGGCTGCTCTTGGATCATTTGCCCCCTTCGGGGGTGCTTTGCGGGGTAGCACCATCGCACCACAGACGGCGCGGGAACCTGATGACCTCATACAAGAAAACACATCCCCTGTCGAATGATTTAAGGCATGGTGGTTGGAAAAAGTGTATTTCCAACTACAGTTTATAATTGCTTATGGAAAACTTAAAAGTAATTTATTATCTCTTCAGGTACCCTTATCGATTTCATCTTTGAAATACAGGATTAGAACCATGCAAGAGAGTATTTTTGTAGGTCTGATAAAAAACGCTGCCTTGCTTTTAGCTCTCTGGGCAGTATATGGATTGGTGACACTGAAATCCAGCCTGAAATCCATCTGGGAAAAGATCATATCCGGGTTGGCAATCAGCGGATTAGGAATAGCAGTGATGCTCTCAACCATTCCATTTTCACCAGGTGTTGTTTTTGATACCCGCTCAATATTATTAAGCATTTCAGGCTTGTTTTTTGGGTTAATTCCAGCCTCCATCGCAGCCGTAATCACAAGCGCTTTTCGCATATGGCAGGGAGGTGCCGGCGCTACCATGGGCGTTCTGGTCATCTTTACTTCAACTGCGATCGGTGTTGGATGGCGATACCTCCGAAAGAAACAGGATCAAGAAAGCAATTGGCTCGAGTTGTACATTTTTGGAATTATTGTTCATGTCGTGATGTTCCTTGATTCGATGGCGCTTCCACCAGACGTTTTCCGCCTGGTGTTCATACATGTCATCCCTTCTGTGATGATCATCTACCCAATTGTTACCGTGGCATTGGGTTTATTGTTTTCCAGTCAATTGATCCGAAAAAAGTTGAGCACCGAGCTTGAAAAAAGTGAAGCAAAATACCGCAGCATCGTAGAGACTGCTGAAGAGGGTATTTGCACCTTTGATGAAAAAGGGGATTTCTTTTTCATAAACCGTAAATTTTCTGAAATGACCGGCTATTCCCTCCAGGAATTGATCGAACGTCCTTATGGCGACATGTTGAATGAAAAAGGGAAACAGATCATCGCAGAAAAAATTGCCAACCGAAGAAAAGGCCTCATTGAGAACTATGAGTTAAAACTGATCACCAAGTATGGTTCCGAAATCTGGGTCAATGTTGCGGCAAACCCAATTTTCGACGAGAAAAACAATTATCTGGGCGCAATTGCGCTTTATACCGACATTACGGAACGGGTCCGGCTGCATGAAGAATTGCGCAAGCATACCGAGTATTATCGAATCTTATTCCAGCAATCACCCCTACCTTATCAATCACTCGATGAAAAAGGTTATCTCAATGATGTTAATGATGCCTGGCTGGAGACTTTGGGATATTCAAAAGATCAAGTCATTGGCACATGGTTCGGAGATTATCTTTGTGAAGAAGACAAGAAACGGTTCATCGAAGATTTCACAAATTTACTCAAGACCGGAGAGATCCACGAGTTACCCTATCGAATGAGACGGAAAAATGGAGAGGTCTTTGACATCGCTTTTGACGGCAGAATAGGCAGAACAGAATCAGGCGTTCTGGATCAGGCGTATTGTCTTTGGCGCGACGTCTCGCTCATGCGCAAGGCTCAGGCAGCCCTGATCGAAAACGAAGAAAAATTACGCGCTCTCACAAATCACCTTCAAACAGCCATTGAAAATGATCGCGCCCACCTGGCGCGTGAAATTCATGATGAGTTTGGTCAGTTGCTCACCGGGTTGAAACTGGATCTCGCGTGGTGTAAGAAAAACAGTCCAGAAGACACGAAACTTCAAGAACGATATAAGGCAATGAATTTCTATGTGGATGAAGCGATTAAAATCAGTCGCCGGCTTTCTTCTGAATTGAGACCCGGTTTACTTGATGATCTGGGGCTCATTCCTGCAATGGAATGGTATTTGGGCGAATTCATGCACCGGTCAGGTATTGAATGTCAGTCGCTTTTTCCTAAAGATGAGCCAACTCTAGAAACTTCTCTCAAAACTACGGTCTTTCGCATCTTTCAGGAATGTCTGACCAATATCGCCCGCCATTCGCATGCAACCAAAGTCGATATCTCGATGAAGATCGAAGACAACCTGTTGACCATGGAAATCAGAGATAACGGCAGAGGAATTACTTCTAAAGAGATCAATGATAGCCGATCATTAGGCTTGCTGGGAATGCAAGAGAGGGCGAGACAGGCCGGTGGTAGTATCGAAATTACTGGAAATAAAAACAAAGGAACTTCAATTGTTTCGAAATTCCCATTATCTGTATCTGTTGGATCCGAGGGAGTGTCATGATAAAACTGTTAATCGCAGATGATCACGCAATTGTCAGGCGCGGCGTAAGAGATATCCTCTCAGAGCTGCCATACCCCATCGAAGTTACTGAAGCAGATTCTGCAACAAACGCGCTGCGTGAAATCGCCAGCAAAAACTTCGACATATTAATCCTCGACATATCCTTTCCCGATGGAAATGGTCTGGAAATTCTTAACCAGATTAAAGCCATAAAACCAGCCTCCAAGGTGCTTTTTTTAAGCATGTACCCTGAAGAACAATATGCCCGGCGTGCCATGAAAAATGGAGCATACGGTTATCTCACCAAAGACAGTGCCCCCACCGAACTGGTACTCGCCATTGAAAAACTCATATCAGGTCAAAAATATGTTACCTCAACGCTTGCTCAAATTCTGGTCGAAGACCTGACGACTCCGCACGAAAAGAAACCCCACGAAACCCTTTCAGATAGAGAATTCCAGGTAATGCTCGAACTGGCCAGTGGAAAGAAAATTACAGATATCGCTGCTGCGATGTTCATCAGCCCCAAGACGGTCAGCACCTATCGTTCGCGAATTTTTGAAAAACTTAAGATTTCTAGCACAGCCGAATTGGTGTGCTATGTGATCGAAAACGGCCTCATACAAAAATAATTCGACCTTTTTTGTAAGATTTTCCTGACATCAATAAGAAGATTCCCCCTACAAACGGTTACGCGATAATCTGATTTTTTTCATTTCAGCGATTGTCTATAGTCATCTTAGCTGTAGATCGATCGTTGTTATTCACCATTCTTGTACCAAAAATTATTTGAGGAGGAGAAATGAGCAAGAAGCTAGTATATGCTTTACTGGCAATCCTGATGACTGTAGGTTTGTTCGGCTGCGGCCCTGCAAAGCCAGCAGAAAAACAGACGGTCAAGATCGGTTTCATCGGCCCACTGTCAGGCGGCGGTGCGGCAGTTGGTATTGGCGCGAAAAATTCGTTCCAATTGAAAGTGGATGAAGTGCTTGCTTCAGGCGATTATCCTTATAACGTAGTGGTGGTTTATGAGGATGATGCATCTGATCCAGCCACCGGTGTTGCCGCTGCAACCAAGATCGCATCTGATCCTGATGTGGTTGCTGCTGCCACACACTGGAACAGCCCGGTGGGGTTGGCAACCGTCGACGTTTTCCACAAATACGGCATGGCTCAGGTATTCTGGGGAACCATCCATCGCGATATCATCTACGGCAATGATTATAAAGAACCCGTCCGTGTTATCCCAACCTCTGAACAGAGCATGGAACTTGCCGCAGACTATGCGAAGCAATTTGGGATCATGAAATGGGTCATTATCAACGATACGACGGATTACGGCACAAAAATTCGTGATGAATTCACAGCCGCCATTGAAAAACGTGGTGGTGAAGTTCTCGAGGCTATTGGCGTCACTGTTGGTCAGCAAGACTTCTCTGCAGCGTTGAGCCGTGTTGCTGAACTTCAGCCAGAAGGCATCTTCTATGCCGGTGTCACAACTGAGGCAGCAGGCGTTAGAATGCAAGCTGTGAAGATGGGATTAACAAACGTCCTCTTTATGGGGCCTCCAGGAATCCAATCAGACACCTTCGGCGAAATTACTGGCGCAGATGCAGAAGGAACATTCTGCTCAGGTACATTTGATGTCAACAGTTCAGAAGCAGGTAAAGCATTCGTCGAAGCGTACAATGCGAAATACACTGAACCATTTGAACAGAACGGCCCATACGCCTATGATTCAGCCGCCATCATTCTCGAAGCCTTGAAAGCAGTTGGTCCTGATCGCGCAAAGATCGTGGATTACATCCTTTCCCACTCATATCAGGGCGTCATCGGTAAAATCGAATGGGATGAATATGGCCAGAACTATGTTGGTGGTTTGACAATGTATGTCAACCAGGATCAGAAATGGGTGAAATACGAGGATTCTGAATACGCAAGTGGCAAGAGAACTCTTCCCTGGGCGAAATAAGTTCTAATTCGAAAGTGAAAGCGCGCATGAACTTGCGCGCTTTCACTAACATTTTTTCATTGTAGGAAGAATAAAGTGAATACTTTTTTACAGCTTCTCATATCCGCTTTGCTGGTCAGCAGCCTTTATTCACTTGTGGCTGTGGGTTTCACCATGTATGTGGGGGTGATTAACCTCGCAAACTTTTCACATGGCGACACCTGCGTTTTAGGAACATTCTTAATGATGCCGCTTTTCCTTTACGCCACCAAATTGGGTTGGATATCTGCTTCCACAGGTCTGGTAATTTTGATCCTGATCATCCTTCTCATTTTCTTGACTGGCTTGTGGGGAGCAGCGATATACACGATCCTCGTGAAACCATTGCTCGCTGCACCACGCTTGATTCTATTGCTTGCCACGGTTGCAGCGGGGCAAGTCATTCGTGAAGCAATCCGTGTTATCTATCCAAATGGCAGCAATCCGCAGGTTTTTCCAAAATTGCTACCGGCCGGAAGTCTCAATCTTTCAGGGATTACGCTTGGTTATGATAGCCTGACCATCATTTTTCTCACCATTATTTGCATTTTGAGTCTCAATTTCATCATTCAAAAGACAAAAATGGGAGTTGCCATGCGCGCGGTTTCTCAAAACGCGGATGTGGCACAAATGATGGGCATTAATATCGAAAAAACGATCATTTCTGTTTTTGTCATTGGGTCAGCCCTTGCAGGCATGGCTGGAATCCTTAATGGTTCATATTACGGAATTACCAAATTCAACCTTGGCAGCAACCTGGGAATCAAAGGGTTTTCAGCCGCAGTGATTGGAGGACTGGGTGACTTCAAGGGTGCAATTGTAGGTGGTGTATTGTTGGGATTTATTGAAGTTTTTGCAGCAGCTTACATTCCCAATGGTTCCCAATATCAAGACGTTTTTTCGTTCCTGGCGGTGATCGCATTTCTAATTTTCCGTCCTAGCGGCATCCTGGGTGAGAAAATTTTCGAGAAAGTATAGGTGTCTGTGTTATGGAAACCATAAATGTAAAAAACCGAAAGACACAATTCGCATTAAGAAAGCTGGTAACGCCTTTCTTATTAATCATTGTCGTTGCCTTGCTCTATTCGATCGTGGTTTTCGATAACTGGTTGATCACTCTGATCAGCCTGGCCATCGGTGTGGCCTTATTCTACGCTTACGCAAAACTGCCAGGGTTTAAAACGATCGTTACAGAATCTATGAGTAAAGACAAAATACTCCTGTTGATCGTGGGGCTGTTGGCAATCATTGCGGTTCCTCTTACGCTTCGCACCCAGCCATACATCATCCACATTTTGATTATCGCCCAGATCTCCATTATCCTTGCTCTTGGTCTCAACTTTCAGGTAGGCAGTACGGGAATACCGAACCTGGGTTATGCGGCTTTTTATGGTGTCGGTGCTTATACTTCTGCCCTTCTTTCAACAAAATTTGGAGTGTCTTTCTGGATTTCGATTCTGCTGGCAGGCTGTCTATCAGCCATTTTCGGGTGGCTGGTTGGACTGCCAACGCTAAAAACACGATCATATCATATGGCTTTGGTAAGCATCGCCTTCGGTTTAGTCACCTATATTTTGCTGAACAATATTGCGTTCACAGGCGGGCCAAATGGAATCAAAAACATTCCCCCGCCCGAACTTTTTGGAAAATCTCTTTTTTCTTCACTAAGGATCTTTGGGAATACCTATCCCGTACAGTTCAACTTTTATTACTTCGTTTTGGTCTTCGTGCTTTTGGCTTTTGTGGTTTCAAGATTTATCTTTAATTCAAAAATTGGTCTCTACTTCAATGCCGTTCGCGAAGATGAGATCGCTGCCAAATGCAGCGGCATTAACACATCGACGATGAAACTACTCGCCTTTTCGATAGGCGCTTTTTTCGCCGGGATAGCCGGTTCTCTTTACGCTCATTACATCGGGTATATCTCACCTGAAAACTTCAACATGAACACTTCCCTCCAGATTTTGGGAATGGTCATCATGGGTGGAATGGATAATATTGCAGGCGTAGGCATAGGAGCTTTCATCTTATCCGTAGCACCCGAGAAATTCCGTTCTCTTGCAGATTTCCGAATGCTTGCCACTGGCCTGATCATTTTACTCATGCTCATGTTCCGCCCTTCAGGCATTATCAAGCAACAAATTCGAAAATATACCAGCAAGCATCTCATGACTGAAAAATTAACACAGGGTGAACACCATGGCTGAAATTTGTTTATCCTCGAAAAATCTAACGATGAAATTTGGCGGGTTGGTTGCCATAGATAATGTGTCATGGACCCTGCATCAAGATGAAATCCTTGGCATCATCGGTCCAAATGGTGCAGGTAAAACAACTATTTTCAACGTCGTCTCGGGTCTTTATACTCCTACATCTGGTGAAATCCAATTCAAAGGAAACATCATCAATGGTTTACCGCCTTATAAGATAGCCAAAATGGGGATTAAGCGAACTTTTCAACAGAGCCGTTTGTTTGACAACATCAGTGTGTTAGACAACGTTCTAGTCGGAATGGCAACTCTCTCTAAAGGAACACTCGTGAAGTCGCTAATCCGCCGAAAACAAATGGCTAAAGAACTTGATGAGAACATTCAAAAAAGCCTTGGTATCCTCAATCATTTCAGTCCTTTTCTTGCAGAAAACCCTTACAGAAAGGCTGGTGATCTTGTTCCGGGGGAACGAAGAAAACTTGAGATTTGCCGTGCCCTGGCATCTGACCCCGATGTCTTGCTACTAGATGAACCCGCTGCAGGAATGGATCCTAACGAGTCTGCCGAATTGATGGAGGATATTTTAAAAATTCGCGATATTCGAAAAGGGATAGGCATCATTCTGATCGAGCATGATATGGCAGTAGTCCAAAAGACCGCTGATTTTATTGTCGTCATCTCATACGGAAAAGAAATCGCCAGAGGTTCGTTTGCCGAAGTTTCTTCGAATCCGTTAGTCCAAGAAGCCTATTTAGGAAGCGAGAAAGAAAATGCTTGAACTTACAGATATCAGGGTCAAATACGGAAAGTCAGTAGTCATCCACGACGTGTCATTATCCATCCAACAGGGTGAAATCGTCAGCATTCTGGGGCCAAATGGATCAGGCAAGACCACTCTCGTTCGTAGTATTGTCGGTTTGACCCCCGTCGTATCTGGTGAGATCAAGTTCCTTAATGAAAACATTCAGAAATTAAAACCTCACCAAATTGTGGCCAAAGGGATCGTGGTGGTGCCAGAAGGACGCGGTATATTTCCGAAGATGTCCATCGAAGAGAATTTGAAAACCGGGTTTATGTTCATTGAAAAAGACAAGAATGTCATGAATGAGAGAATTCAAGAAGCATATGATCGGTTCCCGATTCTTGGACAGAGACGAAACCAATTGGCAGGCACATTATCTGGCGGAGAGCAAACCATGTTAGCCGTATCTCGAGCGATGATGCGCAAACCAAAATTACTTCTGATGGATGAACCATCACTTGGGCTGTCACCCAAACTGGTTCAACAGACCTTTGGCATCATCCAGGAGCTCAATCAGGCAGGGACATCCATTCTGTTGATTGAACAGAATGCTGTAAAAGCCCTGGCGATTTGCACTCGTGGGTATATCCTGCAAAAGGGAAATGTCGTTCTTTCGGGAACCAGGGAACAACTCATCGCAGACGAAAAGGTTCATAAAGCATACTTTGCCATGGATTAAAGATGATTAGAGTTAAGAGCATTCACCATATCGGCATCGCAGTAAAAGATTTACAAGAATCTTTGCATTTCTGGAGCGATGTAATTGGGCTGCCCCTAACCATGACAGAACGAGTTCCGTCTCATCAAGTTGAAGTGGCTTTTTTAACTTCAGGTGAATCGAACATCGAACTCTTAACCCCTCTCGAGGGCAACTTGCCAATGAAAGACTTTATCACACAGAAAGGCGGCGGGCTCGATCATCTCTGCCTCGAAGTGGATAATCTGGAAGAGACCATTCACGAGCTGAAGCAAAATGGAATCAACCTCATCGACGAGACTCCAAAGGTGCTGCCTGGAAGAAAGATTGCCTTTGTCCACCCTTCCTCGGCCGATGGGGTGCTGCTTGAGTTCTATGAAATAACATAGAGAAACATACTCTTGAGTTTCAATATTCTCTTTTCACCTCAATGATTCATTACATCAGATGTGATGTGAATCGCAGCAAGAGAAAAATCAAAATTCTGCAAGTAATAAGAAAAAGGTGATACAGCTTAAGCCATATCACCTTTTCTTATTATTTATTAATCAATCAAAGAGAAAATCCTGGTGTATAAACCGCCGCCTCTATAGGATGCCCTTCAATCCATTAAACAAAGCTTGAAACCCCGCTGCGCCAGGAAAGCCATCACTTCTTGATGTGTTGGCACTGAACGCGCGTCCATCCCGGTGACCTTAAGCCCGGCCACAGCGCAGGCATACACCAGCGCGTCGCGCAGGCTGGCACCTCTCACCCTTGCAGCAATGAACCCGGCGTTGAATGAGTCACCCGCTCCTGTGGTGCTATTGACGTTAACCTGAAACGCCGGGCATGATTCCTCACCATCTGCGCTGAACACCGATGCCCCCTTCTCTCCCTGCTTAACGACCACAATTTTCGCCCCCCGCCCGCGGATCATCCCGGCAGCTTCCCGTAGCGTTTTTCCCGGGAACATCAATTCCACCTCATTGTCGCCAATTAAGACCACATCTGAAAAGGAAAATGCTTTCCATTGGGCTATGCGCAATTCATCCCTGAACACATTCCCTTCCAGACGCAGGTTTGGATCAAAAAATACGTTACATCCAGTCTGGTGCGCCTGCTCCAGCACCTTCAGCAGCACCGAGCGCGAAGGTTCTTCCACCAGACACACCCCAGTGGAATGTATGATCGGGATTTCTTTGAAATTTATGCCTGCGAAATCTTGCTCATCCAGCAAAGTATGTGAAGCCCCCTTGGCGCACGCAATAAATGTACGTTCTCCCGTGTCGTCAACAATGGCCAGAACGATCCCTGTAAACGCTCCGGGGCGGAGCCGTATCCGGCTGGTGTCCACTCCCACTCGTTGAAATTGCTCAATCGTGTACCGTCCGTAAGGGTCATCACCTACACAACCGATAAACGACGATCTTAAACCCAGCCTTGCGATACCTGCAGCGACGTTGGCTGTGGTTCCCCCCGGGCTCAAGGTTACTGCGGTGCTCCAGATATTGCCTCCCCGCGGTGGAAGCTGCGACGCACGTGTGGTAAGATCTACCATCGCGTCACCAATACCCAAGATTTCTACCTGTGTGATCTTTTTTTCGCTAACCATAATGGAATCCTATCAATCATTTTAATGGCAAAAGACTCGAGCCGGGTTTTCAACTGTGATCAGATGGATGACTTCACTCGAAAATCCCGCGGCCTTCATCGCCGGGATCACGAATTTTGGAATATTGACATAACCAATCCCACCCCACTTTTTTAACATAAGCTTAAGGCACATATCTCCTGAAATCAACAGGTGTTCTTGATTTCCCAGATCCACCTGCTGCTTGAGAAAACCAATCTTTTGCTCATCGTTAAGCTGCCACAT
The DNA here is from genome assembly GCA_034429135.1 of Anaerolineaceae bacterium. Classification (GTDB taxonomy): domain Bacteria; phylum Chloroflexota; class Anaerolineae; order Anaerolineales; family Anaerolineaceae; genus UBA6107. The sequence goes on along the minus strand of DAOUGR010000045.1, from coordinate 38,896 downwards.
TCGATCATTGATCCAGCCGCATCCAAAAGTATCGAACTCAATATATGCACCGCGTTTACAAAGTGAATCCAAATAGGCGGTTTGGAGCCCCAGGAAATCCTGGTGGCAAAGGATGACCCGCCGCAAATCACAGCCCACGTCCTCGAGAATATCTAAGATGCGGTGACTATCTGGCTGCCAGATATGGGGGTGCACGGCCAGGGCACAACCGATTTTAGCCTGAGCTCTTCCCACAGCACGCAGAGTTCGAATTTCAGGCTCTTGATCAATTTCACCAACAAACCCGGCTTTGAGAATTCCAGGGTAAACACCGCCATCGACGCCATTGTAGAATTCATCGAGAATGCGGGCTTCAATGAACGCCTCGCTAAGACTCCGCTCAGTTTCAGTAAGCGATGGCAGGGTATAACGTCCGGAAGACATGATAATGTTCACCCCTGTGCGTTCTGCCACCAGGCGCAGCCTCTGGGGGTCGCGCCCCATAGCAGGAGAACACGAGAGGTCAGCAATTGTTGTTCCACCCAGTGTTTTAAAAGCAAGCACTTCATTTAGGGAACTTTCAAGATCATCAAGAATTGGATTGTCTCGATATTCCCAGGGTTGGTTCACCACCTTTGAACGGTTTTGCAGGGTTACTGGTTGGCGGTAGTCATTCCTCTGGTTTTCATCCCGCGGCTCAACCGGACAGTAACAGCGCAAATCAACAAAAAGATGCTCATGCGGCAGGGTTAATCCCAGTTCATCTTCGGCCAATGGGCCAGTTACACTCATTACCGACGACATTTTTGACCTGCGATCACTTCTGTTCGGTGCTGGTAAACGACCTGGCGAAACGGCTCATCAGAGTAATCGCCAGGATGGTGATGATGTAAGGCAGCATCAGCGGGAACTGCGGTGGAATAATCTCTGTAGGAATACGCAGACTGGCAGCATCGGCGATGCCAAAAATCAAGCTGGCGATCAATACGGTAACCGGGTTGCCGCTGCCAAATAGAACGATTGCCAGCGCTACGAAACCACGCCCCGCGACCAAAGACAATGCAAACATCCCCAGATAACCAAGGGAGAGGTGGACCCCTGCCAGACCACACAGAGCTGCGCTGATGATAAATGCGGCAAAGCGGATACCTGTAATGCTCTTTCCTGATGCGCTCACCGCGAGCGGATTTGACCCCGCAGCCCTTAGCCAGAACCCAAAAGGTGTCTTGTAGAAGACCACAAAAGTCACCAGTACAAGCAAAAAGGAAACGGGCACCAGAATGGTATAGTTGTTAAATAACACATTCAGAATCTTGTTTTCCGCCAGGAAGGGCAGCGAGACCGTTGGAAGCAGCTTCGCATTAGGTGAAAGAAGCATTGATATCTGGTCATAGTACTGGCGGATGATATATGCAGCCACACCACCCATAAAAATATTTAATGTAATACCAATAGCAAAGATATCTGCTTTCAATCGCAACACAAAGAAGGCATAAATAAGACCCACGAAAACTGCGGCTAAGACGCCAAATAATAATCCCATCAGCCAGGATCCAGTTGTAAAGCTGACGATGTAGCCAACCAGCGCGGCGATTAACATCATCCCTTCCATACCGATATTCGGGACACCGGCAACCTGCATAAAAGCACCACCAAGCGCTGCCAGAAGCAGCGGAGTGGTAAGACGAATGGAAGCGCGTAAAAATTCGGCCAAATTTTCCATGCTTTTACCTGCGTTTCACTAATTTAGTAATTCCTGCCCAGATGTTCGACCGGGTGATGACCAGTAAAATAATGACACTTTGTAAGATACTGCTAAATTCGGTAGCAATCCCAAGTCGCGCCTCCAGCCCAACAGTGCTATTGGATAAAATCGCGAAAATGGCCGACACGATCAAAATCAAAATTGGGCTGTTGGCGGCGATTATGGCGATCAGAACGCCTGTGAAGCCGATCCCGCCACCCAGGTTAAGAATAAATTTATGATAAGAACCCAACACCAGAATCGTGCCTGCTAATCCTGCCAGAGCACCGCCAATTAACATTGAAAGGAAACGCATACGATTGTCTTTTACGCCGCCATAGCGGGCAAACTCGTCGTTAGAACCAAGTACCCGCCATTCATACCCCCAGCTGGTCTTCCAATCAAGAAAGCAGATCAGGATAAAAGTGGCAATAACAATATACAAACCAGTGCTTAGATTGGAAAGAGGAACCATCTGTGACAGAATCGCTGATTCCTGCACGAGGGATGTTTCAGCGTTAGCAGACCCAGGAGCACGGAACGGGTAATTCACCAGATAACCCGTCACCAGCGCAGCCAGATAATTCATCATGATCGTGGTAACGATCTCGTTGGCTTTGAATTTCAAGCGCACATAGGCCGGTATCGCAGCCCACAACGCTCCGCCAGCCATTCCCGCCAGCACAGCCAGACCAATATGCAGCACGGGCGGCAACCCGGTAACGTAGACACCCACCATGGCCGAAAAGAATCCGCCCATGGCCAGCTGCCCATCACCGCCAATATTCCACACGCCTGCTTTGAACGGGATCGCTGCAGCTAACGAGACCAGCACAATCGTCAACATACGGCTGATCATGTTGGCAAAACGGAAAGGAGATGCGAAAGTGCTTGACCCGGCTGCTGCCAGCACATCTTTTGGAGCTGATCCATTCAGCCACAGCATTGCAAAACCCAAGAGCAGCGCCAGAGCGATGGTGCTGATAAAACTTAATCCCTGTTGGAAGATAGTTCGACGTATCTTGTTAGTCGCTTTCATTGGCCATTTCTCCGCGATCCAACCATGTACTGGCCCAGTTCAAACCTGTTCGTACTTTCAGGCGTGGTAATGGCTACCAACTCTCCAGAATACATGACTCCAATCCGATCACTCAGACTGAATATTTCATCCAGGTCACCAGACACCAGTAAAATTGCACATCCTGAATCACGCCTGCGAATCAATTCAGATTGGACGTATTTTGTTGTACGAATATCAATCCCCTGGCTGGGATAAGCCACAATAAGGAAAGGTGTATTCATTGAAAATTCACGGCCGATAACCAGTTTTTGAAGATTACCGCCCGAAAGGCTGCCCGCATTGATCTCAAGCGAACTGGCAACGACTTCATACTGTTTGATAATATCAAGGGCAAATGATTCCATTTTTTCCTGTTTTAAGACCAATCCCTGGTGAAAATCAGGCAGATAATGGTGACCCATTACAAGGTTGTCTAAAACAGAGAGAGAAACAGCTGTTCCACGCGTAACCCGGTTTTCCGGTACGTACGCCATTCCATTCAGCCGTCTTTTCCGAATATCCCACTTCACCACACTCGTCCCATCAAAGAGGATATCACCCTCACTTGCCGGACGCATTCCCACCAGGGCCTCGATCAACTCGCCCTGTCCATTTCCCCCCACCCCGGTGAGACCGAAGATCTCGCCACGATGCACTTCAAAACTCACGTTCTTAACCAAATCTCTGCCACCAGAACGAACGCATAAATTTTTTACTTCTAACAAAGCAGCACCGAACTGATGCGGGGCTTTTTCAACAACACTGAGCGGTTCATCACCGACCATCAATCGGATCAATTGGTCTTTGGTTACCGAAGCTCGTGGAAGAGTGGCCACCAGGTTTCCTTTGCGCAGCACACTGATCTCATCAGCAATTGAAAAAGCTTCCTCAAGCTTGTGGGTAATCATAATGATCGTCTTGCCCTCATCGCGCAATTTACGCAAAATTTCGAGCAGCTTTTCAATCTTTTGAGGGGTTAACACGGAGGTTGGCTCATCAAGAATTAAGATTTCGGCTCCGCGGTAAAGCGCCTTGCCAATTTCGACAATCTGGCGTTCTTCCACTGAAAAAGAACCCACCGGCACATCAAGTTTCAATGGCATGTCGAGCAGGTCTAATATTTTTTGTACTTTTTGATTGACCTTGTCATAATCTGCGAAAAAGAGATTTTTGCGCGGTTCAATCCCAAGCGCAAAGTTTTGTCCGATGGTGAACTCATTAACCAGCGTAAAATTTTGATGGATAAACCCGATGGAAAGGCGCAGGGCTTCTGCCGGGCTGCTGATCTTTACCGTTTTTCCCCGTATCTGAATTTTACCCGAAGTTGGTTGTTCCTCTCCAAAGAGAATTTTCATTAGGGTTGTTTTCCCTGCACCGTTTTCACCCAGTACAGCGTGGATGTGCCCTTCGATCACCTGTAAATCGATTCGGTCATTGGCAACAGTATCACCAAACACCTTGGTTATCTGATGTGTTTCGATGGCGTAAGTCACTGGTAATCTCTTCTTATAAGTAATTGAGTCTCTAATACTTGAGCAGGGTGGATAAACGATCCACCCTGCTCTCACAAAAGTATTACTGAGCGGTGTAGGTCTCTACAACAACCTTGCCATCGATAATATCCTGGGCAAAACCCGCAACCTTATCCTTAACTTCTTGCGGAACCAGGTCGGGATCCATATCGCCATAAGAGATTCCGACACCACCCTCTTTCAGACCGTAAGACATCACTGCGCCGGTCTGAATCTCACCCGCGAGGAAAGACTGGGTGAACAGGAAAATTGAATCACCAACATTTTTAAGCATACTTGCAACAACCCAATCGGGGGCCAGATTCTTCTGGTTGGTATCGACACCGATGGCATATTTTTGAGCTTCTTTTGCGGCTTCGAACAAACCAAGACCAGTAGGACCCGCAGCCTGGAAGATGATGTCAGCACCAGCACCATAGATAGCCAAAGCAGTTTCTTTCCCCTTGGCAGGATCGAAGTGCGTACCAGCGTACTGGTTGATGACTTCAATATCCTCGACGGCATACTTGGCACCCTGATTGAATCCAACCTGGTAATCATGAATAACTGGCATATCGGCGCCACCCATGAAACCAATCACCTTGGCTTCATCTGTCTGCGGTAGAGCGGTGTTTTCAGTGGTCAACAGAGCAGCGAGGGTTCCCATCAAGAATGCGCCTTCATTCTGTTTGAAGACCACGGAGGTCATTCCTTCAATGGAGGATGCGCCATCAACATACACAAAGGTCTTATCAGGGTATTGCGGAACAACCTGTTTCAGCTGTTCATCAAAAAAGTAACCAGGAACCACAAAGATCAGGTCAGCCTGTTCTGCTGCGGAGAGCAAAACATCCAGGTTGTTATTGTTATCGTTTTTATTGGAAACGATAACCGTATTGAGTCCCAATTCAGATGAGATTCGTTGAAGACCAGCATTGGCTGAATCGATGAACCCCATATCACCAACTTCGCCACCGGCAACAACCGCAACCGTGATGGCAGCAGGAGCTTCAGTTGGAGCGGTTACTGGCGCTTCAGTGGCAGCAACAGGTGCTTCAGTTGGTGCAGCAGGTTCAGTTGCTGCTGGAGCGCATGCCACAAGCATGGAAACAAGAACCAAAAGACTAACAACAACCATCAACTTTTTCTTAATCATCGGGCTACCTCTTTCGATATATGTGTAGGATAAGTAAAGCTGTAAAGAAAACCGGCAATTAGAATTCCCTGACACCTCCTCTCGCAATAGGTCAATTTGAGAAATTGCTCTAACATCGGCTTCGGATTTCTTTTACGACTTCCATCAGTTCCCTTACGCGATTCCGATCGACCACATTAGAGCTGACGCCGTCTTTCTTTAGCGATGTACCAACAATGGCGCCATCGGCAATAGCTAAAATTTTTGCTGCATGTTCTTTGCGGAAACCACTGCCCACCAACACGGGGAAATCCTCAACGGCATCCTTGGCCTCTTTAAGATCTTCCAGTTTGGTCTCCTTACCGGTGTGGGTGCCGCTGATAATGACCGCGTCCGACAGGAAATACTTGGCATCTAGAGCTGAGTCACCCAGAGGACGGTTGACCAACGGAGCAGAGTGCTTGATATGCACATCGGTAAAGATCTTGATGGAGGGATCCAGAAACTTGCGGAAGCGCAGGAGCTCATGAGGCTTTGGGCACACCAGGCCAGAAACATCCACAGAGGCTTCGGTGAAGAAAGTGGCACGCACGAATTTGGCTCCAACCGCATGAGCAACGCTCAAAGAAGCTTTTGGATCAGCCAGGATGCAGATGCCCACCGGTTTGGATGCGGCACGGATGACATGATCACTGATCACCGCCATGGCAGCGGTCAATTCTGGTCCGACCTCCTGGGGGTAATACGTGGGATCTGAGAAATTTTCTACTTCTAATGCATCCACGCCGCCTTCCTGCAGTTCGTTAGCATCATAAAGAGCGCGGTCAATGACTTCTTTTAGACCTTTTCCGTTATAAATCGGCGAACCTGGCAGCGGAGGAAGATGCAGCATACCAATGATTGGCTTCTTCACGCCAAAAAGATCATGAAAACTTTGGAAACGAGTGTCGTCAGGGTACATACTCATGGGATGATTTCTCCTATTTTGGCCAAATGGTACGAGCAACTTTCATGAAAGCGCTCAATTTTTTCGGATCGATTGGGGCTTCAGTGTCTTCGTTCACTTTAATATGCGTGCCTAGAATTGCACCGTCGGCATACTTCTTGTAGAGAGGAAGATTCTTCTCATCCACTCCGCTGGCAACGAAAACCGGTGTGGCTTTTACAGATTCTTTTACTTCTTTTACGTCATCAGCCTTGGTCTGCGCGCCGGTTGCAATTCCCGTAACAAGGATGGCATCAGCCAGACCGCGGTGCTCTGCATCGGCTGCGGCTTCACCGATTGGCCGCTGTGATAAGGGGTAACCGTGTTTGATATGAACATCAGCAAAGATCTTCACATCAGCATTGAGGAATTTTCGATAACGCAGTGTCTCAGCGGCAATACTGTCCATCAAACCCGCATCTACCACGTATGTTTCGGTGTAATATGGCACTCGTATGAATTTTGCGCCAACCGTGTTAGCAATCGCCATACCTGCGATAGCATCCGATTGCAGTACACACATCCCCAAAGTCAAACCGGGAACTTCGCGGGCAATATTTGCGGCCACATACGTCATGGCTGCAATGGTTTCAGCCGGAACACGTTTATAGAACATAACGTCGCCAAAGTTTTCGACAATGGCCCCATCCACACCCGCTTCCTTCAACATACGCGCATCCACCAGGGCCAGATCGGTGATCTCCTGCATCGACATGCCATCATAGCGGGGTGAACCCGGCAGTGGTGCCAGATGAACCATACCAATAATCGGTTTCCTGGTCCCAAAAATCCTTTCCAACTCACCAAATTTGTCGATCATTTGCATACCTGCTTTCCTTTCGAATCAAATAAGTTCTTTTCGATAAAACAACCAGTCGTAAGGCTCTACTTACCGCTCTGTCGATAAAGCTCAACATCCACACTGTAGATCGAGCCATTAAACACAACTTCGACATACTCGATGGGTATTACCGCACCCTGTTCATCCTGGATGAAAGTGGTGCGCAGCATTCGCAACACCGGTGCTCCCGCCTGAATATTCAACTTGTGGGCTTCATTTTCTGTTGCGAGATCTGCCCGAATGTTTTCTTTGGCACTGCGAATCGAAAGCCCCATTTCGCTCTCGAGAAGCGAATAAATGGATAAGGCAGAGTAATTCAGGTTGGCCAACCCTGGAAACCTAACCGTATTCATCCATGAAAGAGCAAGCCCGATTGGCTCGCCATCAACCAGACGTAAGCGTTCAACCCGTAAAACATGGGCATCTGTCGGTAGCGATAACGCCTTAGCGGCCTCAATCGATACCTTATCCATGTATTGCCGCAGTAGAACAACACTGGGAGTTCGACCATACCGGCTCGACTCTTCCGTAAAGGACGCGAGAAATGGCAATTGAGTGCGTACCTGCGGAACCACAATGGTTCCACGGCCCTGCTCGCGGCGCACCATGCCTGCGTTGGTAATCAGGCCAAAAGCAAGGCGCACGGTGGTACGGCTGACATTGAAATCACGGATATAATCCGCTTCACTGGGCAGCACATCCCCCGGTTGATAAACCCCACTGGAAATCTGCTTCTTAATATAATCCGCCAACTGACGATAAACCGGGATTCCGCTCTCGCGATCAAAAAAGTCCGACTGCATCATCTGTGCGTTCTCCATCGAACCAGGAATATTACAACGTTCATATTATAGCAACTTTATAACGTTATAACATTACACCAAGACAATAGCGTTATCAGACGAGGTTTACAATGACAAATGTCATATCAGAAGGGTGACATTTTACGTGACAAGTTGAAGGCGTGACCAATTCGCTGGAATAATAGAAATAGAAGGAAGACTTGAAAAGATTAAATATTTTTGAAAACGGGTGAGAATAGAGGAATTTGTGTCGATCAAGGCCACTTTGGGGTCACATCAAGGATGGTCCAGTTGAATCCCGGCCGCGTCTGGGACGATCTCGTGCAAATTGCCCTTCTTACCCCTTGATCGGCGATCATCCCGCATCGATGATTTCACAACAATCATACGACGGGTTTTCTACCCACCTTACCCTCTGATCGTATCGAAAAAAGCAGCCAGGTTATCCAGCGGCGAATGGGGTGGAATGTCGCAGCCAGAAGAAGGAATGAAATTCCTGTGCCCGGCGGTTGCCTGAAGCAGTTCCCGGGTTCTGGCAGTCACTTCCTGCGGATTCCCGTTGTGAAAGACTCCCGTGGGGTCCAGGTTGCCCGACAGAATGATATCCTCTCCAACCTGCGTCAATGCCTGGCCAATATCCATCGGTGCGCCAAAGTGGAGAATCTCCGCACCGGCTTCAAGCACTTTAGGAAGATGCACCAGCTTCGCCCCGCAGTTATGTAGTACGACCGTGAAATCAGGTGTAACCGTTGATTCGATGATCTGCTTTACATAAGCGGATGAGAATTGGCTTAATCCCCTTGGAGAAAGCAAACCAGCAGTCGGCTCAGCCATAATCACCCCCTGCACACCCGCTTCGCGAAAGGCGGTCAAATAACTGATCAAGTATTCGGTAACCTTTTCAAGCAACTTTTTCAGTGTATCAGGTTCAGTTAACGAGATCTCAAGTGATTCACTCACCCCGAAGATGCGCCCGGCCAACGAGAAAGGTCCGATCACCCCACCCAGAACCGGTATACCCTTGTCAATTGACAGCAGTTTCTGCGCTGTCTGCAATGACACGGCAGTGCGGCCACTGCCGATCATCGGGACAGGTAAGCGGTCAATTTCTGAAAGATCGGTCACCTTTCTGCCGATCACAGACGGAATTTCATCCTCAGTCATCCTGATCTCACAGCCAAATTCCTCGGCTTCAACGCTGAGATCCATGGCTGTCAGCATCACAGGAGTATTGAACCGCTCATGCAAAGCCAGGATGGCTTCAGACTGTGCATGTGCATCCGTCACAGACTGCCGCACGGAAGCGCCTGTGATCTCAAGCCCGGCGTAAATGCCAATGGGCATGGGTACCGGATTGGTCGAATTCAAGATGAAATTACCAAAACTAGTGCGCATTATAGTCTTATGCCTTTCCCATTAAACGCTTGGCAAGAGCTGCCGCCTGGCTGGCATCTGGAGCGAAACCGTCGGCGCCGATTTCATCAGCGTAGGATTGTGTAATCGGAGCTCCTCCAATGATGATCTTTACATCCTTCCTGACTCCTTTTTCTTCGAAGTATTGGATCGTAGCCTTGATATTGCTCATCGTTGTTGTCAGCAGGGCAGACATACCCAAAATATCCGGTTTGTGCTCGGTGACCGCTTCAAGGAATTTTTCTGGGGCAACGTCTGTGCCGAGATCCACGATCTGGAACCCGGCGCCTTCCAGCATCATGCTGACCAGGTTTTTGCCAATATCATGCAGATCACCTCTAACCGTTCCGATCACCACCTTACCACTGGGCTTGATATCCTGTTCAATCAGAACTGGCCGCAGGATATTCATTCCAGCCTGCATGGCTCTGGCAGAAATTAACATCTCCGGAACAAAGTACTCACCTTCCTCAAATAACCGCCCCACTTCTTTCATTGAAGCGACCAGTCCCTCATTGAGGATAATCTCCGCATCAATCCCGGCTTCCAGTGCTGATTGAACCGTTTGCTTCGCCGCTGAAGCGTCTCCGTCAACGATGGCATTGAAGATTTCACTGATTTTTGTATCCATTAATTTTCTCCTGAAAAATCTGAGCATTCCTGTTTTGAAAAGAAAAATTCGAGCGAGTGGGGCAGGCTGTTACGCCAGGTGGTATAGTTATGCCCACCGTTGACTTCATGATATTTTACATCGTATCCCTTCTCAGACAATAGGTTATGCATCCTATGGTTGATGGAATAAAGAAAATCATACCTGCCGATATCCATCCAGATCTTGATTGGTAATATTTGTTCACGATCCACCAGATCGAATATTGAAAAGTCTTCTCCATACATCCGAAACGCTCCCGCCTGGCAAATCACTCTGCCAAATATTTGCGGGGCTCTGAGAGAGGTATACAACGCCATCATCCCACCCATCGAAGCCCCGAGCATGCAAAACGACCCGGGATTTTTCTTGATATCGATTAGATTAAGTTTCTCACAGGCAAGCGGGATTACCTTATTGAGCACGAACGATACCGTGCTGTCATTCCCGGCATATTCAACAAACCGGGCTTTCGTGCTGGGAACGAGAGCCAAAGCCACCGGCCGGATCATTCCAATAGTAATCATCTGATCAACCATCGACACGATGTGACCGCGCTTTAGATAGTCATAGCCATCGTAAACCACCAAAAGGTCACAAGGCTCATCATGATTGGGTTGATAGAGATAAATCTTCCGATGCGAATCAAGCAATCGCACATCATCTACGATCTCGTGTTCAGTAACTATCCCATGAACAGGTTTTTTCACTGCATACCGCGATGGGGTAAAACCAGGCATATAGAAATAATTGTTAATATCACCCGTCCCGTTGTTAACTTTACGCGGGTTGAGCGGATCAAGGATACGTTGGCCATTGACCGCAAAGGAATACTCCATATACGTATCCAATGGTAATTCAAGTTCGGTTTTCCAGGTATCTTGCGATATTTGTTCCAGCCTGACACCATTTTCGAAATCCCAGAGGTTGAAATCACCTGCCAGAACGGGCTGTTCGTCACTTTTCAGAGAGAATACCACGTGCTGACCGATGATCACCGGGTTTAGGTTGAGTAAAGATTTCTTTTTACCACAGGTCATATAGATCTCCGATTCAGCACAAAATCAATCCAGACATTGGAGCGAGATCAATCCATTTATGTGTCCGGCGTTCACCAATGCGTTCCAATTGCGTTGAAAAAAGAACCGTAGTCCAGATCTGTGGAATTTCAATCTGTTGTGTATTTTCAGATGGATTAAATACACACAAGAGTCTGGAATGTGTCGTTTCTCTTGAGTAACAGAAACAATCGCGAGAGGCAGTGACCAGTTTCCATTCACCTGTTCGCAGAACTTCTTGCGCTTTCCTGAGCGCGATCAATGCCTTGTAGTATTCAAATAATTCATGGTCTTGCTGATCGCCCCAGGGCATAGGCAGCCGCGCTTCTTCCAAGATGCCGAAGCCTCCCCTGCGGTCACGTGTTCCCCGATTTTGTGATAATCCAACCTCAGTTCCGTAATATATCATCGGGCTGCCTGAGAGGGTAAACTGGCACAACGCGGCCAGTTTTAAAGCCTGTTTGCGATTACCAGCTGCCCACAAAAATCGATCCATATCGTGATTATCTAAAAAACAGGGCCTCGAGAAATACCCCGGAAAAACGGAATGGTGCCCCTGGAGAAAGTGGCAAAATTTTTCAGCCGTCCATACACGCGTGGCGAAAGTTTGTCTGAGCGCTTCAAGCAGAACAAAATCAAGGCACCCGTCCAACAATCCTTCGAAGGCCATTTGGGCATTAACTGAATCTACCACTTCACCAATTGTCCAGCAATCTGGCTTAACCACGCGTGTTGCCAGACGAAAATCTGCCCAAAAATCAGGAGTCGGACCAATAGCATAATCTAAGCGTAAACCATCGATACCAAACTCCAACCAGTAACACGCAGCATCGATCATATACCTGCGTGCATCGGGATGACGCAGGTTAATCCGCGGCATTGTCGACACATTGAAAAAGCAATCATAAGAATCTGGGTAGTGTGTGAAGATGTACCAGTCACGGTAAGGACTATCCGGACGGGAGATCGCATCCCGGAAAGTCTCATGCTGATCAGACCAGTGATTGGGAACAAAATCCAAAATCAAACGCATTCCACGATGGTGAAGATCATCCAGCAAATTTTTGAAATCTTCCTTCGTCCCCACTACAGGATCAATCTCAAAATAATTTGTGGCATTGTAGCGGTGGTGATTATCGCAGGTGAAAATCGGGCTCAAGTAAAGAGTGTTCACACCGAGGTCTTCGAGGTAATTCAGTCGGCTTTGGACGCCTTTTAAGGTTCCACCATAGATATCCTGAATCGTCTGCACCTGGTTCCAATCCTTTCCAGGCTGAGTAGCAAAGCGGTCGATCATGATATGGTAGATAATGGCATCTTTTGCCCAGGCTGGTTCGCTAAAGCGGTCAACCAGATATGCGTAATAATTTCCATTATCAGCGTAAATGATCGAGCCTTCAGCCGTCTTGATACAGATGCGATACCTCACAGTAGTCAGGTCAGGAAACCCCGGGAGTGTGCATGAATAAGTGTGAACATATCCCCAGGTTAGATCATCCCATTCCGCTTTGATCCATTGCATGGGTTGAACAAAACCATGGATGGCGCGCCCCTCATCGCCCTCTGGATCTATTCCATCAATCGTGTAATAAACCCAGGCGGCCACAGCGTGTTGGTTCTGCCCCACGGTGAGGGTTAGCGTCACAGGTTCTTCAGGCTGTGGATCTCGTGGATAACGGGCGGATAAATGTGAAACCCCAAGTCGCCTTTGCTTGTATAGCTTCAAGCGTAATTCATCAGTATCCATCGTGCCAAAAATAAAATCATCCATTACCCGGCCTTCCTTCTAAACCATTCCACTAATTCTTTGCCTTCCTTGGCGTCGGCAACGACACTCGCAAATTGAATATTGCATTGAGCAGTAATCAGATCATAGTTCTCAACCAGTTCAGCCGGTGTACAACCTACTGTTAATGGAATCCCATTTACCCGTGGCAGCAGCCACTCAAGCTTATCGAAACCGCGTGGAATATTCGGATCATCTGAAATTTGCACTCCCAGTAACCGCTCCAGTTTGGTAATCTCAGGAATACACCGAATTCCCAACGAATGAGTATGAATTTGACCGTAGCCAAACGCATTGATCACTTTTTGCGTGTAGGGGCGGGCAAATTCAGCATACGTTCTTGGCGAAATTAAACAGGCAATATCTTCAGACATACAAATTGTGCCCGGTCGAAGCCATGCACCTGCAATATTTCCTTCAAAATTTTCTCCGGTGATTCTACGCAGCCGCGACGCAATCCAGATAATCGCGTCAGCGCAGAAATCCATAAATTGGTGAACCTTCTGTGGTTCATCGGTAAAATCAGTAAACAACGCTTCACCGCGTAGAGAATGCGCCAGATCAAGCGGCGAATAAAACCCTCGAATAATCGGAATCGGTCCTGAGGCGGTCTGCCTGGCCAGGTACAACAACGCTCTTTCCAGCATCCTTACCCAGTAGGCATCTTCGCGTAAGGTAAATTCTTTATAGTCATCCAATGATTTCATCACCGGTGCTGCCCAGGAGGTGTCTTCTGTAAAAACCACTTCCCCGGCAATAAAAGCGCTGTAATCGCCAATACCAAAATTTGGCCCAAAAGTCGGAATCAAGTCATCACAGATATCCACAGTGTTTTCAAGTGCCAGCGCATAATTGCGCAGACAGATATCAAGATACGCTTCCATCTGGGTATTCAGGTCAATTTTATTTAAAGCAGGAACTGGCTCAGCGACTGGCGCCGGTGGCATGGCGTAGATCATCGCGTGCCCTGGCTCTTTTGCATCATACAACGCACGGTAACGTCTGATGACATCTTCCAGATTTGGTTTGTAATAGTGAATTTCTTTAAACATAATCATTCCTTTTTCAATGATATTGCTTCATCAATCATAGCTAGGTAATTTTCTACGGGCACATAATCTGGGATTGAGTTGCCAGAACCAATGGCAAATCGGCCTCGTGAACCACAGATGTCAGCCAAATTTCGCACACGGGCACGAACCTGGTCTTGAGTAGCAGTGGCTAAAAAGTTAATATCCATGCCCCCCAGTACGGCGATCCGATCACCATACTCTTCTTGAAATTTTTCAACAGGAATGATCGCATCTTCGTATGAATGTTTGCCATCGATCCCAACAGTATCTATTAAATCTGGCATGATCTTTTGCAAATTTCCACAGGAATGCAGGAAATACGGAACTCCACGCTCATGTGCCATTCCAGCAATCTGGGTATGGAACGGTAAAAAGTATCTGCGTAAATCATTGGGTGAAATGATGGTGGCGCTGCGAAAACCCATGTCATCACCCGGGAAAACCGCAGAAACCCGCTCCAGATCGAGGATCTGTCGGTAGAAATCTGATTGAATCCCACTCACTTTTTGAGTCACCGCTTCCACAAGATCGGGCTGGTCGAAGAGCAAATAGCACAGTTTTTCAATAGAAAAGATCCATGAAACGCGTTCAAACAATCCACCACCGTGTGCCACGGCCAGCCCCATCCCTTCGGGAAGATGGCTATTGAGATACTCAAACGCAAAAAAATCAAATTCTGACACTTTTGGGAATGGATACTCTTCGAAGTCTTCCCATGAGGTAATCGACCCCATGCTTTCTTCTACCCAGGAACGGGTCAAGCCGGCAGCACCAGCAGTGTTAACGGCAACTCTTGCAGATCCAGGATAAACCGGTGCGCTTTCGAAGCGCATCATATCATATCCCATCCGATACCAGAAAAAAATCAGATTATCCAGGTATCTCTTTTGAGATTCTCGATCACCAGCAGGTGTGACCCATTCTCGCTGAAACATTCCCGACAGGATCGTTTTGATAACAGGTTCATCAACAATGAATTCTACCGTCGGTGAGTATTTAAGATACTCCTTTCCCATCATCGCAGCGATAAACTGATCAATCCTCGGTTTGGGAGTGAGGTTTTGGATATGATGAAATTTATCAGACATGAGATTAACCCTTAATGGCTCCCTTAACCAGACCCTGTACCAGGAAGCGCTGCAAACTATAAAAAATGATCAATATCGGAATACATGCCAGAATCGAAGCGGATGCGAACATACCCCAGTTTGCTGCATAAGGTTGATTAAAAAAGCGCATCCCCAGAGCAACCGTGTAATTTTCTTTTCCACTCATGATGATACTAACCAGCAGATATTCGTTGTAAAAAGAAATCATGTTAAAGATAAAGATTACCGCCACCATAGGAACAGCGAGGGGTAAAGAGATCTTTGTGAAAGCCTGCCATGTGGTTGCGCCATCGATATAAGCCGACTCATCCAATTCTTTTGGGATTGAATCAAAATAACCACGCATCAACCATGCATTGAACGGAATGGTTATTCCTCCATAGATCAACATCACGCCGATAAGATTGTTGATCAATCCCAGAGCGCGAATAATTTGATAAATTGCTACGATTGTGGCCGTTGATGGCAGCAATTGGATCAGGATCAGAGCAAGCAATCCATACCGTCTGCCCCTGAATTTAAACCTGGAAAAAGCGTATGCTGTAGTAAGAGTAAAGAACAGGGCTAGAAAACTTCCTCCCAGGCAGGCAACAGCACTGTTTTTAAGCCAAATGAGAAAATCGGTCTTAACAAAAAGATTCTTGTAACTCTCAAAGCTAATCGCCCTGGGAATGATGGTCGAAGAAAACAACGATCCACCTTTGCTGATGGATGCGGAGATGATCCACGCAATTGGAAAGAGTACCACAATGCAGGCGATGATGAGAATCAACCGGCTAATACTTGTTGTTAAGAAAGTGATCGTTCGTTGAGATTTTTTGCTCACGATTCAACCTCCTTGAATGCTCCGGTGACAGCAGAGTTGAGGAGGGTAAACCCGCCAACGATAAAGAATAACAATAAACCATTAGCCGCGGCCATTCCAAAATCATAAGTTGCACTGCTGAAAGCCATTTTATACATATAGGTAGATAACAAATCGGTTGAACCCGCGAGAGACGAGGTGTTGACGAAAGGACCTCCCTCGGTGAGTAGAAAAATCACGCCAAAGTTACCAAACTGCATCGCAAAACCAGAGATGAGTAACGGCAACGTGGCTGAATTTAACATAGGGAATGTGATATGCCAGAACGCCTGCCATGCGCTTGCCCCATCAACCTTGCCGGCGTCATAGAGTTCATCAGGAATGCTTTGTAATGCTCCAAGGCAGGCAACCATCATAAATGGAAATGCAATCCAAATATTGACCAATAAGCAAGTAAGTCTGGCAGTACTCGGATCTGTGAGCCAGGGGATAGCTGCGACATTAAACGCACCTAACATCCGATTAATTGGGCCAAAAGACGAATTCAACAAACCTTTCCACACCAATACTGTGATCGTCGAGGGGAGCGCCCAGGGAAGGATCAGGATTAACCGGTATATATTGCGTTCACGAATATTCTTATTGGACAGAAGTAAAGCCAGGAAGATACCAATGGCAAATGATACAACAGTGGATAAGACCGCCCAGGATGTGGTCCATGAAAGAACATCGACTAACTCACCTCTCGCACTTCCCACAAGAATGCGTTGAAAGTTCTGGAATCCAATGAATTTCCAATCGCGCAAATGAGTCAATGAATAATTGGTGAATGAATAATAAATGGTAAGCAAAGCCGGGAGAACAGTTGCCAGGAAGATGGCGATCATGCCAGGCAGGATATAGAAATATGGAGTCAATTTACGTCGATGCAGAGGCGCGGTTGTTCTGGTAAACATGCCTGTCTCCTGAGTAGATCGGTTTGGAGGGACAAAAATGCTTTGTCCCTCCTTGTTATCACAGAAAGAAATTACTTGTTTTCAGCGATCGATTGCGCGATCAGTGCCTGAGCATCGGTTAAGGATTTCTCGACAGTCTCATTCCCATGAACCGCCGCCTGGAAGGCGGTTGATGCAGGACCCCAGACAAAGTTCATTTCATTTATGCTCGGCAGCACGTCACAGATTGCCAGCTGGCTTACCCATCCCGCCAGTTCTTCGTCACTCTGCAGAGATGGATCGCTGGCAACCGGCAGATAAACTGGAATATTACCGGGGTTGGCCTGATAGAGAGGCAGCGGTAAATTCGATCCAAGATATACAGCCAGGTCTGCAGCAACGTCCTGATGCTGAGAGTAAGCGCTAACCGAAAATCCGGTGTAGGTGGCAAACGGTTTAGGATCAGCACCATTCGGTGTCGTCGGGATTTTCGCCACACCGATATTGATACCGGCGGCCTTGAACGCTGGTACCATTCCCGGACTGGCGATGATCATGCCGACCTTGCCTTCGGTGAAGAGACTGTTCATCACATCATAGGTGGTATCCACTGGCATGAGATTTTCTTTTGCGACCAGATCTTTGACATAGGTCAAACCTTCGATCGCTCCGGCGCTGGCAAGGCCAATATCATTCACATCATAACCAGATCCAGTCCATTTAAAGATATATGCGCCATAAGCCGATGTGAATGCGTAACTGTAGTAGAAATTATCGATTGGATAGAGGAATCCGTACTGATCTCCAGTTGTGAGCGTCTTTGACATTTCAATTAATTCATCCATAGTGGCTGGAGGAGTCGGGACGAGATCCTTATTGTACACAAGTGCATACGTATCAGCCGCAAATGGAACACCCAATAGATGACCATCCAGGGTGAAGGAATCTAGGGCTGTCTGAGAGTATTTGGCCAATTCTTCCTCAGATAGATAACTTTCAAGCGGAACAATTAATTGGCCAGCATAATGACCACCAATGTAGTTGTTCAGGTTCATAAAAATATCGGGGCCTTCTCCAGCTGGCATGGCTTCGACAAGTTTTCCCAGCATTTCGAACTGATTGCCTTCGGTGACGACTACCGTATTTCCCGTCTCAGCAGCCCATTGCTCCACAACCTGCTTGACCGTTTCCATGGCATCTGCGCCTACACGGTCCATGATCCAGACGTTCAGGGTAACTGGCTCAACGGTTGCAGTGGGGGCTTCAGTGGCAACAACCGGAACCTCGGTCGCTGGTTCAGGCGTCGCAGCAGGAACGGGCGTGCAGCCAGCGATCAGACTGGTGATGACCGCTATTGCGATCACGACAAAACTGAATTTAACAATTTTTTTTGACATGTTTTCCTCTCCAGTGAAAAGTGGTGTGTGCTTTTCGAGCTTGACGCGTGCTGTTGATTCAATGATCGGTTCCGCTTCCCTCCTTGAGTGGTTTAATAGATGATTAAGTTTCATATTGACCTAATAGATTCCCGCTCGATCAAACTGGGCGGAAATAGGATGTGATTATTCTCAGGCTTTTCTCCTCCAAGTTGAGCCAAAAGTAATTCAGCTGAAAGTCTTCCAAGATCAGTTGCGCTGCTAAATACAGCACTGCATGGAGGAGACATGTATGGATAAATGGAGCTGTCTGCGTATCCAATAACTGATATGTCCTGTGGAATTCGAAGTCCCAGCCGGGCTGAAGATTTATAGATTCCCAAGACAGCCAGATCAGAAACTGCGAAAAAGGCTGTCGGACGATCACCTTGAGAAAGGCATGCCCCGATCACCTGATCGATCTCCTCGGAAGATTCAGAGAACTCCACGCAGCATTTTGGATCGTAGGTCAGACCGTTTTGAACAATGGAATTTTTAAACCCCCGGATCAATTGGTTTGTAATATTCGCTTCTCCGCGCTCTCCCAGCATGCCAATCTTCTTGTGCCCCTTGCTGATGAAATGTTTAATCGCAGTATCCACCGCAGCATCAATGTCAGCATCAACCCACGAGATATCATCACACTCATTACTGCGTCCGATCAACACGAAAGGAATGTTGTTCTGACGTAACAGAGGAATACGGGGATCATTGGCGGTGATGTGCATCAAGATCACCCCATCCATCTGTCGGCTACGAATGGCTTCTTCAATTTCGAATAAGGAATCCGGCCGATTCAATGTTGGATGAATATAGAGACGATAATCGGTGGGTTCTAACGCTTTACCAATACCATTGATCAGCATATAGAGAGAAACCTGGTGAGAATATATAGACATCGGAGCCACCAGGGTGATGGTCAACGTGCGTCCACTGGCTAAAGCTCTGGCAGAAGCTTTTGGCTGATAATTCAATTCTTTGATGGCCTTCAACACGCGGTCTCTGGTAGCCGGGCTAATGCGATCGCTCTTATTGAGTACGTATGAAACAGTGGCTATCGAAGTGCCGGCTGCTTTGGCAATATCATATATCGATGTCATGGATTTCCTTTTAGTGAAGCGCTTAACTAATCCCTTAAAAATAAAACGGAAGACAAATTCGTTTAAGCGCTTAAATGATAGCATGCCACACAAAATTTTGCAACTAGCAATTTTTTCAGATTGATCAAACCTCCTTGCCCTGCAAAAACCTTCTTTCAATTCTTACCCCGGGTAATTTGAGCGGCTGGTTCAGGTATCTACCATTGTTTTCCATTCCTTGCCCGTTATGCTTCAGACTGAAATTCCACCCACGTTATAATCTTTTCAACCATTGCATAACGATGACAGACCGCAGAATACGGTAATGGGTCTCACGATCAGGTCGGAACTCCAATCGAATAACACTGACTCTGTAAAGGCGTCTGACCCATCAGAGACAATACAACCCTGGACCTCCTTCCGGGAAATAGTCTGTTTTACCCGGGCGTGGGTATAATCAACCAGATGGGTTCATTCCTGATGCTGGCAATGTCGGATTCCATCGAGAAAGCAGCCAAGATTTACAAGATGGAATTGCCTGTCTCGGATTGGACACTTCATAATCAATTGAAAAAATGGGGGTTCACCATTTATCCCTTATAAAACAAGCTTCTACCTGAACATTCCCCTGAAGGAAAGCCATGGAAAAGTTTGGTTGCGATCACATCTGGCGAATAATCTTTCACCAGAGAATGACAAAGAAGGTAATTTTTTAATCATCATGACTTCTTTTTAGGTGAGGGTTTTCAGAGACTTCCCTGAATTTCCTTCACCCTCTTTGAAATTCATCAGGTATTATTGGGAATACATTTTTTTCTAAAGGAATTTTCGATGCCAACAAACATAATGACGACTCTTGAACAATTAACTGCCGGGAGGATCCTCGATGTCGCCACCGGCTCTGGTAGTTTCTTAAAATTTTTAACCGAGACAGTTGAGAGCTTTTCTGAAGCGATTGGTATCGATTTTAAAGATGCCGCCGCCACACCTTTCAATGAAACTTTCAAAGGTGATCCACGCATCCATTTTCAGGTTATGCGGGCTGAAAAAATGGACTACCCTGATGGGTCATTCGATACCGTCTGCATCTCCAATTCTCTACACCACCTTGAGGAACCTGCACCGGTACTGCGGGAAATGATGCGTGTCTTAAAACCCGGGGGAAGTTTCATCATCAGTGAAATGTATTGCGACGGTAATCAGACCCCGGCTCAGCAAACGCATATCCTGTTGCACCACTGGTGGGCTGAAATTGACACGGCTCAAAACATTACCCACCACAAGACTTTTACCCGCAATGACCTGATTCAATTCGCGCTAAATCTTGAACTCGACCAATTGAAAACAGAAGATATTGCTGATCGATCAGATGATCCTCTTGATGCAGCAGTTTTTGATGAAATCGATCCGATCATACAGCGTTACATTGAACGCGCGGAAGGAAATATCGCCCTGCAGAAGCAGGGTGAACAACTGCGCGAACGTCTGCACGCTGTTGGGTTTCAAAACGCGACCAGCTTACTCTTGCTCGCAAAAAAGAAGAGTTCATAACCACGCTGGCTGGTTAGATACAGACAGGGGTTTACCATTTTATCCCTGGTTTTCCAATCTCGATTCTTTCGCTGGCTTTCGCAATTCTTCTCACCCATGTGATTCGAGAGAGTATCTATCTCATCCTGGCATGGACTCTTTTTTGATATTCCCTTCACACATCAGGCTATTTACGCATTTCTTCCGATCAGGTGATCAAGCGCTTTTTTGGAGGTCTCTGCTATCTGTTCATGCAGGCTGGTTCCATGTGCATCCATGGTCACAATTACAGGCAGTTGCTCAACCCTGATCACCCACATTGCTTCGGGAACACCCCATTCTAATTTGTAAACGCCAAGCACTTCCTTAACAGACCTGGCGATCAGCACCGCTGCGCCGCCAATCGCGTGAAAATAAACCGCTGGTGATTTTTGGCAATACTCCAGGGTTGTTTTCCCCATACCTCCCTTTCCGATCACCCCTTTAAGATCGAAAAGCCGCATGATATCCGCCTGGTAAGGTTCCTGGCGGATGCTCGTCGTGGGTCCTGCAGCAAGAAAATGATATTGCCTGACATCCACCCCTGATACCACCGGCCCACAGTGGTAGATCACCCCCTGATGCAAGTATGATTTCAATTCCTCGAAACATTTTTGATCTTCAGTCGATGGATCACCGGATGGATCACAGAAATTTTTATAAAGCCATCGGTGAGCCGCGTCCCTTCCAGTCACAATGATCCCGGTCAGTATGACTGTATCGCCAACCTGGAGCTGTAAGACTTCTTCATCTGTAATTGGTGTATGAAGTTCGATCTGCATCTCACCCCTTATTCATAATAAACCACATCACCCGCCACCCTCATCCTCCGCCTGCGGAACGCCCAACACATGTACGAAACGGTCACAAAATAGCAGGCAGGCAGTCTGTGGATAGCATTAATTTTCGTCTCGAGGATGGTAGATTTTCCGCCAAATCCCATCGGGCCGATTCCCAGTTGATTGGCCTCGTTGGTGATCTGCGCTTCAAGCATCCTCAAGTGAAGGTCTGGATTCTGATCATTCAGATCACGCAGAAACGCTTCTTTTGAGGCCGCGTAAGATGTCTCGCGGTCACCGCCAATGGCTACACCCAGAAATCCAGGTGAACAGCCCTGTCCTTGCGCCTGAAAAACCGCGTCCAGAGCAGCTTTTCGCACCCCTTCCAGATCGCGGCCGGCCTTGAACCGCTCATCAGGAAGCGAATACTGAAAACCCACATTCTCACAACCGCCTCCCTTGAGAATCAGATCGATGGTTAATTCATCTGATTCCATCTGTTGATAATGGATGGATGGGAAATAGGCATTTCCAAGATTGTTGCCCGAGTTCGTCCCTGTCAGTGGATCAACCGCGTTCGGACGTAAATAAGACTCGCGGGTTGCCAGTGCAACCGCATCCCGGATTTGTTTCTCGATATCAACCATGTTCATCGTAAGTGGAAAACGCACGTAAAAAACAGGAACCCCAGTATCCTGACAAACAGGAATTGAGTTCTTGCGCGCCAGGTCAACATTCTCAAGGATGGTGCGCAATGCTTCATACGCAGCGGAACCCGGGACTTCCCTGGACAGCGCGGATCGCAATCTCTTTTCGACCGGTTCAGGAAGGTCAGTTGAAGTGATACGAATCAATTCGCAGATTTCGCGGGTAAGATCTTTTTTCACAGTCTCTCCGCTCATCGATTTTTCAATCTCGCTTCAAGCCGAGCAGTGTACTGGTCAAGGTTAAGTTCGATCCTCGACGCACCGCTCTTCATTGCGGCCTCAGCCACCGCTGGAGCCACCCATAGACAGACCCTTTTATCCAGTGGTTTCGGAACAACGTACTCTTTGCCATACTCCAGATGATCCAGGTTATAGGCTTTGAGAACTTGAGCCGGAACGGGTTCTTTTGCCAGTTGCGAGAGTGCATTGCTCGCTGCGATCTTCATCTCATCATTAATCGCTTTTGCTCTTACATCCAGCGCGCCTCGGAAGATGTATGGAAACCCCAGCAAATTGTTGATCTGGTTCGGAAAATCGGATCTTCCGGTTCCAATGATTGCATCCGGTCTGGCCTGCTTTGCCAGATCGAATTTAATCTCGGGGTCAGGATTGGCCATAGGGAAAATCACCGGGGTCTGGCGCATGCGGGCAAGCATCTCACCGGTCACAATATTGGCTGCCGAAAGCCCAATGAAAACGTCGGCTCCCTCCAATGCTTCGGCCAGGGTTCCAGGTTCATCACCCTGGGCAAAGACCTCCTTTTCAGGGAACATCTCCTCTTTGCGTCCGCGATAGACGAGGCCCTTAATATCACACATCCAGATATGTTCTCTGGGAACGCCAATTTTTACCATATGGTTGGCTGAAGCGATCGCGGCTGCACCAGCCCCTGAAAAGACGATCTTTACCTCATGAATCTTTTTTTGCACAATTTCAAGGCCATTCAGCAGCGCTGCCCCAAGGATGATCGCTGTTCCGTGCTGGTCATCGTGGAACACAGGGATATCCAGCATCTTTTGAAGTTTCTGCTCGATATAGAAACACTCTGGAGACTTGATGTCCTCCAGGTTGATCCCGCCAAAAGACCTGCTCATGATGCCTACCGCTTCGATTACACGCTCAGGGTCACGGGAATCCAGTTCAATATCAATACTGTCTACATCTGCGAATTTTTTAAACAGTACCGATTTTCCTTCCATAACTGGTTTGCTCGCCATCGCTCCACGGTCACCCAACCCAAGGATTGCGGTGCCATTGGAAATAACAGCCACCAGGTTGCCCTTATTGGTGTACTCATAAGCCAACTCTTCTTCACGGGCAATTTCAAGGACTGGATACGCGACGCCGGGTGTATAAGCCAATCCAAGGTCGTTTTGAGTATCCAGAGGTTTGGTGGGGATGATTTCCAGTTTCCCGGGTCGACCGTTCATTTTATGATATTGAAGAGCACTTTCTTTGGTGATAGAAGTCATCGTTACTCCAGTTTAATGAATCATCATAGATGTTGCTTACTATACATCATACCTCATACCACACAGCATGGCAGGCAAACTTCGAGATTTTTTCTTGATCACTGCTTATTTCAGGTCATTGCAGATTTTTCATATCCTTTTGTACCCCCCTCCCAGTGATTTGCAATGCGCGACACATCGTCATAACAGATTTGCGGAATAATTAATCGTCTCTCTTCCCGAAGGTCTACCTCTGTAACCTCCGGCTTTAAGAACATAACTGGAGCATGAAATCATATAACAACGACTTCACTCCATCAATCGGTCATGGATCAGTTTTAATCCACAAGCACACTGCGAATGAACATCTCTCCTGTAAAAAGCGTATAAATTCAACCCTTTCTGCTCTTCAATTCATGGTTCACGGTTGAAGTTGCTGTAAAAGGATGTTATAAAAATAAAAGCGGGGGGATACATATCTTCACCGCGAAGGAACAATCACCATGTTTGATGAATGGGTAAGAAGGACCGGCTTCTGGGGGCTTGATTCACTGAGGGGCAAAAAAATCCGCCAGCATTACAACGATATTCAATACATGCTGGAAAACCACAATCACCCTGACGTTTTTGCAAAACGCGAGGGTTATCTTCGGAATATTTTGAAGTATGCTGTTGAACACGTGCCATATTACTCAAAAATTGATCTGGATGCTCCCCTCACCTCTTTTCCTGTTGTGAATAAAAATATCATCCGTGACAATTTTTCAAGTTTTCGATCATCACAATACCAGGAAGATCATCTCGTAAAAATGCACACCAGCGGGTCGACAGGAACACCGTTCGCAGTCTTGCATGACAAAAACAAACGTAACCGCGCATACGCTGAAATGATTTATCTGTGGCAAAGAGCCGGCTACCGGGTCGGGATGCGCTATCTTTTTCTTAAGATGCGAACTTCTTTATCAAGAATCACCGCCTGGAGCCGGAATGTGATCTGGTACAGTGTTCTAAACCAGAGCGAAGAGAACCTCGAAAATATCAGGCGCATCTTAAAATCTGATCAAAAGATTCAAATGATTTTGTGTTATCCGAGCATACTGGATATCCTGGCGGGATATTTGTTAACCCACGGAGACACCCCCGAGATGTTCAATGTTTCAACGATCATTGGTTTTGGAGAGTCATTTCCAGCAAAGACACATCAAAAACTTAAAGAGGTGTTTGGCTGCCAAAACGTTTCGCTCTACTCAAATCAAGAAAATGGCATGCTTGCCATCGAATGTGTGGAGAACAAAGAATTTCACGTCAATAACGCTTCTTACCATATTGAGTTGCTAAAAAACGATTCGGATGATCCGGTCAATGGGAGTGAACCGGGGAGGATTGTGGTCACCGATTTGTTCAATTACGCGATGCCGTTGATCCGTTACGACACCGGCGACATCGGTGTGTGGAAAAAAGATGTTGAATGCGGATGGGAATCTCTGGCACTGGCATCTATTGACGGCCAAAAAACAGACTTTATCTATGACACCAGAGGGAATCAAAAATCTCCCCATATCATCAGCGTTCTGTTAGAACCCTTCGACCAATTGCTCCAGTATCAATTTATACAGGAAGATGCAAAACGATATGTATTGAAATTGAACGGTGCCGAGGGGCATTATGAAAACGCAGCTTTTTTGACCTTGCTCAAAGATTTGCTTGGAAGTGATGCCGAGATAACCATTGAACATGTCAGGGAAGTTCCGGCGTTATCTTCTGGTAAGCGCAAAGAAGTGATCTGTAATTATAAAAAGCCACACAAATCATTCAACGAAGCAAATCACGCTTGAGACGATCCTTTGCCGGGTAGATCTAAACCATCGTTGTTTCACGATTCACATTTTCCGTTAGAAAATCCCCATCAATTAAATCCATAAAAAATGATGGCAGAACACGCTCCTGAAGGATTCCAAGTATCACGTAACCCCTTATGGATCGTGCTCATTCATGAAGAATTCGCTCAAGATGTATTGAAAAGGATTCCTTCGCAAAGTAACCCAAAAAAGGATACGATTAAAATGTTCCTCGTCCATATCGATTAACGATATGGATTTTAAGTATCAATTGAGAGGATCACAGCGGAATGGTGTTGAAAATGATGATTGATTTTCTTTCATCACCGTATGAAGACGATATTTCAAAGTCGAAAAAGAAATTTGAAATACGCGCCGAACCTTCTTCGAAACGGTTATTGGTACCTGATGATAATAACTCCGCTGCAAATATGCCAGTTTGAAACCCGTGCGCATCATGACATGAAACGAAGGATTGGGAGTAGCGGGGGTGTCTTCTTTGGTCTCACCGATAAACCACTTGCATCCGCGCTCCATTCCATCCTTAAAACAGCGCACCGTCAGAGCAGTTTGTGCGCCGCGTTTTCGATGAGATTTATAGGTTGCCATGAAGCCCAGCCAGGCAAGCTCGCCCCTAAGAAACATAGAGGCACACGCAACAGGCTTTACGCCATCGAATGCAAGATAATGAAACCATCCCGGCTTGCCCACAATGCCCTTCATCATGGGCCGCAAGATTGGAGTGATTCCAAAGACATCACTGACAATATCGGCATAAACATCAGCGTACTCTGCGCCAATCCCTTCTACGCGCAGATCAGTGGTGGCATCAGGCAGCAAGTCGTTCCCGCGATAGGTCTTCGCCCAGTTACGCCCCCGTGTAAATCCGCGTGCAGCAAACCAATCTAACGAATTTTGAGAAACAACCAATGGACAAACTTGCATTGAATAGTTCTCGCATTTTGCCTCACGAAACACTTCAATCGCTTCATCGAGTATCGACTCGGTTGCCGGTTCATGAACGCCCAATCCCAGAACGCGGTTATAACTGACGTTATCAACCACGGGAATGGCACTGATCCACATACCTCCAATTTGCTTTAACGTCAGCCGAAATGCGCGAATATATTCAGGGGGAGCACTTTGAAAAAAATCAATATGAGCCTGCGCTTCTATGGATTCGCAATACTCGATCAATTTTTCGGGTGGCATATCATACATACTTCCCTCCTCAGAATATCACCCTAAAAAATCGTTTGAAGAGTGCATTTAAGCTTACCCCAACCAAGTGTAGGATTAGCGACTGGACGTTTATAGTTTTATTCGTTGCGGGTGTATAAAATGATCCTTGTCGGATTTGTAAAAACAGTATAGCACAAACAAGTTCGCATGTTCCTTTCATATCAAAATCAATAGAGACGATGGAAAGAACCTCGCAGGCCTACGACTTTTACAGGAACATTACGAGTTTTTCGCCGAGATGAATCTATAATGGGTTATATGAAAGTTTCAACCCATTGACTGATCGTAACCAAACAGGATATTGACAGTGAACCCATGAAAATGCATGTCCTTATTCTGACGCATAATTTTCTACCAGAATTCACCGGTGCTGCCACCATGCAATATGAACTGGCCAGGTTTCTGGTTGATGCAGGCCACACGGTAACGGTGATCACCTCTACACCTGACGGTTCCGAGATCGATCAGACACAACCCAAAAACGGGCCAAAGGAATCATTGGATGGAATTCGTGTGATCCGCATTAAACCGCCCAGGCTCTCGAAATCGACTCTGATCAATCGCGAGATCAATGCATTGGTGGCTGATTTTCTACTGGTGATGAAAGGGCTTAGCATTAGACCGGTGGATATTCTGTTCATGTTGACTCCTCCCATCACCCTCCCCATTTTTGCCGCAGTGATCAAAATTCTTCGAAAATCGAAATCGGTCATGTACATGCAGGATGTTTTCCCGGAATTTTTGATCTCGATGAATGTCCTCACCCGCAACAACCTGCTGTTTCGCATTGCAAAACGATTAGAAATGACCGCCTATAAAAAAGCTTCCTTCATCGGGGTTCATTCGCCCAGAAACAAGGCTTATGTGATAAGCTGTGGAATCAGCAAAGAGAAGGTCGGCGTGATTCCGTTATGGGTGGATACCAAATTCTTCGCAGTAAACCACGACCCAAATAATTTTATCGTTCAGAACAACCTGCAGGGAAAATTTATCGTCATGTACGCCGGGACGGTAGGCTTTGCCATGGGAGCGAAGACGATCCCTCAAACCGCCAAGATTTTAGAGAAGGAAACCGACATCCAATTTGTTGTAATCGGTGACGGGTCGAAATATCACGAATTGAAGGCGGAAAGTGAGCGGCTGAAAGTTAACAATATCCTCCTGCTGCCTCCACAACCGCGGGAGGAACTTCCAAAAATCCTCGGTTCCAGTGATATCCTGCTGGTATTATTGAGAAAAGAAGCAACGCAAAATCCCAATGGTTATTTCAACGCTGTTGTTCCACATAAACTGCTAACGAATATGGCCGTTGGCAAACCCGTTTTGTTATCGGCAGAAATCCATTCGGATGCAGCCGAACTGGTGCGTCAATCGAATTGCGGCAAGATCATTGGCCCTGAAGATCCCGCTGCCCTGGCGCAGGCAATTCTTGACATGAAGCATGACCGATCAAAACCAGCTGAATATGCCCAAAATGGACGCAAATTCGCCTTTGAACACTTTGACGCCGCTCGTCAGGTGAAACGCATGGAAGAATTCTTTATCTGCCTGAAATCAAATCAACCGTATAAATTCAATGATCCCTGGAATAACACTGAGTGAGAATCTCAAACTCAAGCGCCTTGAAGCGAAGTGTGAAGACATAGTAGAAAGGTTCATTGACGGTGACCTCCTAAAACCTTAAAATGTGTCTCGCCTCCGATAGCAGAAAAAACCTGTTTTCAGAGCCAGAATCTTAAAGGAGTAAGTTTTATGATCAATATCGGAATAATTGGAGCTGGAACCGTAGCACAATTAATGCATATCCCCACCCTGAGTAACCTCCCTGACCTCTTTAATGTTACAGCGATATATGATCTCTCACCATCCTTAACCAAACACATCTCAACCCGATATAACGCCATCGGGTATGACTCGCCATTCGATCTTATAAGAGAAAACAAGATCGATGCGGTATTCGTGTTATCACCCGATCAATATCATGCCGAATACGCCAAAGCCGCGATCCTGGCAGGCAAGCACGTTTTTATCGAAAAGCCAGTAACCTTATGCCCGCAGGAACTTCAAGAACTCATCGATCTTGAAAAACAGCATCCCGGCCAAGTCTGTATGGTGGGTTACATGCGCCGTTACGCTCAGGGCTTTTTGAAATGCAAAGAATTACTCGATTCTGATGATCGAAAAATCGAATACATGCGTTTTCGTGACATCATTCTGGAAGGTGATTACTATATCGATCAAACCCTGCACCCAATCATCCCCGATGATATTACCGGGCAGCAAAAAACCGAAAGCGCGGAACGCCGCCAGCAGCAAATCAGGCTGGCGCTTGGAGAAAATTGCACCCGGCAGCAGCAGATTTCTTATCAGATGCTTACCGGTCTGGGGTGCCATTCTCTTTCAGCGGTGCGCGAACTGGTTGGAAAGCCGCTCTCCATAAAATCTGTTGCGGCTGATTGTGAGCATCTGGTGATTGTGTTTCAGTTTGAAGGATTTCTTGCCGTTTATGAACTGGTAAACGATCAAAACATCGTCCAGTTTGATGCAGCGATCGAAATCTATCAACATGACCGATACATGCATGTTAAATACGAGACCCCTTACCTGCGTTACCAGCCCCATCAATTCACCGTGGTGGAATCGTCAACGCACGACACCCGAACGACAATCTATGGGCCTGATTACCGGGATGCCTTTGAAAACGAATTGAGGTATTTTCATGATTGCATAAAAAATGGTCTGAAACCAAAAACATCGCTTGAGGATTCGCTCGAAGATCTCATCTTATTCAAGCAAATTTGCGCTCAAATTTAAAACCAAAAAAATGAATGGATGTCATCGCAACAAAAAAGGAATCCCCGGAAGGGATTCCTTTTTAGATCGAAAGAGTTCAGGATCTGAAATCGTGGTTCGTTATTGATTCAAGATTTCTTTTAATTTCGCCGGCAGATATGCGTAGAAAGCTGTTGCGTTCACCACATCATCCAGGCAAACGTTCTCGATAACCGTATGTGCTGTCATTTCATCTCCGGGCCCGAACCCAATGGAAGGGATCCCCGCTTTACCAGCCCAGTAAGTTCCGTTGGTCGAAAAATCCCAGGTGCCAAGCGGACGGGTTTCACCCCAAAGGTCTTCAATGGACTTTAGGCCAGCCTGAACCAGCGGGTGAGATTCCTCCTGCAGCCAGGCAGGGAAATATTTATTCAGCGGAAAGACGAAACCCGTGTAAGACGGTGTATCGTAGAACAACTCCTCAACAATGATCTCTTTCTGAAGGTAATCAGGGATTAACCCCTTGATCAGGTTGATAACCTCATCATGCGGTTCGTTGAGGGTGATTCGGCGGTCGATAAAAATGGTGAACTGGTTTGGTACCGCGTTGATTGAATTGGTGCGTGCGGCCACATCCGTCACCGCAATGGAACCGTTGCCCAGGATGGGGTGTCTGCCCATGCCAAACCTGAAACGGCGGTCAAGTTCGCGGATCAGGTTGATGATCGAGATCATCTTGTAAACCGCGTTATCGCCCGTGTAATGCACGGCTGCGTGCGCCGAACGCCCGGTTGCGGTTATTTTCAATTCGATGCGGCCTTTGTGCCCGCGATAGATGTTCATCTTGGTTGGTTCGCCGATGACCACAAAATCGGGTTTTACCTTCGGATCAACCTCAACGAAAGCATTCGGAGCAATACCGTCGCACCACTCCTCCATATTGCCAAAATAATAAACCGTATACCCGTCCAGCAAACCTAAATCGCGGGCAATTGCCAGCCCATACACCATCCCGGGTGTGCTGCCTTTTTCATCACAGGCACCGCGCGCGTAGAAGAATCCGTTTTCTTCTTTACCGATGAACGGATCCCATTTCCATTGTTCTCTGTCACCGATCCCAACTGTGTCAATATGAGAATCAAAAACGATGACCTTGGGACCGTTGCCAATGCGCCCCAGGGTATTGCCCATTTTGTCAAAGCGCACTTCATCGTAACCCAGCCTGCGCATTTCCGCCTGGATGCGCTCACCGACCGGTCCGATCAGTGAATCCATCGAAGGGATGGCGCAAATATCACGCATGAATTGAAGGATATCTTCTCTTTTTTCAGCAACTCTTTTTTTGATTTCTGTCTGAATTCCCATTCTTCCTCATTTTTTGGAGGTGATTTTATTCTTCGAGTTAAGTCAAAAGATCAATTTGAAGGTTCGACCAATGGTTATTCTACCCGATTGAGTGATAAGAGGTCAATGTAACATGAATATGAACAATTAAATCCCAATGTTTTTAAAGACTTATAACACCTTCGTTATGTTAATAGCAATCATTTACAAAGATGAGTTTAGAGATTCCAGATATAAATATTGATATTTCAATTATCGATCTAGATAAATTCGGTCATTTCTTTTGAAGGATGATCCAATCATTCTTATCACTCTCAGTAATTATTCTTTGAGAGACTTCATAATTATTACCAATTATTGAATAATCGAACGATGAGTTATGAACCACGATATAATCTGCATCCATTTGTTCCCAATCATCTTGAGCAACCTGTTCTGGATGCGGGATTGGAATTAATTTAAATTGAAAGTTTCTACCAAAATAAGGATACTCCCAATCTCCATTAGATAAAATTATTGCAATCTTTGATCCCGATGGAAGTTCTTCAATATAATCAATTATATTCATTTGTGATCTATTCGTATAAGTTTGTCTCTCGGTCAATGAATCTAGCCTTGTAATAGATACTTTCTTAGGTAAATCATTATCCTTTACTTTTTCCGGTAACACATAATCTAAAATACATTGAAAGTAGTTCCAATAGCCTTCTTTACATTTCGTATTCATGATTGATTGGGTAATCAAAGGTTTCGAATCATTTATAAAGGTAGTATTAAATAAAGGAATCATTGTAAATGGAATGAGGAAAGCTATTACGACTCTTGCGAATTTTTCTTTTGAAAATGCCAACGAAGATAATGGAAACAAAACTGCCACTGAGATGTTAATATATCTACCTTGATACGGATCCCATCCAGGTCGCAGCACTGTAACCAACAAGAAACTGATAATTCCTGTGGTTATTAGGACAATGATAGACGGATCTTTCTTTCGAAACACATGAATAACACCTACAACAACCCCAGATAGTGTTAACAAAAGAAAGATCGGACCAAACCAACTCAGATCTTCATTGTTTGCAATATATGGATCTAAGGAAAATGTCTCACCATTAGGATCTTTAATATATTTAATAGAAGTATCAAAAAGATTAGGATACTTTTGAGCAATGCTTTTTTTAATTTCATTAAAATCCCTTTGTATAGTAAAAGGGTATCCATCTAGAGAGGTAATTTGGTAAATAAATCGAAAACCATTAATTTTTAATTTTTCAAATATGCTCCCTTGATTCACGATACCCGATTCAGACCTGATAAAATTTTCTGGTCCTAAAGGCGTGCCAAAATTAAAATAATTATTTATGTATGCCTGTGAAGATAAAACCATAAAAAAAATTATTATTGTTCCCCCTAGTATTGCCACCCTCCTAATTTGTGTTTTTCTGATGAGCAAGAGGATAACCAGAGATACTGCTAATCCTATAAAAAAATAGTAACTGGTGGCTTTTATACCTAAACTGATTGCATAAGCGATTCCACACAAAATCAAAGATGTAAAAGAATGATAATCACTCTTAATCCAATCAAGTAGAAATAAGGTTCCTGATGCGATAAAAAAGGTAATTACTAGATCGTTTTGAGTAGTAGTTGACTGCAGAATTACCTGTGGAAATGTTAAATAAAAACCACCTAATGTTAAGGAAACAAACCTATTTGCGCCAATAGTGCGCGCAATGCCATAGATGCTAGCTGCAGTAAATATCGAACAAAAGAATTGAAGTAGAGGTGTTAGAAGGTCATTTTTAATAAACAGAGTCAGCCATAATAGAATAATCTGAGCGTTATAAGGATAAATAATTTGCCTTTCTATAAAGGCATCCCAGGGTTTAAAAGACCCTTGTTGAATCCAATAACCAACACGCACCAAGTGAACCACCATGCTGTCATTGTTATTTGGAGGAACGTTAATGATCAAATAAAGTAATACGAGAAAACAAATTAATATAGCGCTTGATAGGATAATTAATATAATGATTTCAAAAACCGAAAACTCTTTGATCATATTTTTTAGATTTAAAGAAGGAAATAGCTTCGGTTTCTTAAAAATGAACCATGTAAACCAGAAAATGGCTAGTAGACCTATATGACAAATCAGCCATATTGTTTGGTTATTAAGTTGAGAAAGCATTCCTAACAAATTTCCAAGAAAAATAATTATTGAACAAAATAAAATAAATGAGCCAATGATGTATTTGGTAAATGATTGTGGTTTAAACAGAGAAATCAAAGGAATAACAGAAAATATGTTAATAGTTAAAAGAATTATAAACAGCATCATTTCTTCCTAATTTATTTGTTTGCTAAAATGAACAATCATAGAAATTTGTTTATTAACAATGTAAATATAATACAATGATTTTTTAATCCGTGATCCTCTTCCAAGTATTTAGATACCAACCTGAATCCAAAACAATTGGTGAAAAATAATAATTCATTGTAAATTCTTTAGAGTTCCAAATTTCTACGACTGATTTATATTGCATATCAAAGGAGCTTGGCACTTCGGCTGGTTCTCTCGTAAGAATTGAATTAAGCAAAATATAATCTGGCTTTCGACTTAATATATAGATTCCATCCCCTTTATCGTGACCAGGTCTCCATGTTTTAATAAAATAATCATCAAAACGAGTATGGGCAATTCTTTCATCAACTTTGCCAACCATATCATAAATTGTAAAATTCGAGTAATATCCAATTGTCCCAACAGCAACTAAAGCAATGGATGAGTTGGGGTCAATCGTATCATTAAGAACATCTGTTATAGCTCGAAATGTTGTTTTGGAATCATAATAAGATTCTGCATTAGTTTCAGATGTTGAGGGGTAGGAATTAATTTTTTTAATATAGGTGGGAACATCTCTATAAAGACGACGAATTTCTTTATATGTATCTGTGTTATAAAACGAATAAAAAGTAAGAATCGGTATTAATAATAAATAAGTTAAACCAATGATTTTCTTGAAATTATTGACTTTCTTAAAAGTATAGAATGAATAGGTTGAAAGAATTAACAGAATAACAAATACTGGTAGGTAAAAACGCACATGGAATACATCACCACCCACTAAAATGTTGCTAATACTGATTACAATAATTAAAACCAAAAGGTAATTTTCTTCCCAATGCAAATTCTTGTTTATTTTGTGGAAGAAAATTGGTAAAAGAATTAATGCTGAAAATCCAGTGAAAATAGTTGAAAAACTGCTAATCGCATCTTTAAATCCGCCGATAATTTGATAGATTCCACCACCCGTTTTTGCATAATATGTATTCGAAAATAGATACCCAAAATAATGCCAACGCCAGATGAAAAAACTGCCATAACAAACGATAAATATGAGACCTGCAATAATAATGCTTTTATCGAAAACCTTTTCTTTCGATTTAATTCTTCGATACATTTCAAAAATAAATGTAATAAAAATAATCAACAGAGCTTCAGTTCTCGCGAGTGCGAACAATACACTAACTATTGAAAGAAAATAAATATTTTTTGTACTGCTTTTGGTATACAAGTGTACGAAAACTACAAAAAAGAACAAATATATAGACGTATCCATTCCGTTAGATGACCACATGATAAATGAAGGGGAACATGCTAGAAAAGTGGTTGGCATTAACGCAAAATATGGATTTTTAATTATTTTGTTTGAGAGAATATAAACAAAGATAATCGTGCCAATACTGAATACTATACCTATTGGCTGTAAAACGATATCAAGAGGTACATTAATTAATTTTGAAATCGCCAATAACAAAAAAAAGTACAAAAAAGAAGAAAAACCTTCAACTGGATGTTCACCAATATTCCACACGATACCATAACCATTTAAACAATTTCTAACAAAACGTAAAAAGATATATGCATCGTCTAAAATAAGATGTGAAAGTAAATTTGGCATACATAATAGTACAAATAAGGTTAAAAGTAAAAATAAATATATCGCGATTATGATCTTCTTCATAATAACACCAACCCAACTTAGTAAACCATGATGAAAAATGTAACAACGTATTAAATTGAGAATATAAATTTTGTTTATCCAACAACTTTAATATCTCATATTATAATTAAATATACTACTAAAATCCTAGACATAAAGGCTACCAACACAATGAGTAAGTTATTAAAGCAAACACCGAGCAAGATCAAATACCTGCCTGAGATTCTTGCAGCCGCTGGTATGGGCATCTATCTTGCGCAAACAATCATCTATGCGTTACACCAGTTGCCCAACCTTGATGAAGGCGCGTACCTCTTCAAAGGATACCAATTTGCCACAGGGAATTATCAACCCTTTCAGCCCTACGGCTTTTGGACCAACAAAATGTACCTGTCTTTTTTGATCTGGGGTTGGATACAGGAACTATTCTCCCCGGGTTTGCTGGCTCCACGATTGTTCGCTTCTCTCTTTGGGGTTATTTCCCTTCTGGGAACATGGATCGTCACCCGCAGGCTGGGCGGGCGTTGGATCGCTGCGCTTGCCGTCGCGGCAATGGCATTAAACCCAACCCTGATCAGCATCTACAGCCTTGCCAATTCACAAGTCCTTGTCATTTGCCTGTTAACCTGGGTTCTCGTATTGACTCTCGGAGCAAACCGTCCAGCGTGGCAGGTCATACTGGGGGGAATTCTGTCTGCCATTCTGGTTTTCTTCAGAGAGAATATGATATTTGTTGTCCCGCTGCTGCTGGCCTATATTTTCTGGCAACATGGCAAGAAAACCGGGTTCCTCTCACTTGGCGCCGTTTTTTTGATTTTACTCGTTGGTCATCTCATCTATTGGCCCGAGATTACCTACCTGTGGATCCGCCAGATCCCCCTTCTTTCATCGATATTCGACGGAAATTCAACCACAAGCGGCAATCCCATTTCTGATCCACTCGCAAATTTGACCAGAATCCACAGTCTCGCCACCGCATTACGCAATTATTTTGTTCCGCTGCTTTGCCTCCTTGCAGTGATTGTTTTTTGGCCAAGAAAAAAGGACTGGAAATCGCCTGGTCAACTTAAAGCAAGCTGGTTCCTTCTGGTAACTTACCTGATCCTTCTGGCCAGCCACCTCTGGGCATCCGTAGGAAATGATTATTGCGTTTATTGCTCTACCACCTACCTGGCTTTTTTTAGCAATCTTGGTTTAATCCTCTTTGCTGCCTGTTATGACGCTCTTAACCGGCAGCCGCATTGGACACAAAAACTTATATCGATTGTTACCATTCCTATCCTGGTGTCAGCAATATGGTATTCATGGTTCGAAAGGATTGGGATCGACTTGATAAACCTTAATATTCCCCGCCTTAAAGGAGGAAGGATCCTGCCAGGCAACATACCTTTATGGGATTTTCTGGAATACAAATTTCATCTTGAGTATGGAATATCCAGACAACTTATCCCTGCATGTTTTGGCTTTATGTCAGGCATCTTGATGCTTGCATTACTTTACCTCATCTACCGCCTGAGTTTTAAAGACAAGCATAGATTTGCACTTTTTTATATATGTTCCATGATTATCTGCGGTATCCTTTGTTCGCCGTTGACTGCTTCTAAACAAAATGAAAATTATTGCACAACTAATTTACCAAAAATGTATCAGGAGCTCGGCAAACAACTTGATGAGGTGATACCCGCCGGTAGTAAGATTTATCTAGACAGTCGACAAGGCACTATCCTCCTCTTGTATTTATCAGATGTAACATTTTACCCTCCGCAGATTAACGGAAAGTTTTCTCTAAAAACCGATAGAAATTCAGATAAACTTCTTAAAAAAGGGTTATGGAACGAAGAACTTGCCAACATCTGGCGCAAGGAAGCCGATTATTTCATTATTGAAGCGGATAGCCTCCAATATTGGCAGGACCTGCGTAAAGAGTTGAATCTGGTTGAGGTTTCGATAGTATCCAACTCAAGCTCCTGCCCATCTTCGAGACAGTTTTACCTTTTTCAGCCCACTGGTGAATAATCAAAATCGGCCAATCATTCTAATTAATCGAGTCTGAAAAAATCATGTACGGAACCTCGCTGGGAAATATTATTACTTTTGGTAAATAAGATAAATAATAAAAAAAGAGAATCATATGGATCTTTCAATAATCATTCCTGTCTATAACGAAGAAGAAAACCTCCCGCCCCTTTTAGATACTCTGCAGCAGACCATCGAACCACTTCATCTGTCTTACGAAATTATTTTTGTAGATGACGGCAGTAAAGACCAAAGCTTGAAAGTGCTGAGAGAGCAGTCAAAAGAGCGCTTCCAGAATATTAAAATCATCGAACTGAGCCGGAATTTTGGGCAAACCACAGCCATCGCAGCCGGCATTGATCATGCCAGAGGCGATATCATCATCCTCCTCGATGCCGATATGCAGAACGACCCGGCGGATATCCATCTTCTCCTGTCAAAACTGGATGAAGGCTACGACGTGGTCAGCGGGTGGCGCAAAGACCGTAAAGATAAGTACCTCTCGCGCATCCTTCCTTCTGTCATCGCCAATAAATTAATCTCCGCCGTTACCGGCGTGAAACTGCATGATTATGGCTGCACATTAAAGGCCTACCGCCGGGAATATCTGAAAACTTTCCATTTGTACGGTGAAATGCACCGTTTCATTCCTATTTATGCTGAAGCCTCGGGGGCAAGAGTTGCCGAGGTGGTGGTACACCACCATCCACGCAAATATGGCAAGAGCAAATATGGCATCGATCGCACGATCAAGGTCATTCTCGACCTGTTCACCGTCAAATTCCTCATGAGCTACTCCGCAAAACCCATGCGGCTCTTTGGCGGTGTGGGGTTGGTGTTGATGGTGCTTAGTTTTGCGGTGATGCTCTTTCTGACCATCCGCCGCATTTTCTGGTCCATATCCATCCTCGGTTCTCCGTTCTTTCAGGCCAGCATCACCGTTTTCATCCTCGGTTTTCAATCGCTGTTGATGGGATTAATCGCCGAACTGTTGATGCGCACCTACTACGAATCTCAGAGCAAACCCACCTATTCCATTCGCTCGATTTCAGAAGAATCAAGGAAATAATGGTTTATGAAATTACTGGTTTTAAACCATGAGTACCCCCCCATTGGCGGCGGCGGCGGTCAGGCATGCAAAGATATCATTGAGGAACTTGCCAGCAGAGGGTACGAAATCACGCTGGTGACCGCTCATTTCAAAGATCTTCCCAGAGAATCAAGAGAAGGAACTGCGCGTATTCTGCGTGTGCCCTCGTTACGCAAACAAGCCTTCCGTGTTGGTTTTATGGGGATGGGTGTCTACATCTTGAATTCAATCTTCACCGGGCTGAAGGTCATCCGCCGGTGGAAACCTGACCTGATCCACGTTCACTTTGCGGTTCCTGCCGGGGTCAGCGCTTATGTCTTACACCTGCTAACGGGTATCCCTTATATCCTCACGGCTCATCTGGGCGATGTTCCGGGCGGGGTGCCTGAGAAGACCGGCCGCTGGTTCAAATGGGTGTTTCCCTTTACCATACCAGTATGGAAGCACGCCGCGCGCATTGCAGCTGTGAGCGAATTTACAGCTTCTCTCGCACGCAAACATTATCATGTGGAACCCGAGATCATCCCCAACGGCATGAAAATCGAGCCTCAAGAAAGCCCGGTCAGCGTTAACCACCCGCCGCGCATCGCCTTCGCAGGCAGATTTATGCCGCAGAAAAACCTGTTTACCTTCATTGATATTCTCGATTCGGTGCGCGACCTGAACTGGAACTGCTCAATGCTGGGTGACGGACCGCTCTATCA
>DAOUGR010000044.1:0-29492 GCA_034429135.1 Anaerolineaceae bacterium | reverse complement strand
ATGGGCCGCAACCCTTGATGATGGCTGAGGTCATGCCATTTACTCTGGCGCCTGTTCATTGACACCCTTGAACCTTAAAGATTCCACACAATGAATTTACACCATTGACAGAGACGCTAACGGCTTTTCTCCAGTGCGTTTCATTCCAACATTTAAAATTTCATGTCCTAAACCATCCAATGCAGCCAGAATGTCTGCGTTGCGGTCTGCAGCGCTGGTTTCATTAATTACTGCAATTTTCATCAATTGATCCTCCAGTTTCTATTTTCGCTGGATGACTTCCGTTGCGGCTTTCACGATATCATCTACGCTCAAGCCCATAGAATCCATCAGCAACTCCGCATCCTTGGCAGTCACAGGGAACCGATCCATGATGCCCACACGCTGCAACGGTACAGGATAATGCTCTGCGAGCGTTTCAGCGACTGCGCTTCCCAGCCCGCCGATGATGGTATGCTCTTCGGCGGTCACGATTGCGCCAGTTAATGCGGCAGCCTCACAGATTGCATCAACATCCAGAGGTTTGAGGGTGTGCACCTCAACAACTCTAGATTGGATACCCATCTGAGCCAATCGGTCAGCCGCCAGAAGCGTACGGCCCAGCATGGCGCCATTGGCAATCAGGGCAACATCGCTGCCCTCGCGCAGAGTTACGGCTTTGCCGATCACCGGTTTTACATCCACCGGGTGCACCAGCAAAGATTTATCACGGCTCATTCGAAAATAAACCGGCCCTTCATACTCAGCAATAACCGGGATCCACTGCACAATCTGATGATTATCAGCCGGAACAATCACCGTCATATTCGGCAGGCTGCGCATCACCGCCAGGTCGACCACACAATTATGCGTTGGTCCATCCTTATAATCCGATACCCCGGCGTAATGCCCCACCAGTTTTACATTGGTCTCAGCATACGCCACACAGGTTCGCACCTGTTCTACAGCCCTCAAAGAAAGGAATGCTGCAAAAGCATTCACGAACGGAATAAATCCTCCGAGCGATAGCCCTACACCAAAGTCAACCAGGCAGGGTTCCGCAATCCCCACGTTATAGAAACGATCAGGAAATTTGCTGCCAAAGAAATGGGTCAGGGTGGATGACGAAGTATCTGCATCAAGCACTACTACCTTTGGATTGACCTCTCCGTAGGCAGCCAGAGCTCGACCGTAGGCCTCGCGTTGCGGAATGTCACTCATCATATTTTCCTCCACGCTTCAATTCCACCAGCGCCTGTTCGTACTGGTCTGGCTTAGGTACTGCTCCATGCCATCTGGCGTCGTTTTCCATATAAGAAACACCTTTCCCTTTAGTGGTATGAGCGATGATGATCGTTGGCTGGTTGTGAATCTCTTCTGCTGTATCCAACGCTTCACGAATCTGACGGATGTTGTGACCGTTGATCTCGATGACATGCCAGTTGAAAGCGCGCCATTTATCGGCCAGTGGTTCAAGGGGCATAATATCATGCACTGCGCCGTCCAACTGCACATCGTTATAATCGAGGATGGCGGTGAGGTTGCTAAGACGATACTTAGCTGCCACGTTAGCCCCCTCCCACACAATCCCGGCCTGGATTTCGCCATCGCCTAATAAAACATAAGTACGATATTTTTTACCGGTCTTTCGTGCTGCCATGGCGTTCCCTGCGCCAACAGCCAGACCGTGCCCCAGCGGGCCAGCGCTCATTTCGATGCCGGGAGTTTTGACCCGATCTGGGTGGCCTTGCAGATGGCAATCCAATTCACCCCAGCGGGTCAGATCTTCTTCAGGGAAAAAACCGCGTTTTGACATGGCCGCATAAAGAACAGCGGAGGCATGCCCCTTGCTGAGGAAGAAACGGTCACGGTCCTCCCACTTTGGATTTTTTGGGTCGAGGTTCAGTTTGTCAAAGAATAACACCGCAATAATCTCGGCTGCCGAAAGTGCACCACCAGGGTGACCAGAACCACGTTTGTAAATCATTTTGATACTTTCAATACGCAGTTGTCTGGCGATCTCTTCAAGCTCTAAAATGCGCGATTCGCACAAATAACTCATAATATTTCCTCTTTTCAAACCACCGGTTTTTGATCGATCACCACTTCATGATTTCGTTTTGACGATTCATGCGCGGCGATGGAAAACTCAAGCACATTTTTTGCCG
Source organism: Anaerolineaceae bacterium (assembly GCA_034429135.1). Classification (GTDB taxonomy): domain Bacteria; phylum Chloroflexota; class Anaerolineae; order Anaerolineales; family Anaerolineaceae; genus UBA6107. The sequence goes on along the minus strand of DAOUGR010000044.1, from coordinate 27,345 downwards.
TCCGGCCATCAAGGCGTGGATTGCCCCCGTGGTTGAGCACATTGATCAGGTGTGCCGTGCAATCGATGAAACTGTCGTGCCATTCATACCTTTCGACCGGTACTTCACGGGTGACACCATCTTTGAACAACACCAGTGGCGGGTAATCGAGAGTTTTCGCTGTGCAGCGATTAATGATGATCACCCCACGTTCACCAATGATCTCCACCCGGTCGTCATCGGAATAATAGATACTATCCATCACCAGGTTCGGCGTGTAAGCGAAGTCGAGGGTGCCATATTTATTCTTACCCTGAAATTGGAACATGATGACGGCAGGGGCATCGATATAGATGCCTGGAGCGTACATACTTTTATCGATCCAGGCGTTGACCCGTTTCACCGGCCCCATCAGATCGTACGCCAGCGAGAAAAGATGATATCCATGATCGAATACCAGAGGACCACCGCCGCCTGTTTTCTCGTTGATGCGCCATGCCCAGGCCGAAAGCGGTACTTTCCATTGTGTCTTACTCTTTCCATTGCTAACATGCATGCGTAAGATCTGAGGTTCGCCAATCTCACCATTTTTCAACAGTTCCTTCGCTTTAACATTGGGCGGGTAGAACACAAAATTTTCGTAAATGCGCAGAACCTTACCGCTCGCGTCTGCAGCAGCGATCATGCGGTCAGCTTCCTCCAGGTTCATTGCCATTGGCTTCTGCACCGACACGTGTTTTCCTGCCTTCAACGCCTGAATGGTCATCTCACAGTGCAGGTAATGCGGCACCAGCAGTTCCACCAGATCGATTTCGGGATTCTTTAACATTTCGTTGAAGTCCCTGTATACCTGTGAGACACCCCATAATTTTGCCTTGGCTCGGGCATTCTTCTCGTTCACATCACACAAGGCAACAATTTGGGCATCTTCTCTATCTCGATATCCCATCTGGTGCAGATCAGATATTCGGCCACAGCCAACAAAAGCCACTTTCAATATTTTCATCGGATCTCCTGTTTACATCGACCCTGAGACCTGGTCAGTTCCAAACTTCTCGATCAACTGTTGTCGAACACTGGCATGAGTCGCCCGTTTGATGGGGTACCAGATCAACAACGGGAGCGATATTAAGATAAACAAAGCTGGAATTGGGCCAAAGAAGAGACGGATGCCAAACAGCGTCTGGCTGGTCTGTGCCACATTCGGCACGTAGTGATAGAGCGCAAGAATCCAACCCGAAACTGCAATGGCCAAAGCTTCTGAGATTTTGGTTGCCAATCCCCATACTCCAAAGTACATACCGCTGCGGTATTCACCCGTTTCAAGCCGGTCATATTCCACAACATCCGGGATCATTGACCATGGGAAGACCCAGTTTGAAGCAAAACCAAAACCTGCAACCACGGTAACGATGTAAATCAAAAAAGTATTGTGATTTGGAAGGAAGAAACAGGCGCCGATGGCAAGTGCGCCAATCCCCATTCCCAGCGCATAGGTCGGACCCTTTTCCCATTTTTCCGAAATTTTCTTCCACAGAAAAATGGTGGCTGCCACCACAATCAAGAGCAATCCCATGACAACCGATACCTGATCTTCCATGTTGAGTTGATAGGTGACAAAATACGCCATCAACGTCTTGACCAGAGCAAAAGAGACGTTCATCAAAAGGTAAGCAACGATGAGCCGCACGAACATCTTGTTCTTGAAGGTGTATTTGATCGCCTGCCATGGCGAAATTTCTGCCTTGTTCTGAACAATCTGCGGTTTTTCTTTTAACCCTGAAGCAGAAATCAATAAGGCAGCTGCGGCAATAATGCCGTATGCAATGCCAATGAAGCCGTAACCGGTTGACTTGACAGCAAAGAGCCCAACCACGAACGGGGTCAATGCCGCACCCACCAGGTAGGCTGGTACTGCCAGGATCATGCGGTAGGATGTCAGACTCGACCGCTCGTCATAGTCTTCAGTGAGTTCAGAAGAAAGCGAGTAATATGGGACGTTGGTTCCCGTCCAGATCGTGTCAAAGAGGATAAAGGTCATCATAATCCAGATGAAGACACCCACCTGTCCCAATCCGCTGGGGACGAACCACAATAACATGATGCTGATGGCAAGCGGTATCGCTCCAAAGATCATGAACACTCGCCGCTTGCCAAATCTTTTTGAACTGACGCGGTCTGAGAACCATCCGAACAACGGATCATTGATCGCGTCCCAGATCTTGCCCACCAGCAGCGCGCTGCTCACCAGGGCAGGAGGAAGGAGAGCCGCATCTGTATAGAAGATCAGCAGGAAAAATTGAACAGCGGAATTGACAATGGCATTCCCAATATCACCGATGCCGTAGAAAAGTTTTGTTTTCAAGGATAATTTTTCACTTGCAAGACCTACACTCATATTCATCTCCTTCTCTTCATAATCCAATCTTATGACGCAGGGCCTGGACATCCTTCGACCAGTTCCCTACATTCCACCTTCCATATACACCCAGGCTGCCATGTGGGTCGCTGCCAAAATAAACCGGCACATGGATCAATGTCAGGCCAGGGTATGCGAATGCCTGATCCAAAGCGGAGAGCAGATCTTCCAGAGAATCACCGGCCGGCAGGGCATTGACTCCCTTTATCGCTCTCGCCCACGCCAGATAATCCACCTTAACCGAATCATGGGTCGCAAATTCCTGGCCGTACTGGTCAAGCTGCAATCCACTGATTGCCCCCATCCTGCGGTTATCCAAGAGGAGAATACATCCGCGGGCATTATGTTCCACACCATCGATCAGAATCTGCGGGTTCATCGTGAATGAACCATCTCCCGTCACAGCCAGAGCATAGAAAGGTTCATCAGCAATACCCGTTGCCAGCAAAGCAGATACGGCGAATCCCATATAAGAGGCACCGGTCTCAGTGAACGTTTGACCCGTTGAATCATCATGAACCAGTTGAAACCCGTTTGCCTGAACATCCCCCGCATCGAAGATTGTTTTTACCTTTTTCCTTCGTGCCCAATCCAACGCTGCCCGAATGACCGCGGGTTGCGTGAACACTGGCTTACCCCACACCGGGTCAAAGATCATGGGAACCGCTGTCCGTTCTTCGATCAGGTTCAACCATTCCTGCCTCTTACTTTGACAAGATTTAAGCCAGTTAGAAGGTTTGCCGCCATTCTTCCTGGGCATCCTGCGCAGGGTCTCGTTCAACCGCTCCAGTGACAAAGCCGCATCTCCGACAAAAGCGATCGTTTTGTTGTAATGGATTGCCAGATCAGGATCGTTATTAAAATTGATCACCCGCTGCACCCGGGGGTAACCGGTTCGAGAGCAATCCGATTGGCAAACAAAACGTGTACCTACCGCCACCAGCAGGTCGGCATTCTCCATCGCATAGTTACCACAGATCGACCCCTTAGACCCTCCCACGAACATGCAGCGCTCGTTGGATGCTGGGACTGCACCTGATGCAATCGGAGTGGTAACCACAACCCCATCCACCAGGTCAAGAAAATCTGCCAGTGGTTGTCCAATTCTCCTTGCTCCGCCGCCAACCTTCACCACCACTCTCAAAGCTTTCAGCAATTCTTTGGCAGCCTGTTCATATAATCCATCCTCTCCCGCCGCCCCCATTCGAGAAATCTCACCCTGTGGAATTTCGTCAAGATTGAATTGATCCAGGTCAGCGCTTTGAATATTCATCGGCAGCAGCAGGAAAAATGGACCTGCGCGGTAAGGGTCGGAAGTCGTTTGGTATCCTCTGCTTAAGACGGTTGGCAGTGCCAGCGGCGTATGCAGCGAATAAGCATTACCCATGCTGGAAAATAGTTTCAGGAACAGTTCCTGTTCACTATGGGGAATTTGCTGCATGTTAAACCCTTCATCCTCAGTGGTTTCATCACCCAGCAGGTACCAAACACCAAGGCCATCTGAAGCTGCAACCAGAGAAGCCGCCATAGCCTGCAGAGCACCTGGCCCAATGGAAGTAACAACAGCCGCTTTTTCACCTGTGATCCAGTTCAAAGCCGCAGCGGCATGAGAAGCTTCGATTTCATTCCGCAAGCCGAATACTTCGCACAGCCCGTTTTCCTGGTAAATCCTCAACACCTCTGCAATTTCGGTTGAACCATGCCCAAAAACGGTAAAAAATTTCTTAACAGATTGGGATAAAAGACCCATGACCAACGCTTCGGAGACAGTTGTGTCAATGAACTTCGGTAAACTCCCACGGTCAATTGCGTTTCTCATTCCCCCGGCTGCTTTTATCGCCCTGGCATGACTCGCACGATCGGCAGCACGTCTGGTGCGTTCAACTTTCCATTGTTCGTCATCTGGCATTTGTTCCCTCCACGACCTGAAATCTTCATACCGCTAACATTTTTGAACCACAGGAAACCGGTAAATAACTTCATTGCATATCGGTAACCGATTATGGAGTAGTGAATCACCGGCAGAATGGCCCGATATCAACTGCGTTGGATGGTTAAAATTTGATTCTTTTGTTAATGAAAAATAAAATGGATACCAATAGAACTTACTAAACCACACACAGCAGAAACTGTGTAAATTTTTGTAATTCGCCCCGATCAAAGAAAACTGCTATTTAAAACTCATCTTATCTGACAAAGCTTTGGCAATGGCCACTACCCTGTCAGATAATTCGCCGATCCTGTCTAATCTGACCCTTGCCGCAGGACCTGAAATACCCAGTGCTCCGACCACCTTTCCGCGGTAATCAAATATCGGTGCAGCAATGCAACGCACTCCATAATCAAACTCCTCGTCATCGAGTGCATAACCACGCCGCCGGGTCTTTTCCAGGTCCATCTGCAACACTTCTGGATCGAAAATCGTCCGAGCGGTGTACCCAGACAATTCCTCTGGTATCGAAGCAGCGCCCCATGCGAGAAGCACTTTGCCAAGTGCCGTGCAATGCAGCGGTGCAACAAAACCCACTTCTGCATTCACGCGCAGTGTTTCTGGCGATTCCACCTGGTCGATATATAACACTTTGCCTTGAGCCAGCACCCCCAGGTGAGCGCATTCGCTTGTCTCGCGCACCAGCTGGTGAAGAAACGGCTTGGCGGTCTCACGCAGGGGCATCTTGGTGAGCAGGCTCCGACTCAATCTGACCACTGCGGGACCCAGGCGATATTGCCGGGTCGCCAGATCTTTTTCGGCAAACCCGTAGTTTGAAAGAGTCTGCAGCAAAAGAGAAGCGCTGCCCTTGTCGATTTGTAAATGGGTCGCAACGGCTGTGATACTGATACTGTCCTGTGCGTTCGCCAGCATATCCAGTATCTTTAATCCCCTTGCCAGTGATTGAATTTCCCTCACCCATACCCTCCATCAAGCCGTTGTACTATATACAACTATTAATTCGTTTTTTAGAAATAATACAATACTAAAATCAGTATACGACTTTAGAAATTAAAGTGGTTGAATAATATACAACTTATCTTAATATTTTCAGTGCGAATGTCTCTTAATTGGATAACATTTTCCCCTGATAAGCCCTCCAGTTTCATCCGGTGTTTCAGCCACACCGGTATAATATATTTATGTCAAAACAAAAAATTAGAACTCACCTGCGCACCAGGCTTTTTCAGCGTCACCCATCAGCGTTCTTGCTTGCCGCCCAACTGGTGCTGTTGATTTTGTATGCCATCATCGATGAAAGCCGAACCGGCCAGGAACTGGTCAGCGCGTTTGGTATCCTGATTTTGATACTCGTTGTGTGGGTAATCATCCGCAGCCCTTTCGTCAATTGGATTGCGTGGGTATTCGCCATTCCAGCATTCATTCTGATCATTCTGTCTGTTTTATTGGAATTTCAAATATTCCACGCTCTGGCATCTTTGACTGAAGGGTTGTTGTATTTCTACGCGGCTGGAAGCATGATCGCTTACATGATGGCAGATCGAAAGGTTACTTCTGACGAATTATTTTCAGCCGGAGCAACCTTTACACTGCTGGCCTGGGGATTCGCTCATTTTTATCTGGTTTGTCATATCTGGCTGCCTGAAAGTTTTCTTTACACAACAAATCCCGGCCAAACGATCACTTTTGTCGAGTTTCTCTCTCTGAGTTTTACCAACCTTTCGGCAACCGGGCTGGGTGATATCCTACCCGTTGCACCTGCCTCACGAGTGCTGGTCATGCTGGAACAGTTCTGCGGGATTGGATACCTGGCCATGGTGGTTTCAAGATTGATCGGCCTGGCAACCAGCTCAACAAGGTCAAACCCCTCATAAAAGTCTTATGAAATATCTTCTAATAAAAAACCTGTCCTTTGCAGACAGGTTTTCTTGTCGTTTACACAATCAAAATTATTCGGGATCAGCAGCAACCGATCGATGGTTTGATCATCATAGAAATCCGAAAGATTCTGACAAGAAGCTTAAGCAGCAGTATTGCTGTGTTTTTCCTGCTTCACTTTTCGTTTTTCTTTAATGGTCAGCTTTGGTTTTTTTCTCTGTTCCTTTTTTCCCTTATCCTTTTTTCCTACTTCTCCCATATTTCTCTCTCCTGTCTAAATTTCTCAGTCCAGTAGTTAAAGATTATCACAAAAAAAGATTTTTGGCTTAAAAATTAACCCTGTCAGGAAGAAATTTTAACTGCCCTGTTCCTCAAGAATCACTGCAGTCTCTTTGTTTTCGCTCATTTTTTTCACCGGGTCTTTCATCTGTGAGATTAAAATCAGACTCACCAGAATTAGACCCACAGCCAGCAGCAACGCAGGAGTAAACGCGCCATCTTTTGCTTGCAGCGCTTCCATCACATAGACGAAAACCACCGAAGCCTGCCCAAAAAGCTGGATCAATCCATTGGAAGTGCCTTCAGGGGTGGGGTTGGTGATCTCGGCGCAATACTGCATACCAATTGGATTGGCGCTGACCAGGAAAAAGCCCATTGAAAATGCAGAGGCGTACAATAACCACGCCGATTGTGCGAAGGTAAGCCCGATCAATCCGGGGATGGCCATCAAGAAACCAAAGAAGATAAACTTTTGTCGTTTGTGCTGTTTATCAGAGAATGGTGGAATGATCACCGCCCCGAGCACACCTCCCGCTAGCATTAACGCGCCAAGCGTGCCCGCGTCTGAAGGGGTAAATCCTCGCGGTCGGATGATATTTTCCACCCAGGTAGTCACGCCATTGAAAATTCCTAACCCAATAAAGGCAACCACCAGATAGTACCAGAATTCCTTAACCTTGAGCGCGTGTTTTAATCCATCCAACATTAAAGCACGCACCTCCATCCCTTCGGGGCATGGCGGAGTGGCCGGTTTTTCCCTCGCAAGGATCACAAAGAGAATTGCTGAAAACGCTGCCATCGCGCCATAAAGCAGCTGTGACTGAGGAATGGTCATTTTGCTGATCAACATCGGGGGAAGTATCATTCCCAGTGCAGTTCCAACCAGGTTGGCAAGGGTCACCAGTCCGACCGCGGTCGCGCGTTCTTCAATACTAAACCACTGCGCCGGCACCTTTGTCCAGGCGTTGAGCAAGAAAGGCTGTGCGACGGCTATTCCGACGGTACTGATGACCACCAGCGTATAATCTGCTCCAGCCAGCCCGCGTAAAACACCGAAAACACCCATCATCACCGCTCCGATGCTTACAGTAAGCCTGAACCCCCAGGTATCAATTGCCCATGAGACCGGAATGGAAAGCGGAATGAAAGCGATCATAAAAAGCATCGCAAGAAACCCTATCTGCAAATCAGTCACGCCATAATAAGAAGCTGCCAACCCGGTGATGGGTGCATACGAAATCCACAGGATTTGGATGGTGAGGTTGATCAACATAAACACGCCCAGCACCACCCAGCGGTATGGATACAAACGGAAGGTTTTTTCTGTCATATTGTTATCCTCATGCACAGCTAAGGTCGGTTCACTGGCCATTCATCTGCCGGTAAACATCTTTCATATTTTTGTAGATCTGTAAGAACTGACTGAAACGCTGATCATAAAGACTGAGGTTCTTTTCGTTGGGTAAATAATCTTTTTTGAACTTTACCATGCGTTTGATATCCGAAAAGCTGATCTCCCCGATTCCCGCAGCACCAATCCAGGCCGCACCGCGCGCATTGGCATATACAGGGTCTTCAACCTGTCTGATGCACACTCCCATGACATCGGCAAAGATCTGGCACCAGATTCCGGATTGGGCGCCGCCACCCACAATGTGAATCTGGTTGATTTTTCGCTGTAAAAATCGTTCGACTGGCTGCAACAGCCATCTTGTGTTAAGGGCAACGCCTTCAAGAAAGGCACGGATGATATCCTCGCGTGAATTATGCAGCGAGAGATTGTACAATCCCGCGCGCAGTGTCTTATCCTCTACCGGTGCCCTTTCTCCCCAAATCCAGGGGGTGTAGATGACACCGTTGGACCCCGCCGGTACACGTTCGGCAATTTGATCGAGAACTTTATAAATATCTGGGAGCGCTGCTTCTTGAAGTAATTCATCCTTGTTATAGAGGATCTTTTCTTTGAGAAAGGTCAGGTTTCCACCAGCCGTTGCCTGAAGCGCGGTCATCAGATAACGCCCCGGAACCGCGCAAGGAACGGATGCCAGTGAAGAGGCAATATCCGTTTTCTTGTAAGGCACATGCGCCGACATCCATGAGGACGTACCAATATAAAGATGAGGAAGGTAATCTTCCACAGCTCCAGCGCCAATTGCTGCTGCGGTGTTATCAATTGCGCCGGCGATCACGCGCACATCGGCGCTCAACCCCAATTCACGCGCAACCTCTTCCCTTAAATTGCCCAGAACCGCCGTACAGGGAACAATCTCAGGGAACTTGTCACCGTCAATGCCACTGAAATGAATCAGCTTTTCATCGTAATGAATCCCATCTGGATTGCGGTTATCGGTCACCCATGAGGTCAGGATGGAATCATATGTGGCGGTGAAACGTCCTGTCAGACGCAAATTGAGAAAATCGAGCACATTGAGAAATTTATAGGTTTTTGCATATACTTCAGGAAAGTGGTTGCGGATGTAAAGCATGTGGGCTGCCGGGTCTTTTCCGGTTGCCGAAGGCATACCCCCGGTCACCTTGATCCACGATAAAACCCTAAGAGCACTCATCCCATTAATATTGATAATGCCTTTGAACTCGTTGAACAGATCGCGCTGCCCGCGCATGTCCATCCAGAGAATACAGCCGAGAATTACTTTTCCATCACGGTCAACCGCGATCGTACCCTCACCCTGTGTTGAACAGCAAACCGCGGCCACAGACGACCGCGGGATTAAATCCTTTTCTAATAACACCTTCGAACACTCGATAAATGCCTGCCACCATTCTTCAGGGTCCTGCTCCACTCCGCCATCAGGGGTAAGGTGAAGCTGGATGGGCTGCGATTGCCAGCCGAGCACCTGCCCGCTGATTGTGATCAACGCAACCTTCATGGAAGATGTGCCCAGGTCTGCTGCGAGGATTGCCGGTTCATGAATTTGATTCATAACATCTGCCTCTTGAAGTGGATTTTGCGCTATTGGTTATGAAGCTGGTTCAACCCCCGTTAGCACATCTTCGAACCGCGATAAAGCTTCATCAATGATCTCATCGGTATCAGCCATACTGGTATACATGCGGCTTCCCGCAAGGGTGACAATGCCCCCCGCCATGTATGCTGCGCCCATTTCTTCCATCATGTGTTTTCGCGGTTTCAATTCCTTTGCTAGGCGCAATGGATGACGCAGGTCGAGAAGCATGGTTCCTGAAGTCTCAAGGTGAACGATACTGCCCTGGTTGTAAGCCACAAAGGGCAGCCCATGTTTTTCAATGATGGCCTGTAATCCCTTTGTCAACCTGTCTCCAGCGCGCCCGGCAATGACCGGCGCGTTGGTACGTTCCATTTCGAGCAGGGCATAATATCCGGCAACGCAAGAAAGCGGATTGGCCGATAACGTACCACCGACATAAGCGCGCTCTCCGGTTCCACCAATCCCCGCAGCAAAGCGCATGATCACATCGGCGCGCCCGCCAACTCCGCCTGCCATTGGGTACCCACCCGTGATGCACTTGCCAAATATGGTCAGATCGGGTTTTACACCAAAGTATCCCTGGGCTCCGCCCATTCCCAGGCGAAAACCTGTAACCACTTCATCGAAAATGAGTAATGCGCCAAATTCATCGCAAAGTTCACGAACTTTTTGGTTGAAATCAAATGGAACTGGACGTGTACCACTTTCAGGACCAACCGGTTCAACAATCACTGCAGCCGTGCCACCTGCAAGCCGGTTCAAGATGAGATGCCGTTTCAACGCAGCAATAGAGTTGGGATAAAATTCCTGCGTGTTTGCAGAGGTTCCAGCCGGTATACCTTTTGCTTCCAACCTTCCGGTGCCGGGTACATGCAGCCCGTAAACCATTTGATCACTCCATCCGTGATAAGCACCTCCCACTTTGATGACCTTGGAATGCCCGGTGTATGCCCGAGCAGCCCGAATCGCAGCCATCACCGATTCGGTTCCTGACCCCAGCATGCGGAACATTTCATTGGCAGGCATAAACCGCTTCACAAGCTGTGCAAGTTTTAACTCATACTCGTGAAACAAGCCGGTGACCGGTCCACATGTTTGCAGCATCTCGATAACTTTATCGCGCACTGGTTTGTAATTGCTGCCCAAAACAGTTGGACCACCTGCCTGGAGGAAGTCAATGTACTGGTTGCCGTCGGCATCCCAAAGGTAAGCGCCTTCAGCGCGTTCAACTGCAATTGGAAAGGGGTAATTAAAAGCGAGGTTATGCTGCACACCGCCAGGGATGATCTGTTTGGCTTCTTCGTTCAACGCTTTGGATCGCGCACATTTTTTCTCGAAATAATTGAGGACTTGCTGCATCTTTTCGCGGCGCAAGGGGCGCATCGGTTGTGAAATCAATGCGTCCAACCTTTTGTAGATATCTTCCACATCCGGGTATGTGGAAATAGCATAACGATTTGTTTCCATGAAGATTAATCCCTCCAATAAAGATTCATAACTCGTGGTCAAACCAACCAGATTTACTCTTTATTTTCTGCTTCATACTTCTTTTGATCTTTGCGCAGCTTGGAAAAAGCAATTTCACGCACATAAGCAGGAATACGGTCTGGTTTCTTTCCGGTACAAAGGGCCAGCAAATATGCCAGTGCGCATTTTTCGAGAACCAATACGTTGTGTACCGCGCGTTCCATGTCACCAGCAAACAAAAGCGCTCCGTGATTGGCCATGATGTAGGCGTTGTTGTGATCTGCCACATGCCTGGCTACTGTTTTGACCAGTGACCCCGTACCAGACGGCGCATAAGGAATGATCTTCACCGACCGACCCAGAAAACGCACCTGTTCGTCAAACAAAGCGGGAATCGGCTCACCGATTATCGCCAGAGTGCTCGGGTAAACCTGATGCGTGTGGATAATCGCATTCACATCTGACCGCACTTGATAAATGGCTGCGTGCATGGCACTTTCAACAGAAGGCTTTCTATCACCTGCAAGTGGCGTCAAGTCATATCCCAGAACGCAGATATCCTCCGGGATCATTTTTAAATAATCGTAATTCGATGGAGTAATGGCAAAGGCTTTTTCACCTGTTATCCTTACAGAAAGGTTGCCACCCGTGGCGCTTAAGAACCCCCTATGGGTTAAATCTTTCGCCGTGTCAACGATTAACTGGCGGCAAGCATCACGCTCACTCATTTTTCCTCCTCAGACCGGATTCTTTCAATAGTATAGAAAATAATCTTGACAATGTCAAGTTTATTCTATATGATTATTCTATGAAAAAGGAAAAATACCATCATGGAGATTTGAAAAAAGCGCTGATCGATTCGGGGCGCAATATTTTACGCAAGGAAGGCATCAATGCCCTCACCCTGCGCAGTGCAGCCCGGGCGGCAGGCGTAAGCCATTCTGCACCTTACGCGCATTTCGCCGATAAACAGGATCTGCTGGCAGCCATATCGACCCAGGGATTTCTCGATCTGCAAGAACGGTTAACCCTCAGCATTGAAAAATATCAAATTTCTCCCCGCGATCTGCTTATTGAAACTGGTTGGAGTTACATTCAGTTTGCCATGTCAGAACCTGCGTGTTTTAAACTCATGTTTTCTGGCATTCTCGAAGACGAACATGCTCACCCCGAATTTATGTCAGCGGTGCGTAAAACCTACCAGATGCTGGTCAACGTCGTTGCCACCTGCCAGAAAACGAATGTTCTGCCCGCAGGATCAGCTGATGAAACCGCTGTGGCCGTCTGGAGTCTCGTGCATGGATTTGTGGCCCTGCACCTTGAACGTCAATTTCCGGGCACAGTTCTTGAAAAGCACAAACTCAAAGAATTGTTCGCAAATTCATTACGTTTGTTAATGACGGCTTAGTTCTTTTTTTTTTTGAGAACGATCTTCATTTACGACCAAAACTGGGTAATCAGCCTCATAGCAACCTCTCAATATGAACAGAAAAAGTTTTTCGCGATGTTATCCGCCATTAAAAATATAGAAGGATGAAAATCATCCTTCTACAACACTTCTTTCCTAAGATATTTCTGCGAGAGATCAGAATCCAAACACCTGCCAGGGGTTGATGAAAGAATTGTAGTAACGGATCTCGAAATGCAGGTGTGCACCGGTGGACTTGCCCGTACTACCGGCAGCTCCGATCACTGTTCCTCGTGCCACACCTTCACCACAATAGACATAAATCTGCGAAAGGTGAGCGTAAAGGGTTTCATAACCATTGTTGTGGTCGATTACGATCAGGTTGCCATATCCAGAAGTATTCCACCCGGCATAGAGCACAGTACCGTTGTCAGATGCATAAATTGGAGCACCTTCGTAAGCCGTGAGATCAACACCCAGATGATAACTGGTGAAATCAAACCCTGAAACGTCGAACCCGCCAGTGGGTGTGATAAATCCACCAGAACCTACCGGACCGGTGGCAGGAGCCTGACAACCACCTTCACCAGCGATGACCCGGGTCGCTCCAGACCTTGCGGTATATTCCAATGGTGTGATCCAGGATTGAATTTCGCGGTAACCCCCGGGAATCATTACATATTCCAATCCGCTAGTATCGGGGTTTTGCACATCCAATTTATTCGAAGGCCAGCTGGTGATATCCTCCACATCAACATAATATTTTTCAGCAACCTTTTCCAGCGTATCGCCTTCCTTCCATTTGTAATACACGCCGTCCGTGGGGGGAATGGTCAGACGCCAGCCAGGCAGAAGGAAGGTTGGATCATCATTTAACAAATCAAAATTGGCATATAAGATGGATTCCGGTTGGAGGGAAAACTTCTTTGCAATAGCAAAGATCGAGTCACCCTCCTCAACCGTGTACTTGATAGCATACTGACGGATGCCTTCAGGGACGGTTGTATCCATTTCAGCATACCGCGCAAGGGCAAAATCAACACCAGAACTTTTGATTTCTGGTAATGAGATATCTGTAATCGGGGTGCTGACCACCGCCTCATTCGATTTCAACGCGGTGAGCGGGTTGAATTGAAACAGCACGGCAAGCATGATGGCTACCAATAAGATCGTTCCACCCCAGGACAGGATCAATGCCCAATTGACTGCAGGTCTTTTGCCAATTTCGGCTTTCACCTGCGGTTCCTGGGTTGATTTTTTTACAGTCACTATTCCTCCGTAAGATTTTCCAGGAATTCCTGGTTATTCTTCGTGCGGCTGATGCGCTGCAAGATTGCCTCTGTAGCCACAGCCGGATCCATGCCCGCGCCCTGTGGAGGCGTGCCGATCATCTGCAGATACATACGTCGCATTAACCACACCCGCGGCAGGATGTCGGGTCCAAGCAGCAAATCTTCGCGGCGGGTGGAGGAACGCTCGATATCGATCGCCGGGAAGATGCGGCGTTCCTGCAAACGGCGCGAGAGATGCAGCTCCATATTGCCGGTGCCTTTAAACTCTTCATAGACCACATCATCCAACCGTGAACCCGTTTCAACAAGGGCGGTGGCAATAATCGTTAGTGAACCACCTTCTTCTATATTACGTGCTGCGCCAAAGAATTTTTTCGGCGGGTAAAGCGCTGATGGATCCATACCGCCCGAAAGGGTTCTGCCAGACGGGTTCACAACCAAATTATAAGCCCTTGCAAGGCGGGTGAGAGAATCTAATAGAATGACCACATCGCGGCCAATTTCAACCAGGCGCTTGGCGCGTTCCAGCGTGATCTCTGCAGTACGCACATGCGCGCTTACCGGTTCATCGAATGTTGATGCCACCACTTCAGCATCAACCGAACGATCAATATCGGTCACTTCTTCTGGGCGCTCGCCAATGAGGGCAATGATGAGATGAATTTCTGGATTATTGGCGGTGATGGAGTTGGCGAGCTGCTTGAGGATGGTTGTCTTTCCAGCCTTGGGAGGAGAAACGATCATGCCACGCTGCCCGCGGCCAATGGGTGCAATGAGATTGATTAAACGCGAGGATAAGATACTGCGATCAGTCTCAAGGTCAAAGCGCTTATCAGGAAAAATTGGGGTCAGACTTTCAAATGTTTTCCTGCCACGCATCTCTTCAGGGGCAATGCCATTTACGCTTTCCACCTTGAGCAATCCGTAATGCCGTTCGGCATCACGCGGTGGACGGACGACGCCGATCACCAGATCACCCATGCGCAGGTCATATCTCCTCAGTTGAGCCTGAGAGACATATACATCTTCGGGTCCGATGGAATAATTCGTACGAAGAAAGCCGACACCCTCAGGAGTGATTTCAAGCACTCCTCCACGAACTTCGATGCCTTCCTTCTCGGCTTCGGCGCGTCGGATATTGATGATGAGATTCTCTTTTTTTAGTCGATTCGCGTTCGGCACGTTAAGTTCCGCAGCGATTTGACGCAAAGAGGCGAGGGAGGCATTTTCCATTTCAAGGATTTTCATATGATTTTCTTTCGTGAGTTTGAAGTTGAAAATTTCCATTCATGCCTGCAGAACAGGGAATGGGTGGGTGTTCAATTTTTCTTGATAGGGGTATTGGAAATAGCGGTTCCGATGTTCAGGACGTACCTTTTCAATGTGTTTGTTTAACTGTAGAGTCAGTATAACATGGATAAAACTCAGATGCAAGGTGCTTATAAAGCACTTGGTTGATAAAAAAAGATCGTTTTCGTTTCTCAACGGTCATGATTTGAGCCGTCTTCCATCTATCTGGCGCTGGTACAGATAAAAATCAGTTACTTTTAAAAATCTTCTCCCTCTGGTAAAATTGTTCAGCGAGGCTTTATGCGAAAAATTTTAACCCTGTTATTTGTTACAACCTTGAGCTTAACACTCCTAACGGCCTGTGCAACCAGCGTTATCAGCGCCACACAGCCAACATCTGTCGATGAGGCTACATCCGAACCCTCTGCCACTGCCACCATCGACCTGCCTGCGGCAACACCCACGCCTTCTCTCGAACCTTCTGCCACTGAAGAGATTGAGGTTTGCAGTGTCAATCGCATTCAGGCCAAACCGGTATACGATGGCGAACTCCTTCAGAAATTTGACACGAAAGATTCGTTTGTTGTGCTCACCATCGACGATGGATATTGGGACAATGTGATGAATCAGATGCTCGATCTTCTCAAAGAGCATAACGCCACAGCAACTTTTTTCCTGCTCGGAAAACCGTTTGCTGAAAATTTTAGCGACCAAACTGTTCAACGAATTGTGAACGAAGGTCATGACCTCGCTTATCACGCTTATGTTCACCCGGCGGTATCAGCCGCAGAAACGATGACCAAAGAGGAATGGCAGGAAGATTATCGCTTGTGGGAGCAGGCGCTACGAGCCAAATTGGGTGATGATCTTTTTGAAAAAGGGTTTGCTCCATACGCGCGGGTTCCTTACGGACCCTGGACTTATGACTACCTGTCGTTTGCCAGCGAAAATGGACTGGTTCCAGTGTATTGGAGCGCAGATAATCACGCCTTTGAAGAAAACCGCATGCCCTTAAGAAATGGCGGAATTATCATTCTGCACGCCACACCTGAGGATGTATCTGTTCTAGAAACACTGCTGGAGCAAGATTGGAAAGTAATCAGCCTGAGCGAAGCGATGGCCGATTCTTGTAACAAATAAAATTCGGGCCCAGCGCCCGAATTTTTTTATCCCAGATATTCTCTTAAGTAACGGCTGCGGGTGGGATGGCGCAGCTTGCGCAGTGCTTTAGCTTCGATCTGGCGGATGCGTTCGCGCGTGACATTGAAATAGCGGCTGACTTCTTCCAGTGTGTGATCTTTACCATCGATCAAACCAAACCGCAATTCAAGCACCTGGCGTTCACGCTCTGAAAGTGCGGCCAGCGCATTTTGAACCTGCTCGCGCAACATCTCTCGGGCCGCAGCATCCATTGGTTCAAGCGCTTCATCATCCTCAATAAAATCGCCCAACTGGCTGCTTTCTTCATCTCCGACAGGTCTTTCAAGCGAAATCGGTTCTTCGGCTGATTGCAAGATGCGCTGTACTTTGACTGTTGCCCACGTCCAGCGCCGCTGCAATTCAGCGTCAATGGGCTGATTGGTCAATCTTGCGGCTTTGATCGCCTGAGAATCTTCCTCAGAAATCAAATCTGATTCGAGGGCGAGTTCTTCCAGTGAGGGTTCCCTTCCCAATTCCTGCACCAGAGAGCGTTGGATGCGTAAAATGCGGGTTATGGCCTCGAACAGATGAACCGGTATTCGAATGGTGCGCGCATGTTCAGCAATATAGCGGCTGATGGATTGCCTGATCCACCAGGTAGCGTAGGTACTGAATTTAAACCCGCGGGTAGAATCGAACTTTGAGACCGCCCTCAGCAGTCCAAGATTGCCTTCCTGAATCAAATCGAGGAAGGAGATCCCCCGGCCAAGATAGCGTTTGGCGATACTCACCACCAGCCGTAAGTTGGCACGAATCAACGTCTGGTTAGACTCTTCAGCGCGCTTTCGAACGCCTTCCACCTCCGCTTTTAGAGTGGCTTCGTCAGGCAATCTGCGTTTGAACCAAACCGCTTCTGGCATTTCATCTGTGCTCTGCAAATACTGCAGCAAAGAATTTGCGGTTTTTTCAGGTAACAGATACATACTGACAAATACGGTGAAAGCATGCCTCACCAGCTCTTCCCAGATAGCGTCCTTTCCCCAGAGTCCATTATCGAGATATGTGCGTAGATAAGATGGATCATCAGATTGCCAGGTGCGGCGAAGTGAAATGGCTTCTGCCAGGGTCAACGCCAGATCCGGACAATCTTTATGGTGAATGCGCTGTGCATCTTCCTGCAAACGCTTCCAGGAAGTAATCAATTCAACAATAATCGCATGATAAAGCACCCGGTAGTGACCTTCGCTGTTATTTTCAGGTTTGCAGTGATTCTTAAACGCATCCATGCGTACATTGGCTTCAATGCGTACCGCCAGCCTGAATTCGGCATCGGCGTCAAGCAGGTTGATTTGTCCGATTTCCTTAAGATAAAGGCGTACCGGGTCTTCAGTTAACTCAAGGGCGATGGATGGATCCTCAAGAATCTCCAGCGGGTCTTCAGCGGCAATTTCACCCCACTCAGAGTTTACCTGAACCAGTGAAGAATCATCAGGTTCTTGCTTGATCAAGACATCATCTTCGAGATGATTATTTTCGTCGTGGTTGATATTCTTCGTCCGAATGGTCTTTTTCGTTCCGCGGGATGAAGGACCAGGCTTCTTTTTCTTCGATTGCTGTCCGCTCCTTGAAGGTGAATGAGTGACAGTCATTGGAAGATCTGCTGTCGCCGTGACAGCGCTTCTTTGTTGGATATTTGCCTCTACTTGTCTTTTCTTCTGATTCACTGAGTTTTCAGGCATGGGTTAACTATACCATAAAGTCAAGTTTTATCTTTTTAGGGGTAATTTTGCAAGAGCAAGGTCTAGTTTTCCTCTTGCAATCGTATTCTGCAGGATCATCGATTGAATGGATGCCTTTTGGTCTTCGGTGGCTTCATCACTCTCCATAAAACGCAGCTGATTCAATGAAAGGTTCGTGCGAATTAATCGCAGGTTGACAATTGTACGATAAAGATCTTCCAATAATTTCTCTTCGTTCTTTTCTTGGATTTTCATTCCCTTGGTGATAAGAGTGAGCCGATGAATGATCTCATCTTCAGCATGCTCGTTGACATAATCGATCGCATCCATTTCATCCTGATCTAATCCCTGCAACAAGAGCCGTGCCAAAGTGTGGTTTTGTGAATCATCAAAATCGCTGGCGGAAAATTTTTCCAACCCGGCCTGCTTCAATGCGCGCTCAAGATCATAGAAGCAATCGATTCGGTGAAAGAGAAGCGATAGGCAGTGAATTTCTAATTGCAACGAACGTTGATCTCTATCAGGCTGGGTGATATTCAATGGGGGTTTTCTTCCAGAGTCTTCACCGCCTAACTTTCGCCTGCGCGTAGGTTCGCGTACTTTCTGGCTGCCCAGAAGTGAACGCTCGTCCACCTTCAACAACCTTGCCAGCTGCTGACGGTAAGTATCACGTTCAATGGCTGAAGGCACATCTTCGATGAGAGGAAGCACTTGAGCCGCTATGGATGACCTTACTTTGGCGTCTTCAAGGTTTTGACCCGCGGCGAGTGTTTCCATCACATGCACCACGATTGGTCTGGCATTTTTTAGGATTTGCTGCCATTCCTGCGGGTCCTTAAGGACAACATCATCGGGATCCTTTCCGGCAGGCAATGCCGTCACCCTCACATCTGCCTGCAGGCGGGCTTCGTGATGCAGCAATCCACGGGCATCGAATACCAGTTCCGTCTCATGGTCTAACGCCTTGCGGGCGATATCCAATCCACGTAATGTGGCTTTCTCACCCGCAGTATCCGCATCCAGCGCTAAGACTATGCGCCGGGTGAATTTTTTTAAGTACCTGAGCTGATCTTCATTTAAGGCCGTACCCATGGGTGAGACGGTGTTCTCGAATCCACATTGATGAAGAGCAATTACATCCAGGTAACCTTCAACGATCACGACCTGATCGGCATCGCGAATAGATTTGCGAGCCAGATTCAGGCCATAGAGCAGCCGGCTTTTATTGAAGAGCGCTGTCTGAGGCGAGTTGAGGAATTTGGGTACATCATTCGGATCCAGGATACGGGCGCCAAAACCGGTCATTTTCCCTGAACCGTCGCGGATGGGAAACATGATGCGGTTGCGGAACTTGTCGTAGTATCCACCTTCGTCCTTTTCCACAACCATTCCGGCTGCCAGCAGCTGCTCGAAAGAATGTCCTTTCCCGTTCAGGTGATTGATGAGCGCTTCGTATGCGTTAGGGGCATACCCGAGTTCAAAACGCGCGATACTATCCAGTGAGATCCCGCGGTTGGTGAGGTATTCCAGTGCCGGTTTTCCAGCCGGTGTTTTCGTCAGTTGATATTGATAAAATTTGACGCTTTCTTCCAGAATGTTACGCAGGTTTTCGTACTCGTCTTCCTCCGCTTTGCGCTCTGGGGTAAGCGGTGTCAGCGTAACACCCGCCCGATCTGCAAGATACTTCAAGGCTTCTGAAAAATCCCAGCCCTCTTTTTTCATGACAAATTTGAAGATATCGCCGCCCTCATTGCACTGACCAAAACAACGCCATGTGCCAGAATCTGGAAAAACTGCAAATGCCGGTGTTTTTGAATTGGGGTGAAAGGGGCAAAACCCGGTATAACTCTTTCCGGAACGGCGCAATTTCACCGTTTCAGAAACGAGATCAACAATATCTATCCGGGCTTTAATTTCGTCTACTGCTGTCATCGGGTTGTAAATATTTTAACCCAGAAATTCGATGAAATGTGCGCATCAAAAACCGGGAGGGTAGAACCTCCCGGCGAGTTATTAGAATCCTTCCAGCAACGAAAGGTCGGCGACACCGCGGGTCAGCGCGGCAATGCGTTGCAGCAGCCCCAAGCGGTTGGCACGAATTCTGAGATCTTCATCCATAACCATGACATCTTCAAAGAATCGATCCACATCTGGGATCATGGGCAGGAACGCGCTCAGCAAATCATCTACCGATCCCTTTCTCAGATTGGCGTTTTCCACTTTCTTAAGCGCATTAAACAGGGCTTTCTCTGCCGGATCCACAAACGCGGTTTCATCCACGTTAAACTTCGATTTTTGATCACGGGTAATCCGCACACAGCGCGCGTACGCGGGAAGGATCGTATTCCAATCCGGACGGGAAACCCAATTACCAAGTTCTTTCACCCCGCGCAGCACACCAGCAGGATTATTTTGCTGCTCAGCCAGCACTGCATCTACCACATCATACCGATATCCCTGATCGGTCAGATTGTTCTTTAACCTTCCCACAATAAATTCAAAACAAGCCTGACGGTTTTCATCACTCATAGAAAGGGGCAATTGCTTCTCAGCAATCGCCATCCACTTCTTAAGATCAAAATCATTATCAAAAGCAGAGAGGAGCTGAACCAGGCCAAGTGCAGCACGGCGCTGCGCGAAAGGATCCTTTGTTCCTGTGGGGGCAAGGCCTGCAGCAAAAAGACCCACCAGCGAATCAAGGCGGTCAGCAATGCCAATTGCCAGGCCCGCTCTAGACTGCGGAACAACATCGCCGGTGAAACGCGGCAGATAATGCTCGAAAATTGCTTCGGCCACACCGGGGGTCTCACCAGAATGCTGCGCGTAATACTTCCCCATAATTCCTTGAAGCGAAGTCATTTCCACAACCATGTGGGTTACCAGGTCAGCTTTGCAGAGACGTGCCGCGCGAAGAGCATCTGTTTTCTCCGCTGTAGACAATCCCAGTTCGTCGGCAAGCGGATCAACAATGGCTTCAATGCGGTGCGACTTGTCAAGCATCGACCCTAATTTATGCTGGAAAGTTAATGTGCCGAGGCGTTCCAGCATATCTTCCAGTTTGTGTTTGAGATCTTCAGCGATGAAGAAGTTGGCATCAGCAAATCTCGCCTTGATCACCTGTTCATTGCCATCAGTGACTGCTTCCAATCCACGATGATCACCATTACGAACAGCAATGAAATATGGCAACAGCTTCCCTTCTGGCGAAAGCACCGGGAAGTAACGCTGGTGTTTTTTCATCACCGAAATCAAAACTTCAGAGGGCAAGCTGAGATGAGCTGGATCGAACTTGCCAAGCAGGGCAGTTGGTGCTTCAACCAGTTGATTCACCTCATCCAGCAAACTCTCATCGATTCCATCACTGCCACCTGCTTCAATGCACAAGCGTCGTACCTGCCCGGAGATGATCGCTTTGCGTTGATCCGGATCGATCACAATTCCCTGGCTGTCGAGATATTCCCTGTATTCCTTGAGAGAAGTGACTGCCTTCTGCTCCGGTTCATAGAACCGCAGCCCGTGGGTAACATTATCGGCGGTTAAACCTGCAAATTCAAACGGCACGGGAACCCCTCCAAGCATGGCAAGCAGCCAGCGCACGGGGCGTGAGAAAGCAACGTTGGTATGATTCCAGCGCATGGTTTTGTCGAACTTTATTCCTGCAGCCAGACCAGAAAGGGCTTCTTTCAACACTTCGTAAGCTGTGCGACTGGGTTCTTTAACAACCGCTACCAGGTACATTCCGCCATCGATCTCGCGTGTTTGCAGGTCGCTCAGGCTCACGCCCTTACTCTGGGCGAACCCTTCGGCGGCTTTCGTCGGCTGCCCGGCGGCATCGAAACCGCGGCTGGCGGGAGGACCTTTTACGATAGACTCTTTTGAAGTTTGGCGTTCAGCCAGATCTTCTACAATCACCACCAATCGCCGGGGCGTGCCCTGTACAGATATCTTTCCGTAGGGCAGGCGCAGTTCTTTTAGAAGTTCAGGTACTCTAGCTTTTAATTGATCCAAAGCACTCTGCAGGTCTGCTGCAGGCAATTCTTCCGTTCCGATCTCGAGCAAGAAATCTGCCGGCCCGCTGGGAAGAGCAGGGATAGCCGAAGAAGGCTTCACCACCGGGATAACTTTTGCAGTATTTTCCAGGAATGGGAAACCCAATTTTTCACGCTGTGCAACATAGGTTTCTGAAATCCGGTGCGCCATTTCACGCATTTTGCCGAAAAGGGCCTGGCGCTCAGTAACACCTACCGCGCCGCGCGTATCAAGAATATTGAACGTATGAGAACACTTTAAGAGATAATCATGAGCCGGTAAAACCAGACCATGCTTAATGGCTTCTTCAGCTTCAAGTTCATACAACCTGTAAAGCTGGCGCATCCTTTCGACATCAGCGATTTCAAAATAATACTTACTATGCTCAACTTCACCCTGGTAATTGACATCACCATAAGTTCGCTTTTCATTCCAGTGCATGGTGCGAAAGTGGTGTTCGCGTTGTAATGGCATGGTGATACGCTCAAGCCCGTAGGTGATTTCCACTGCCACCGGGTCGAGGACCAAACCGCCAGCCTGCTGGAAGTAAGTGAACTGGGTAATTTCCTGTCCATCCAGCCAGACCTCCCAACCCAAACCCCAGGCACCCAGAGCCGGTTGTTGCCAGTTATCTTCCACAAAACGGATGTCATGTTCGCGTGGATCGATGCCAAGAGCTTCGAGAGATTTCAAATACAACTGTTGTGGGTTCCCGGGGTCTGGTTTAAGAATGACCTGGAACTGATAATGCTGTTGAAAACGGTTCGGGTTTTCTCCATAACGACCGTCATCCGGCCGAATAGAAGGCTCCACATAAGCTACATTCCAGGGTTCTGGACCAAGCACACGCAAAAATGTGGCCGGGTTCATCGTACCGGCGCCGATCTGGCTGTAATACGGCTGCCAGATCAGACAGCCCTGTTCAGCCCAGTATTTTTGCAAGGTCATGATCACGGATTGAAAATCAAGCGGTTTGTTCATAAAATCTCCTGGATGGTACTGGCTTAAGAGTGAACCCATTATACCCCCAGTGATGGGGCATAAGGTAAAAATCAGGTTTAGAGTTGTTTGTGGATCTGTTTTAGAAACTCTGGCGAGTTCAGGCTTCTCTCGAGAAGATAAGTCAGATAATAATTGACAAGGGCTTCCATTTCCTGCCGCACGGCCGTGGTGGGATTGGATCGCAAAGCCTCTTTGAAGGAACTGCGCTGGATGTGCCTAAGAAATCGCAACGCATCAACCGATACCGGGCGCCGGGTTTGACCGCGAAAGGCGCATTTCGGGCATAGAACTCCCCCAAGATCAGCAGAAAAGAATTGATCCTGGGCTGTGATCTCCTCTCCACAGGACGCACACTCGAATAGCAGCGGGCGAAAACCAAGCAAGTCTAGCAGACGCATTTCATAATAACGCAGGGTCACAAACGAATCTTGATGTGACGCAAGGCGTTCGAGTGTCTCTGTCAACAGTTTATAC
Organism: Anaerolineaceae bacterium; assembly: GCA_034429135.1. GTDB lineage: Bacteria > Chloroflexota > Anaerolineae > Anaerolineales > Anaerolineaceae > UBA6107. The sequence goes on along the minus strand of DAOUGR010000044.1, from coordinate 4,029 downwards.
AACTGCCAGTTTTCTCCTTCTTCGTATAAAAAACGGTCAAGCAGCTCGACCACATACGATGCCTGACCAAGCAGCTGCAAATCCTCTTTAATAGGTGAATAGAGATCAATGGAATCAGTCTGGGTAACGATCCACAGATCATGCCCTCTGGCAAGCATAATCTTCGAACGGGTGAAAGGTTCAAGGTGGCCGGCTTTGCGCGACTGGATTTTTCGCACACCCTTGGCAATCGCCCGAAGTTTTCCCTGCTCACGCGAATACAGGGTCAATAGCCGATCAGCTTCTCCCCAATCTGCATGGCGCAGGATCACCGCTTCAACCCGTAAGCTGTGCTCAGATTTTGCCATGAGCCTCTTAGATTAAATCTGATGGACTAAACGCATTCGGCAACAGTCCGGCAACGTCGGTATCGGCATGAATATGACCAGTGGTATCCACAATGATGACCCGCGTGGAGAGTCCAAATTCCGCCATCACCTGGCGGCAGGAACCGCATGGCATTCCGCCATTTTCGGTGGCTATCGCGATCGCAGTGAACTCACGTTCACCTTCTGAAACAGCTTTGAAAATCGCCACCCTCTCTGCGCAGAGACAAAGCGGATACACTGCATTTTCAATGTTGACCCCCTCGTAGATTTTACCGCCTGCTGTGAGTAACGCCGCACCTACAGAGTAATGAGAATAGGGGGTATAAGCCCATTGACGCACGTTAATCGCACATTCGATTAATTTATTTAAGGTTTCATCATCCATCGTTATCTATCCTTATTCCGTTTCATCATTTGGATCGATGCGGCTGGCGCGAATTCTGCCCACCCGGCGGCCGCGTACTTCTTCCACAGTCAATTGCCACTCATCGAACTGTAAACGATCACCTTCGACCGGAACCCGGCCGAGTTCACTGTAAAAATATCCGCCAAGCGTATCCGATTGCTCTGACTCAAGTTCCGTAGAAAGCGCATCATTGAAATCAGCCAGTGACACCCTTCCCATGAACACGTATTCGTCGTCTGTCACCTTTTGCACCAAAATTTCTTCGCTCTGGTCATATTCATCGCGGATTTCACCTACAATTTCTTCCACGATGTCTTCCAGCGACACCAGGCCCGCCATTCCACCAAATTCATCCACCACAACTGCTATATGGATACCCTTCGATTGCATCTCCGCCAGCAGTTCGTCCACTTTCTTGGATTCGGGGATGAAATATGCGGGCCGCAGATACTTGCGTATGGATTGTTTCTCGTTGGGAGAGAGCTGGATTTTAAGCAGGTCTTTGGCATAAAGCATTCCAACCACGTTGTCGATGACATCTTCGTAAACCGGCACGCGGGAGTGTCCGGATTCGATCAGCATATTGATGGCCGTATTCAGAGGTGTTTTGATATCCAGAGCCAGCACCTCGATCCGTGGCACCATAATTTCACGGCACAGCGTATCTCCAAACTGGAAGATAGAGTAGATCATCTTGCGCTCATCTGGTTCAAGCCCGCCTTCAGGTTGCCCGACCTCGACCCAGGTCTTCAGTTCATCCTCGGTAACCGAACCCAGATTGCGTTGAACTTCAGTACCGGTTCCCTGGAAGATGATTAAAAGCGAAGTCAGAGGCGTAAAAACAATATCCAGAAGGTTGCCGACCGGAGCCAGCCGAATCGCCCATTTTTCGGCATTTTTCAGCGGGAACCTCTCGAACAGGTATTCGAACCCCATGAGGATCAAAATCACTAAAGCAAAGAAACCCAACGCGCCCGCAAAGGTAAATGGAACCCCCGTCTCTATGAAGATCATCCAGGAACAAACCAGCACGAATGCGTGGCTTAACCCCATTACCAGGCGTAATGTGGCTCTCAATCGCGGTTTCTCTAGAATTTTGATGGTTCGCTCGAAATCCTGTTCATCGTGTGATCCAAGTTCGATCAACTGCGGCAAGCGGGCATTCAAGAGCGCAGCACGCAGCATTGCGAGAAACAAATCTACGAGGAGAAAAAAAACAAAAAATGGCCAGACAAGCGGCATCTTTACGATTCCTTCTTTTTCAATGGCCGGGCGGGAACACCCACCACAACTTCATGATCAGCGACATCATGTGTGACCACCGATCCTGCACCGGTCTTGGCTCCTTTACCGATCTTGAGAGGTGCCACCAGCATGGTATCTGATCCGATGAAGGTATCCGCTCCAATTTCGGTCGGGTGTTTATGCACACCATCATAGTTGCAGGTGATCGTTCCGGCTCCAATGTTGACGTTTTCACCGATCGTGGCATTGCCGATGTATGAAAAATGACCCATCTTGACGCCCGCAGCCAGATGAGAATCTTTTACCTCGCCAAAATTACCCATATGCACACCGCGTCCAAGGTGAGCACCTTTGCGCAGGTGGCAGAAAGGCCCCATGCCAACCTCGTCTTCCACAATCGCTCCTTCGATCACTGATGCCAGCAGATGACAGTGATTTCCGATGGTTGAATCACGGATGATCGTATTCGGACCGATCTCGCATTTTTCACCAATCACAGTCTTTCCGCTAAGGAATGTGTTCGGCAGCAGAACAGTATCGCGCCCGATTTTAACTCCCTCTTCAATATATACTGTTTCGGGGTTAATCATGGTCACACCGGCGAGCATGTAAGCCTGGTTGGTTCGACGGCGGATAATTTCTTCAGCCTGCGCCAGTTGGACGCGATTGTTGATCCCGATCGTTTCTTCTTCGTTATCCAATACCAACGCCGCCACGTGTTTGCCCTCTTGAACAGCTATTTCCACAACATCCGTCAGGTAATATTCACCTTTTGGAGAAAGTTTGACCTTTTTTAGGGCCTGCCACAACCATTCTGCATTGAAACAGTAGGCAGAGACATTAAGTTCGTCAATCATGAGTTGTTCAGGGGTTGCCTGGGCTTCTTCCACAATGGCCAGCACCCCACCATCTTTTCCGCGGATGATGCGGCCAAAACCACGCGGGTCACGAGAATGCACCGTGGTCATGGTCATGGGGCCAGAATTTTTAAGCTGCGTATTCACCAGAGATTGAAGCGTTTCTGCGGTCAGAAGCGGCATATCTCCTGTGATCACCAGGATCAATCCATCCTGACCAGAAAATGCCGATGCTGCGGTCATGACCGCGTGTCCAGTTCCTAATCGCTTTTCTTGCACCACAAATTCAACGGAGTCTCCAATGGCTTCCCGCACTTTTTCAGCTCCGTTGCCAATCACCACAACCGTGCGTTGAGATCCGGCGGCACATGCCGCATCAATCGCATAGCGCAACATGGGTTTGCCATTTACCGCATGCAACACTTTTGGAAGATCAGATTTCATGCGGGTTCCTTCACCCGCCGCAAGAATGATAGTTGAAAGTTTCATTTATGGAGTTACTCCTGATAGAACTGATCCGCTGTCGATTAATTGTACACCGAAAGAAATACGAGCCCCGTGCATGCCCGGCATGCAACAGCGCCCGTATCAGAAAAGGATAACAAATGATGATCAGATTTTGGTTTTTTCTTCATCAAAACTTGCCAGGCTGGGGCGCCTGGATTCGAACCAAGATCCACAGATCCAAAGTCTGGTGTGCTGCCGTTGCACCACGCCCCAATGGGGTAGATTCTATCACAAAAAGTGCAAAATTTCCGAATTGAACCACTCAAGGGGATGATTTCAGTTCACCAGCCAATTATTTCTAGTAATAATGCGATGGATCATCCAATCCCAATTTTTGATCACAGTACCCTTGTCGGATCAACAGTGATATCCACAGTCATCCCTGCAGGAACCCAGGTTTTTAACGGATGCCCCGCTAACAGTATGCGCGGATCAGGTCCCCTGACCAGGATTTGCCATCGGTAATATCCCGCCCGGCGCTGGTAAAAACAGGGGACCGGGCCGATGAGAGAAGTGCCAGGAATCTTTTCGGATTCGATCCAATACGTCAACTGTTCACCGGCAGCCAGAGCGGCCTGCTGTGTTTGGATGGGATCGGTATGGTTGAATTCGATTTTCATCAGCCGCGAATACGGAGGGTACCCGG
>DAOUGR010000043.1:0-57766 GCA_034429135.1 Anaerolineaceae bacterium | reverse complement strand
TCCAAAAAATCCGCAGTATTTCGTGATCGCTGCAGTTAAGGTCGTCTTTCCGTGGTCAATGTGACCCATTGTGCCCACATTCAGATGCGGTTTACTTCTGTCAAATTTCTGCTTGGCCATGATTCCTTATACTCCTTAGAGACTAATCCTTCGAATAATTTCTATTTAATGATCTTTTCAGCAACAGAACTGGAAACCGGTCGATAGTGATCAAATTCCATGGTAAACATACCGCGGCCCTGGGTAACAGAGCGCAGTTCTGTAGCATAGCCGAACATTTCAGAAAGCGGCACCAGGGAGTGAATCGCCTGTGCATTTCCAGGTCTTACGTCCATACCTAATACTTCACCTCGGCGCGAGGTAATCTGGCCGAGTACATCACCAAGATATTCTTCTGGCAGCACTAGCTCAACTTTCATAATGGGCTCCAAAAGGACGGAGGCTCCTTTATGTAATCCATCACGGAAGCACATGATTGCGGCCATTTTGAATGCCATTTCACTTGAATCGACTTCATGGAAAGACCCATCGATCAAAGTGACACTCAGGTCAGTGACGGGATATCCAGCAAGAACACCAGATTCGGTTGCTTCTCGCACACCCTTTTCGACAGCGGGGATAAACTCTTTAGGAATTGCCCCTCCGACAATTTTATTCACAAATTGAACGCCAGCTCCACGCTCCAACGGGCTCATGGAAAAAACCACATGACCATATTGGCCGTGACCGCCGGATTGTTTTACATATTTATACGCAACTTCGGGCACTTCACGAGTGATCGTTTCTCGATATGAGACACGCGGATTACCGATATTGGCCTGCACGCGAAACTCGCGTAACATGCGGTCTACCAAAACATCCAGGTGTAGCTCACCCATTCCACCAATAATGGTCTGTCCGGTATTTTCGTCAGTGTTGACCTTAAAGGTTGGGTCTTCTTCTGCAAGCCGTTGCAGTGCTGTGGCCATCCGATCTTGATCAGCGGTTGATTTCGGCTCGATCGCAATCGAAATCACAGGTTCGGGGAAGGTGATACTTTCCAAAACAATTGGCTTTTCAGAACCACAGAGAGTGTCGCCGGTGAAGGTATTTTTTAACCCCAGCACCGCGCCGATATCGCCTGCAGGAATTTCGTCAACATCTTCTCGCCGATCAGCATACATTCGCAGCAGTCGGCCGATACGTTCCTTGCGGCCTTTAACCGGGTTGTAAACCATATCACCCATCTTGATGGTACCGGAGTACACACGGAAGTATGCCAACCGGCCTACATATGGGTCAGTGACGATCTTGAAGACCAACGCACTCAATGGAGCGTTATCTTCGGTCGGCAGCTCCAGTGTTTGATCACTGTCTGGAACATTACCCACAACAGGTGGAATATCGGTTGGCGATGGGAGATAATCAATCACTGCGTCTAAAACAAGTTGAACACCCTTGTTGCGCAATGAAGAACCACAGAAAACCGGTGTTGCCCGATTGTTCAGCACAGCGTTACGCAATGCGGCTTTTAATTCTGCAACACTGATCTCTTCCCCTTCGAGATATTTCATGGTCAGATCGTCATCAAGTTCAGCGATCTTTTCCACCATTTGTGTTCGAAGGTCTTCAGCCTGACTGCGCAGATCGTTCGGTACTTCTGTGTAGCGGGGTTCTTTTCCCAATTCATCTTCAAAATAAATCGCCTGCATCGTTAACAGGTCGATCATACCTTTGAAGTTAGCTTCACTGCCAAGCGGCATTTGCATTTGGATAGGATTGGCACCCAGCCGATCTCGGATCGTACCGATCGTATACTCGAGCGAAGCTCCAACCCGATCCATTTTATTCACAAAACAGATGCGCGGAACATGATAGCGGTCAGCCTGGCGCCAAACAGTCTCGCTTTGTGGTTCAACACCCTGAACAGCATCAAAGACGACCACTCCGCCATCCAATACACGCAATGAGCGTTGCACTTCAGCGGTGAAATCGATGTGTCCTGGGGTATCGATCACATTGATCTGATATCCCTTCCATTCGGCAGTTACGGCTGCAGAGACGATGGTAATGCCGCGTTCGCGTTCTTGAGCCATCCAATCCGTTACAGTCGTGCCTTCGTCAACAGAACCAATTCGATAAGTTCTGCCCGAATAGAACAGGATTCGCTCAGTAGTCGTGGTTTTACCCGCGTCAATATGAGCAATGATCCCTATATTACGGCACTTATCTAACGGAAAATTGCGTGGCATTTCGTCTTAAACTCGCTAATCAATTACATACGGTAATGGGAAAATGCGCGGTTGGCTTCAGCCATCTTATGGGTTTCTTCGCGTTTGCGAACTGAGGCACCCTGATTGTTTGCGGCTTCAATCAACTCTGCTGACAGCTTTTCGGCATAAGAATTTCCACTGCGTCCTGCGGCTGAATCAAGAATCCAACGCATGGCAAGGGTCATTCTGCGATTTGCTGGTACTTCCATTGGAACCTGGTAGGTGGCACCACCCACACGACGTGGGCGCACTTCCATGATAGGTCCAACGTTTTTCAAAGCAAGTTCCAATACTTCGATCGGATTCTTGCCTGTCTTCTCTTTAACAATATCCAGCGCATCATACATGATGGTTGTTGCAACACTCTTCTTCCCGCGTTTCATGATGCGGTGAATGAAGTAGGTTACAGGAACGCTGTTATAGCGTACATCAGCTGGAATTTCACGTGGTTCAGGTTTCGTTCGTCGCATTCAACTACTCCATCAGTTATCTAGAAAACTTACGCTTTCGGTTTCTTTGAACCGTACTTTGAACGTCCCTGAGAACGTTTGGCAACACCGGTGGTATCCAGGGTTCCGCGAACAATGTGATAGCGGACACCAGGGAGATCTTTCACACGGCCGCCACGCACGAGCACTACAGAGTGCTCCTGTAACTGGTGACCTTCACCGGGAATATATGCCGTAACTTCAAGACCGTTGGACAAACGAACACGAGCGATCTTGCGCAACGCCGAGTTAGGCTTCTTGGGGGTCATCGTTCTGACAACCGTACAGACTCCGCGTTTTTGCGGGGCGCCTTTTTCAAGACGAGAACGGCGCTGTTTCATTGAATTCAGGGTAAATTGCAGTGCTGGTGCTTTGCTTTTTGCCCTTTTGGTCTCGCGACCTTTTCGGATCAGTTGGTTGATTGTTGGCACGTCTATTTGCCTCCGTAAATAAATAGCCTTCCAAAATTATTTTCTAAACAAGATGAGACCATCGACTGCAATGATGGCCTCACCGAATTACCTTTTAAGGCAGAGGTTCACACATCACCACGTACTAGAGCAACGGCCAGAAATTATATCATGAGGATTTTTCTTTGGCAAGAGAATTCTTTTCTTGCCTGTTCCTCATTTATTAGTTGCTTCCGTTGACTTCTAGAGCAGTCCCTGCAACTCGTCGCCAAGACCCAGCAAACCAGTCTCCATGCGAGGAGGTCTTACTTTTTCTTCATCTTTTCCAAAGCGAATGACTTCTTTTGTATCCATAACGGCTTCCACCGCGAGGCCAAGGCTTTGGAGTTCTTTTACAAGCACACGGAAGGATGCTGGCAGTGATGGATCTTCGATCTGCTCACCCTTCACGATGGCTTCATAGGTGCTCACACGACCCTGTACATCATCAGATTTAACAGTGAGCATTTCCTGCAGTGTATATGCAGCCCCATACGCTTCCAACGCCCACACTTCCATTTCACCAAAGCGCTGACCACCAAATTGCGCCTTACCACCCAGAGGTTGCTGCGTAACCAGGCTGTAAGGTCCAGTTGAACGGGCATGAACCTTATCTTCAACCAGGTGGTGCAATTTGAGCATGGTCATAACACCCACAGTAACAGGCTGATCGTAGGGTTGACCCGTTTTCCCATCGCGCAAAATCTGCTTGCCCAGAATTGGCATTGGGATTCCAGTCTCGCGCATAAATTTTTCAGCCGCTTCTCGGATCTTTTCATCTTTTAATTTCGATACGTCAGCCCCCGATTTTTCCAACCAGACCTTGAGACAGATATTAATAGCCTTTTCATCAGCCTCATGAGAATCAGCAACATTGATGAGATTCTCTTTGAAGATCAAAATCGGTTTGGGGTCAATCTGGTGCTCAATCAGCCAGTTCTCAAGTGTAATCTGGCGCGCGTATGCAGTGTCTGTGGCCAGGCGATTAATATCGTACTTGCCGCCAAGTTTCTGCTCGAGGTAGAGCAAGCGAACTTCCTCATCATCCTTAATAGATTCAGGGTCATGTTCAATACTGTTCACCCATTCCCACGATTCAATACCGGCTTCTTTCCAGGCCAAATCCATCAACCACGCGCGGGCTAATTCAGCTTCGATTTCAAACTCGGTCGCGCCATCGAACACGGGGGTGACAGCCTCAAATCCTAATTCCTTGGCTGCCCATCCCAGATGGGTTTCGAGTACCTGGCCGATGTTCATACGTCCAGGAACACCCAGGGGATTGAGGATTATATCCACCGGTGTGCCATCTTCCAGGAAGGGCATGTTTTCCACTGGAACCACGCGCGAAACAACACCTTTGTTACCATGGCGACCAGCCATCTTGTCTCCGGCCGTGATCTTCCGGCGTTGCGCAACTGAAACGCGCACCATCATATCCACACCGGCTGAGAGATCGATGTTGTCTTCACGAGTGAACACCTTGACATCAACCACCTTCCCGCGCTCGCCGTGAGGCATGCGCAAGGAGGTGTCTTTAACATCGCGTGATTTTTCACCAAAAATTGCCCGCAGCAGGCGTTCTTCAGGCGTTAATTCTTTTTCGCCTTTCGGTGTGATTTTGCCTACCAGAATCTCACCCGGGCCAACTTCAGCACCAATGCGGATAATACCCTGTTCATCAAGATCTTTAATGGAGTCTTCGCCAACATTGGGAATGTCGCGGGTAATCTCTTCAGGTCCAAGTTTGGTATCGCGCGCTTCGACTTCATATTTTTCGATATGGACGGATGTAAATTTGTCCGCCTGTACCAGCCGTTCAGAGATCAGGATGGCGTCTTCGAAGTTGCCGCCTTCCCATGAGAGGAAAGCAACCACCACATTCTGACCGAGTGCCAGCTTACCATTGACTGTCGACGAGGAATCCGCCAGGATGTCTCCCTTATGGACCCGCTGTCCCTTTGTAACTGCCGGCCGTTGGTCGATACAGGTGCTTTGATTTGAGCGCTGATACTTACGCAGGTGATATTCTTTGACCGTGCCATCAGTCGTCCGCAAAGTGATTTGTTTCCCAGTCACAGAGAGGACTTCTCCATCTTCATGGGCAATGACCACCTGACCGGAATCGATAGCGGCATATTTTTCCATGCCGGTTGAGATCATCGGGCTGTCAGGATTAATCAACGGAACAGCCTGTGCCTGCATGTTTGATCCCATAAGGGCGCGGTTAGCGTCATCATGCTCGAGGAAGGGAATCAATGCAGCGCTGATACCCACCACCTGATGCGGAGAAACGTCCATGTAATTAACAGCATCAGGATTTGAGAGAACAAAATCGCTATGATGCCGGCATGAAATCTGATCAACCGCAAATTCAAACCGTTCATCGATCGGCGTGTTTGCCTGGGCAATCACGTATTTATCTTCGGCATCCGCTGAAAGATATTCAACTTCATCGGTCACGAATGGCGCTACAAAGATGTTTGCCTTTTTGGTTTTCTTAATAGCCGGCAGCATGCTGGCAGTGATTCGTTCGCCTTCTTTGGCGATTACTTCGCCTGTCTTTTCATCAACAAGCGTCTCGCGCAGCAAACGCCCCTCAAGACGTGGATCATCACAAGACAACATCTTTAACACTTTACGGTATGGGGTTTCAATGAATCCATACTCATTGACCCGTGCGTAACTTGCCAGACGACCGATTAAGCCAATGTTCGGGCCTTCGGGCGTTTCAATCGGGCATATGCGTCCATAGTGCGAGTGGTGAACATCGCGCACATCAAACCCGGCGCGCTCACGGCGCAAACCACCAGGCCCCAGAGCTGAAAGCGTACGCTTGCTGCGTAATTCAGCCAGTGGATTGGTTTGATCCATGAACTGAGAAAGTTGTGAAGAACCGAAGAATTCGCGTAACGCAGCCACTACTGGACGAATATTGATCAGGCTAACTGGAGAAACCTGATCCTGGTCGCGAATGGACATGCGTTCTTTGATCACGCGCTCCATTCGGCGCAGGCCAATGCGCAGTTTGTTCTGAATCAACTCGCCGTTCGTCTTTACACGGCGGTTACCCAGGTGATCGATATCGTCTTTATCTTCGATCTCATTATTAATGAGAATCATTCTTCTGATCAGATAAACAATATCCCATTTGGTCACAGTGCGGTGTGAAACCGGAATGCGGCTCATGAGATCAAGTTTTTGATTCAGTTTATATCGCCCAACTTTTTCGAGATCATAGTGGCGGCTGTCGAACAATTGCTCTTCAAAGAATTGCTTTGCGTTCTCAAGATTGGCAGGATCTCCGGGGCGCATACGGCGGAAGAATTCAATTAATGCTGCTTCTGCAACCGTTTGCCCATTTTGCAAATCCCATACGGGTTCCTGATGAATTGTAGACGCAATAAACTGCCGATCAGGATTATTGTCGATATCACTGAACAGAGCTATCAGTTCTTCGTCAGAACCGGTCTTGATCGGCGACTCGCCAGGCAGCAGGTCATCCACTGCGGCTAACGCACGCAGGAAGATGGTGATCGGCACCGTGCGCTTGCGGTTGAATTTTAGAATGAGGTAATCATTCTTGCGTGTTTCAAATTCCATCCAGGCCCCTCGGTCTGGGATCAACTTCGCCATCGCCAGGCGATGACCAGTTGCGCGGTCAACCGGAGCTTCAAAATACACGCCCGGAGAGCGGATCAATTGAGAAACAACCACACGCTCAGTTCCGTTAATGATAAAAGTACCCTTCTCAGTCATTTCTGGGAAATCACCCAGGAAAATATCTGATTTTACAGGTTCAGGAACATCAGGACCCGCCAGAAGCACAGAAACATATAAAGGGCTGGAATATGTCAAATCACGTTCCACGCACTCTTCCATACTATGCTTGGGGGGTTCGAACCAATACTTGAGATCCCACTGCTTCGCCTCTGGGGTTCGGCTGGGAAAATACAGTTTCATTCCCTTGTTATATGATTCAATTGGTGAAATTTCATGAAACAGGTCGCCCAACCCTTCTTCTTTTAGCCGGCGGAATGATTCCAGCTGAACTTCGATCAGGTCGGGTAAATCAAAGATGGCGGGGATTCGAGCATAAGATTTGGTGTTTAACAAAGAAGCCATTGGTTTCTCCTAATTACAAACCTGGCACTAACAATATAATATCTCCCTGGCCTAAAATGAGCAGGGATGCGCAAACTTGCATTATAACAAGATATTTGTGTATGGTCAAGAATTATTGTCTTCCCTATGGTGATGAGATTCCCCATTTTCCCATCGTTTCAATTTTACCACAGCTCCAGTTAAAGGAACGATCTCCCTCACCACATTTCCATCAGGTTCGATTCGCAGAACTCCAAAAGAAAGCAATTTTTTTACCGGTGATCCGACACTGCTTCCACCCGGATTAAAAAATATCTTGTTATCGATAAGCGAGTTTTCTGCCTGGTGCGTGTGGCCGAAAACATAAATCTGCGCCCGAGGGTCTACCCGTTGCAGCCGGTGCACGTACCGTCCCACTTCATATCCGTGATGAATATTCGCAATTTTATCCGACCAATAAACCACTGGAGAAAGATGCCCATGAGTAAGAAGAATTCTTACATCATTGATAATGAAAACCAGAATGATTGGCAATTTTGGCTTTACTAAAAAATCCCGGTTCCCGCGAACGGCAAATACTGGTGCCACCGATTGCAGTTCTTCAAGAACCTTCCTACTTGAAAGGTCGCCTGTATGAAAAATGTAGTCAACGTTTCTTTCGCACAACTCACCAAGTAGATTCGGATGTAAACCGTTTACCCTGTCGGGGATATGTGTATCTGCCACCACACCAATTGTTATGGTTTTTGAGGAATGAATCTCGATGACGTCTGGCAAATGTTCCATTTCGAAAGTATAACACGCGAGAGAGGGCCAAAAGGTGTCCCAATTAGCCCATCTCTTCACGATGCTGCCTGTACCAACTCCAATGGCTCTCTTTCCCAGATTTTCTGCCTTTCTTCCCATTCTGAACGCAGAATTCCCATATCGATCACATCCCACCGCTGGTCTTCCTTATAAATAACTTCGCGTTGGGTTCCTTCATATCTAAATCCACATTTCTCATAAGAACGGATCGCCCTGGTATTGAAGGCAAACACATTTAGATTTACCCGGTTCAAATTCAATCCTTGAAAGGCATATTCCAGAATAAGCTGCATGGCTTCGGTACCGTACCCCTTGCCCCGGTAATCCGCTTCGCCAATGCCAATGCCAACCCAGGCGCTTCGCGCCGCCCAATCGAAGCCATCCAATTCGATGATACCGATCACCTTTTTTTCTTTCGTGGTTTGGATGATCATGGTTGCCCCATTCGCTGAGGCAGCTTCATACCATTCCTTGCTTAAAATGGGGGAATACATGACAGCTGGAACCACATCAAATTGCCGTTTGAATTCGCTATCGCGATCCCATTTGGATAAAATTTCTGGATCTTTATCCAAATCCATGGGAACAAGATCGACAAGATTCCCTTTAAAAAATCCATGATTCATTATTGAACCTCCACTTGCAGTTTTTTCCATTCCGGGCGCAGAATTCCGTAAGTTAATTGATCATAGAATTTTCCGTTGTAGAAGACAGCCTGCCGGCTTTGAGTCTCCCTTAGAAATCCAGCTCTTTCAAAGAGTAAGATGCTTTCTTCATCATACGAAGGCAGTGTCAAACATAACCGGTGTAAACTGAGCTCCATAAAGGCATACCGCAGTGCCATTTTCAACGCTTCATCACTGTACTTTTCAAAAGAATCGTGATCAGAAAAATAAAGATCAAATCCCGCAGACTGGTTTGAAAGCATGATCCAGCCAAAATGCAGGATGCCAATCATTCTCTCCTCTGCGTTCTCACGAATCGCAAAATAGTAATCCTGCCTCGATTCATCTGCTTTCTTCAACTTTTCTTTAATCAATTTTTTTACTTCGACGGTGGTATAGGTACGAAAGAAACCATCAAAGTAACGCTTGACAAATTCCGGTGAAGACGTCCAGCTTGAAATCAAAGCAGCATCTTTTTCAGGATCCACTGCAGTAAAATGGATTGATTTTCCTTGAAAAAGGGGTTGATTGTTCATCGTTCCTCCAAAATATTTCCAGATTTATTTGTTCCAGGGCAGTTCTATCGTTGCGCAATCGCCGTCTCGACAGACGAGCAACTCAAAACCACCGCACAGGTCATAGACCTTACGAAGATCCCTTTCAGCAGAGGGTGTACCCAGCAGCGCTGACTCATCCAACACAAATACCCGCCGGAAGTACCCGCTGATCAGATCGCTTTTAAGCTGCATATATGCCGGTCTTTGCAAGTTTTCCACAGTATCCACATCCACATAGATGCCACGCAAGTTATGCATTTGTAGCCTGTCTTGAATCAACATCAAACCGGCATACAACTGATTCTTTGCATCGCGGCTGTAGGCATCTTCTGCCCCTTTCTCGCCGCGGATATAGAACCCAAATGCCAGTGGATTGATATTCACGGAATCATTGAAATATGAAACCCGATATGAGCCGATTGTCATCAGTGTATCTAGCATTTTCGGCCTCCTTCTCTTCTACGTACAAACTAAAACGTCTTACCTGCTACGATTGACCTAAAAAGGTCTTCCACCTATTTCTTTACCTTCACCAATCGCGACCATTTTCTCCCTCCTTCCTTAATTTCATCAAAACAGATGAAAAATAAAAAAAACGGTCACGGGTTTTGTAATACACCCGTGACCGTTGATTCTAAAAAACGTTCTTTACTTAGGTATGGGCGCATTACGACAAGGAATACCAGCACCACCGCTGCTGCAGAGGCTGTAGGATTCGATCATGTAGGTATTGCTGTAAACCATGTGCATGCGCTCCTTTCTATAAAGAATTAACATAAAAATTTTAACGATTGATCTCGAAATCGTCAAGGGTATCGCGTAAATTGAATTGTTGTCTAGTCAATAAAGTATCTTTTTATCACTTCACTGTTTAGGTATAATTCAATCATCATGGAAAAATTCATCACCGATGTATTCAGTCATTGTGGAATTCACCTCACCTCCAGTCAGGTCAAGCTTTTCACAACATACGAAAGTGAGCTGTTGACCTGGAATGAAAAGTTTAACCTGACCGCGATACGCGACCCTGAAGGAATACGCACCAAACACTTTCTCGATTCCCTTAGTATTCTTGTCGAGTTAAAAACCCCAGCTCCATTGCGATTGATTGATGTGGGCACCGGGGCAGGATTTCCAGGAATTCCCCTTAAGATTCTCTTACCCTCCATGCACCTGACACTGGTTGAATCGGTCGGCAAAAAGCATCTTTTTGCCGTCATATTGCTGAGCTCCTGCAGCTTGATAATGTTGAGGTGATCACAGCGCGCGCAGAAGATCTTGGACAAAATCCTCTCTACCGCGAAAAATTTGATTGGGCTGTGGCCAGGGCGGTCGCCTCAATGCCTGTATTAGCAGAGTACCTTCTGCCGCTGGTAAGGATTGGGGGTGCGATTCTGGCACAAAAAGGAGAAAGTGCTCACGCCGAAGTTCAGTCTGCTGAAAAAGCCATTCGTATATTGGGTGGAACCTTGAGGAAAATTGCCAGTGTCACTCTGCCTGGCATCGCAGAGGAACGATTTCTCGTCATCATGGATAAGAAAGCAGCCACACCCCCACAATATCCCCGCCGTGCCGGGTTACCTCAGAAAAAACCCCTCACTTAACTTTTATCAATTAACCGCTCAACATTACCGCTTGTGATCTTCCAGCGTTCGCATTTTTCTACAAAGTCCTCTGAGAAAAGTTTCATATCCGTCGTTGTCAGTAATGCCTGTTCTGCTCCCTGGATATAGTCAAGTAGTAATGCGCGCCTGCTGATATCCAATTCTGCAAGGGTTTCATCCAGAAGCAGCACGGGCCATTGACCGGTGTGCTGTTTAAGCCAATCAACTTCAGCCAATTTTAATGAAAGGAGCGCTGTCCGCAATTGGCCACGTGAACCGAAGTCCGTAAGATCGATCCCGTTGCACTGAACACGCATTTCATCGCGATGGGGTCCGATGGTGGTAACACCCCTCGCAATTTCCTCTCGCCTCACCTTCGCAAGTCGGTCAAGAAAACCTTCTCGTAATTTATCAAGCCCTAATCCATTTCGCTGAACCTGAACCTGCATCGGCAGGGCGAACTGGCCCTGGGGAACAGGTATTGGATCATAGGAAGGTTGGTAAATTAATCGAATCACTTCTGAAGAATGAGTCAATTTTTCATGAATGCGCACCGCCAATTGTTCCAATTCTTGTATAGCCGTGATTCGAGCCTTAATAATCATGGCCCCTCGTGAGGCAATTACCTCGTCCCAGTATTCCAATTGGTCTGAATCTCCGCCGCGCTCTTGCAGCAATTTCAATAGAGCATTACGCTGAGTCAATGCCTGGTTGTATTCTGACAGAGCGCGGGTATATGCAGGGTCAGATTGCGCGATCGCCAGGTTTAGATACCGCCGGCGATCTTCTGGCGCGCCTTCGAGAATTCGTGTCATTTGTGGAAGAAAAATCACCGCGTTGAAATGTCCAATCACCTGGCTCGGAGGTGTTTTAACACCATCCAGCAGCACCTCCTTGCGCAGACGCGTACCACCGTTGCCATTCGAATCTTGAATGAGTCGCACCTCCAGGCGGTGCGCGCGGTCTCCGCGCTGGTACTGTGCAACCAGCCGTGCAACAGCAAGCTTTTCTCTTGTGGAGATAAAATTGAGCAGCTGCCTGTCATTTTGGGCATGAAAGGAAGTAAAAGTTGCCAGGTAATATACTGCTTCAAGCAGCGAGGTCTTTCCCTGGGCATTGGCACCCATCAGCAAGAGAATCCGCCGGGGAACATCCATATCCAGGCGGGAAAAAAGGCGAAAATTCGTCAGCGACAGGTGGGTAAGATACATAGGCTAGTCGAGGGGGGCTTCATCTTCAGGTTTTGGCTTCCAGACCTTTGTGGCGCGGTCTGTATAAACAACCCCATCGAGATGGTCTATCTCATGTTGGAAGATACGCGCCAGCCATCCCTCAGCATTGATTCTTACGGGTTTTCCGTGCCTGTTGAGACCCTTTACACTAATCCTCACATGTCGTTCTACCTCACCTACCAGATCAGGAACCGAAAGACATCCTTCAATACCAATCACTTTCTCTTCTGAAGCCGAGACGATTTCAGGGTTCACCAGCACGTAAAGTTTGGGTGGGGTTTCTTCATTTTCTTCATCACCAAATTCCACAACAATCAACCGCATAGGAACCGATACCTGCGGTGCAGCCAGCCCCACACCAGGTGCCTCGCGCATGGTGTCGATCATATTCTTTACTAACTCCTGAAACTCCTTACCGAAATCAGTTACCTTGTGGGCCTTTTTTCGCAAAATTGGGTCAGGTACGGTGGTAATATCCAGAATGGCCATTCACTTTCCTCTCTCAACAATAATCATGCAGCAGTATTTTACCTGTTTTTTTCACTGTCACCCTGATTCAATAGATGATTGTCACCTTCCTTGATTTGATCATACGCAGATATCCAATCTGCGATCTTCTGTTGCTCAAGACGCTTGTTTTTTTCGCTATTTCGCTTGAATTGAGCAAAAATCTCAGCCTGGATTGAAGCAGGATCGTATACATTGTCAAACGTCAACTCTTCATTTCCAATTTGGATTCGCACGGTTCCATAATTCAATACCAGCCCGATAATCCCCTTGCGCATAAACTCAACGGTTTGAATATTCTTTATTGGGGCCGACCGTCTTTGCTCGTTACCCAGTGGCCGGCGGCTGATATCCACAAGTTGATCGGGGGTGATCACGTAAATATCATTATGCCAATCGATATACTGATATAACCACCATCCCCACGCACCGATGGTTGATAGTAGCGCGAAAATATATACGAAAGTATCTGAAACCAATGGCATCAATCCGATAAATTTCATGACAACCAGGATAATGATGCCTACCAACAGTAGGGCTGGAACAATAGTCTTTTTGCAGAGTATCCACCAGTGAGTGCGGTATACAACTGACCCTTCTTTTACATGACGTAAACCAAAGAAACGCGCCGCCAGATCAAGCAGTGAACCAGATTGGTACAAAGACGCATAAAGGGTATCTGTCTCGCCTTCTGGTTTGTGATGATAAGGAACTGATCCTTTTCTCAGGCGTTGCTCGAGTAGTTCGTGCATCTCATCCTGATTCTGTTGCCGGGTTTCTTTTTCTGTGCTGTGGCGCAAATTTTCCAGCAATTCGTAAATTAAGTGGACCGACGGCAGATTTTTAAACCGCAGATTACCAGTATAAGAACGAAGATTAATGGCCCCATAACCAACCAATCTGCCAATAAATGAGGTGTCTAACCCGGTTGACAATATGGCAGAAAGTGGCGACTCTTGGCGACTATCAAAGAATCCGATTAATTTCTTCTGTACCAATACCCGCTCTCTTGTGATGATAAAGTAATCATTCGTCCATTCAAGCGCAGCCCAGGCAGCCAACACCCCACCCAATATGAGCGCCAAAATCGCCAGGATAAATATCCCAATCAAGAAATCTTTAGCACCAAACGCCAGTGATGTTAACAATCCAAAAGCGGCAAGGCCCAAGCTGGAGAAGAGCACAATGCGCAAGGCCAGGAAAAACGGATGTCGTCGTGAGATGAGACTGACCTTTTCTTTTTTACCCAGCCATGAAAGGTTGAGTTTACATCGCAGCAAGAAAGTTTGCAGGATCAATTTGAAAGCATCATTAAGAACAGGATTTCCCTTACACAGTTCCAGCAAAACTGCCTTATCCATTCGTAATAACTCAACCTCGGTTTCACAGATGGCATCTGTAAGCCGATACAGGTTCGATCTCAACACTTCCACGCCCAGTGAGTCACCTGGATGCAATCCCCACATCTTATCTTCACCCTGACCTTCAGACAGAGATATGCGCACGTTACCCGATAAAATCAGGTAAAAATGTTCGGGGATTTCTCCCTGCCTGTAGATGACCATTCCTGCAGGCAGCCTGATTTTTGTGAAAAGGGGGATAATTCCTGCAAGATCTGATTCATCCAGCAAATTGAATGGGAAAATTTTATGAAGAAACCCGGTGATTCGTTCTCCCGAAATATTCATGCATTAAGTATATCCAAACTGGACAGAAATAAGTGAATATTTTCTCCATAAAATGGAGGGGGGATTTCTGGTAAAATTTTATGCGATCAGAGGTATAGATGAAAAGAGTTGGTAAGTTAACTTTGTTACGCTGGATTTCGCTTGGGTTAATCGTATCTGCCGGCGCGTTATTGATCTTTCAACTGGTTGTCTTCAGCCGTCTGCGTTCCACCTTCTCCACTGGCACAACCATCGCTGGTGTTGAAGTAACCGGTCTCGATCAGGATGAAGCGGCAAACCGGTTGACGCAGGTCTATTCCTTGCCTATTGAATTACATTATCAAAACAATGTGATCCAGGTAAAACCATCCACCCTGGGATTTTCGCTGGATCTTACTTCCATGATGACCGCAGCCGATCAGGCGCGTGTGTCTCAGCCCTTCTGGAGTTCTTTCTTTAACTATTTATTCAATCAACTACCTGAAGCTCCTGATATTCCCTTGCGGGCCAAGATCGATGAAGATAGAATCCGCGACTATCTGACAAACGAAATTGCGCCGCGATATGATGTCGAATCTTCTTCTTATATCCCAGTAGCAGGAAGTTCGAGCTTCGAACAAGGTGAACCCGGTCACATTTTGGATATCGAACGTTCAGTAAACCTGGTGACTGCTGCTCTTAAATCACCGACCGCCAGAATCGTTAATCTATCCGTTTCACAAGGGACGTCGACCCGTCCTTCAATGGACATGCTTCATGTTCTATTGCAGCAGATCGTCGATGTCAATGAATTTACCGGCGAGGTCGAAATCTACCTGCAAGATCTTGAAACCGGGAATGACATGCAGATGGCTTACCGTACGGGTGAACCCCTTGATCCGGGCATAGCATTCACTGCGGTCAGTACAATCAAGATTCCGATTATGATTTCGGTCTATCAACATACCGAAGAACCAATGAACCAAGAAATCGCAGACGCGCTGCATGATATGATTGCAGAATCAGAAAACACCGCTACAGACAATCTTATGCGGCTCGTTCTTGATCCGACGCTTGGACCGCTCGAAGTCACCAAAACTGTTAAAGCACTCGGTTTAAAAAGCACTTTCCTTGACGGGATGTTCTACGCTGGAGCCCCTTTACTTACTGGTTCAGTTAAAACGCCGGCGAACTCGCGTACCGATATTAATACCGACCCTGATCCTTATAATCAAACCACTCCAACCGAAATTGGTATGCTTCTGGTTGACATCTACCAGTGTGCCCAGAATGGAGGGGGTAGTCTGATAGCGGTCTTTCCGGGTGAAATTACACAAAGTGAATGCAAATCAATGATCAGTTACCTTACCCAGAACCGCAACGGGGTTCTTCTTGAAGCCGGTCTACCAGATGGTACCCAGATTGGTCACAAACACGGTTGGGCGACTGAAGCCGATCAAATGATGCATACTGTTGCCGATGTTGGGCTGGTTTATTCACCAGGCGGCAACTATGTGATTGCCATTTTTATTCACAATACCAATGGCATTATATGGGATTCAGCAAACAGACTGTTTGCTGATCTATCTCGGGCAGTGTATAACTACTTCAACCTGCAATAATCCATCCTGTTCATTTTTCATCACTGGCAAGGCAATATCACCTGTCTTGCCAGTTTGATTGGATTCAAGTATAGTCATCCATATTGCACTCCATCGAAAGGGATATAGATCTGGCATGAACAATTCCTCCCCCCTTGATCAAAAAACTTCCTGGCTTGACCGCCCGATTAACGCTGTTCTTCCCAAATTCACCGTTGAACACGTCTTGATGACCCTGATCATTCTCGCAGCTATTGTGAGTCGTTTCTATAACGTGGGGCTGCGCGTGATGAGCCATGACGAGGTTAACCACGTCGTGCCATCTTATGAACTTTATCAAGGTCGCGGATATTCACATGATCCTGTAACTCACGGTCCACTGCAGTTTCATCTCCTCGCAGCCTCCTATTTCCTGTTTGGCGATTCAGATACCTCCTCACGCATTCCAGCTGCTGTTTTCAGTATTGCCACGATTGTGTTCGTTTTAATCGCATATAAACGGTACCTTGGTAAAACAGGTTCGTTGATTGCTGGTTTTTTGCTTCTCATCTCTCCATACATGCTTTTTTATGGACGGTATACCCGCAATGAAGCCTTTGTTGCTTTCTTTGGCGTTGTCATGTTGTATACCGTATTGCGGTACCTTGAAAACGGAAAGACTTCAAACCTGTATGCATTTACAGCAGTTCTCGCGCTTCACTTTGTCACAAAAGAAACATCCTTCATTTACACCGCCATTCTGTTGATCTTTCTGGCCATCATTTTCGTGCGTGATGTGACTCAAAAGGAGTGGAGTCATTCTCACAAGAGAGATATGTTTATTATGTTGACCATGGCAATGCTTTTATTCATTGCCGTGGCATTGGGGGCAGCGGTTTTAGAATCAAGGAACAATGGGGCTGAGGTAAATGCGTCATTAGCCGCGGTTGCTCACAGCACGATGTTGATCAGTCTTGCTCTTGCGGTGCTTGCCTTTATTGCCGCAGCTTTTCATCTGATCTCTGGCCTGGGATGGAAAACGGTTAAAAACATTCGTGCATTTGACCTGCTCATCATGACCATTACCATGATTCTTCCCCAGTTGATTGCTTTTCCCATCAACATTTTTGGCTGGGATCCTCTGGATTACACCCAGCCGGGGCTGATTCGCACATCGATTTTTCTGGCAGCAGCTGTGGTCATTTCTCTCGCCTTTGGTGTGTTATGGAAACCTGTGCTCTGGTTGAAGAACATGGCAATTTTTTATACCATTTTCACCGTTTTCTATACCACTTTTTTCACCAACGGACAGGGCTTCTTCACCGGGTTGGTGGGATCGCTCGGATACTGGCTATCACAACAAGGGGTCAACCGTGGATCACAGCCATGGTATTACTTTATTTTTCTTCAAATTCCGATGTACGAATATCTGCCAGCGATTGGTACATTGATCGCTTTTGTGATCGGTTTGAAACATAGACTATTTTCCACCACTCCCGAAATTGATCCCGCCAGACAGAATAAAGAAACTGAAGTGATCCAGCTAGAACTTCCCCAGCTAGACGAAACTGAAATGAAGGGGAGTGAGCATCCGCAAAAACTGCCAATTCTGCTATTGCTGCTCTATTGGTCATTCATGAGTCTTGTGGCATACACTCTGGCAGGCGAAAAAATGCCCTGGCTTACAGTGCATATCACACTGCCGATGATCTTGTGCGCTGGTTTCGGCATTGGTTACCTGATTGACACCGCGCCTTTCAAACGCCTTGCCAACAATAAGGGATACCTCACCATCGTCTTACTGCCAATTTTCCTGGTCAGTGTGGGAATGCTCATTGAATTCATCATGGGTGCGAATAAACCCTTTGCAGGCAATGAACTGGAGCAATTGAAAACCACCAGCACCTTCCTCTTTTCTTTGATTGCAGCCATCCTTACCGGTTGGGGTCTCTACCGCCTGCTGCTGCCATGGAAAACAGGAGAAATCTTCAAACTCCTGACAATCGGTTTTCTGGCCATATTAAGTGTTTTCACAGCCCGATCAGCCTTTCAGGCAAGTTATATTAACTATGATACAGGAAAGGAATTTTTAGTTTACGCCCACGCTGCCAGAGGCCCAAAAGATGCGCTGGAGCAAATTGAAGAGATTTCAGAGCGCACAACGGGAGGAAAAGACGTCAAAATCGCATATATCGGAGAAGCCCTTTATCCATACTGGTGGTATTTCCGAGATTATCCGAATAAAACCTGGCTACAGGATAACCTCACGCGTGATTTATTGAATTATCCCATCGTGATTTCAGACACCGAACATCTTACGAAAACTCAGGCGATCTTGAAGGATGCTTACGTTCAGATCAAATACAAACGTCTGGTGTGGCCAATGCAAGACTACTTCAATATGACATGGGAGCGCTTCAAATCAGGGGTAACCAATCCGCAGATGAGACAGGCCATCTTCAACATCTGGTTTAACAAAGATTACAGCCTGTACGCCTCGCTCACCAATAATACCGGGTTAACCCTCGAAACCTGGAACCCTTCTGCGGATATCTATCTCTTTATCAAGAAAGATATCGTCAACCAAATGTGGGAATACGGAACGGTTCCCGCCATCACTGAAAGCACAACTGTGGACCCGTACGAAGGAAAATATATTGATTTGTTGCCTGATCAATTGATTGGTTCAATTGGCACAGAACAAGGCCAATTCAATACACCACACGGCATAGCAATTGGACCTGACGGATCGATTTATGTCGCTGATTCGCGCAATAATCGCATCCAGAAGTTTTCATCTGATGGAAAGTTCCTTCTCAGTTGGGGAACTTATGCCAGTGTAGATTCTGGTAATGCCCCAGGCGGTACTTTTAATGAGCCGTGGGGCATCGCAGTGGCGCAAGATGGGAGTGTCTTTGTTGCTGATACATGGAATCACCGCATTCAAAAATTTACCGCTGATGGCGAGTTTATTAAGATGTGGGGTGAACCGGGATTGGCAGAAACTGAAACCAGGTTCTGGGGCCCACGGGGAATCGCGGTAGATTCAGAGGGCAAGGTTTACATCACAGATACAGGAAACAACAGGGTTGTGATTTTTGATAATGACGGCAATTATCTCACGCAATTCGGTGTCAACGGTATCAATGCGGGTGAATTGGATGAACCCGTAGGAATTGCAGTGGATCGTGAAGGATTTGTTTATGTGGCTGATACATGGAATCAGCGTATTCAAGTCTTTGAGCCAATTAACACAGAAATCTATCAGTATCTGCGAAGTTGGGAAATTTCGGGTTGGTATGGCCAGTCAATCACCAACAAACCTTTCCTCGCCCTCGATGCTTCAGGCAATGTTTTTGTGACCGATCCTGATGGCTACCGAATCCTTGAATTTGATCCTGACGGAAATATCATTCGAAGCTGGGGAAATGCCAGCTCAGGCATCGATGGGTTCGGATCACCCAGTGGAATCGCCATTGATGCAGAGGGAAAAGTATGGGTCACGGATGCCGAAAACAACTTCGCTTTGCGATTTTCAATGCCCGCTGCGGGTGAAATCCCCGTTCCAGGGATCCCAGAATTGCCATTGGGAGCAGATGGTTTGTCTTACAATTCCGAAAGCGGAATGGTGGAAAACGCTCTTAAACAGCCGGTCTACCAGTTGAGCAATGACGGAAAGGAATGGCAGCCCATTGTTCCTGATGAAATCGTCGCTCTACTGCCAGAAGGCATTTCTCCTGCGAAAGACGATCAAGGTCAGTGGATTCTGGAATTCGAAGATGGAAATATGTATTTTGTTTGGGATCCGCAACTGCTGCTCTGGATTTCGCACAATCCTGCGCAATGATAAAAAACCGGCGCTCTAAATTTCAAGAGCGCCGGTTCGATTTCTGATTGATTATTTCTTCTTATCAAATATTCTGCTGAGAATAAAACTCACCAGACTGACGATCAATGCTCCCAGAAAAGCATACATGAATGGATTCTCAGGGATGGTGAATCCAATATTAATAACGCTTCCCAGCCAACCTGAAAGCATGAAAAGCAGCGTATTCACCACGAGCGTGCCTAATCCCAGGGTAAGAATGATCAACGGGCAGCTGGCAAACATGACAACTGGTTTAATGATGGCATTGACCAAACCAAATATCAGACCCATCACAATATAGGCATACCATGAATTATTTTGCATAACGATATGCGGATTCAGGATCCATACCGCAAAAAAGAGGGCTCCGGCGTTTATGAGTATTTTCAGAAGAGTTCTCATTCCATTTTCCTTTCTGAACTACATACGTGAAATTTATAGTTTAGTTTCACGTTTGCTGGTCAAAGGCATCATTGGGCTCCATCGCCTTGATCATCCAAATCAAAGTATGCTCTTCGACCATACCGGTATCATGAAACGCGTTGATCGCGCGTTCGGCGGGATAATTAATCGTAATACGCGAAGGATGGTTTACAGAACTTAAAACCACAGGGAGCAAAGAACGAATGGCTTCGTTTTCATGATCATTTTTTGTTCCCAGCCACACATAATCACATCCAGAAAAACCGGTTTCCCAGACCGCGGTTCCGATATTGACACCATTCTTCATGGCTGACCAGCCGCGAATATTTCCTCCATTTAAAAAAACACTCAACCAATTCCAAAATCCCGGCTCTAAACGTTCCATACTGAAGGGAAGATTCCAGGTTACACTGTAAGGATACATGGCTCGAAGCCATTCCTTTTGCTGTGACCACTGCTCGCGTTTTCGTTTCGTCACCAATACCTCATGAGTCGTTTCTCGGCCCGAACGAGAAGCCAAATCAGGAACCCAGGTAGTCCGGCGTGCCATCTCTTCAAATCCTAAATCCTGGTAAATATGAATTGCTGAAGGATTATCCACACGCACCTGGAGATGTATCTTTTGCCCGCGATGAGCTCGAACGTGTGCGATCGCCCTTTCAGTCAACAATCTGCCGATCCCGCGCCCACGCCAATCAGGATGAACCGCAACATTGGCAATCAAATACGTTCTTCGATCAATTTTCCGCACCTGGATCAGTGTAAGATTGCCAACAATCCGCCCATTTTCCTCCCAAACATACCCGTGAAATGGTAATTGTGAATTTTCAGGAGTTGTCCCTGCAACAAAGAAGTTTCCTAATTGGCGCGCGATCTGCCGCACATGACGGATATAATCCCTGCCTTCGGCATCCATTTGATCAGAAAAACACAGGTCAATTAAATCGGCGATTGAAGCTAAATCTCTTCGCAGTTCAATGGCACGAATATGAGAATCGAAGCGGTTAGGGTTCATTTCGTAATTTTACACCCGGCTGCCAATCAAAGGAACTTAGGATATTCGTTGACACAAATGATCGGTCTCGCTACAATACTCATGGAGCGAGATGAAATCCGATTCAATTCTGCTCAGCCATGTCAGGCTCATTGGAACACGACATCCTCTGGATGATGGATGGCTTTTCATTTCAGGGAGGCGGATTTCAGCGTTTGGAATTGGTAATCCCCCACAAGAATTTCAACAAATATCCAATCAAAATGTAGATTGTTCACATTACCGGCTTTTGCCAGGTTTTATAGACTTGCACACCCACGGAGCAGCAGGCGTCGATTTTATTGGTTGCGATTCAGACGGCTTACAGCATGTTTCAAAATTCCTGGCCACACACGGAGTAACCGGTTTTCTGGTTACCACATGGTCGGCATCGCGTCAGGAAATCATCAACACGATCAACACTGTTAAATGTGTCATCGGTAAAGAGAAAGGGGCAGCCATTCTAGGAATTCACCTGGAAGGGCCCTTTATTAATCCCACACGGGCCGGCGCGCAAAGCCCAAAAGATATCCGACCGGCAGAAGAATCTGAAGTGATGCAGTATCTGGACACGGGTCTCATCCGTCAGATTACACTAGCGCCTGAAATGATTGAAAACCGCTGGTTAATCAATGAATGTGTCAAACGTGGAATTCGAGTCTCAGCTGGTCATACAGATGCAACTTACGCTAACATGTGTACTGCGGTTGAACTTGGTGTCAGACAGATGACACATACTTTCAACGGAATGCGGGGATTCACACACCGCGAACCTGGCGCAGTTGGAGCCGCATTGGAAATACCCGAACTTTCCTGTGAATTGATTGCAGACAAAATCCATGTCCATCCCGCTTCTATCAGGTTGCTGGTTAAGGCTAAAGGTTTAAAAAATGTGATCCTGGTAACCGATTCTACTTCGGGTACAGGAATGCCGGATGGTACTTTCTACATCCAGGGTCAGAAAGTAATTTGCGCCCACGGCGAAGCCCGACTTAAGGACGGCACCCTCGCTGGATCACTCCTCACGATGGATACAGCGCTGAAAAACCTGGTTGAGGTTACTGGCATTCCCGTAGAAGATTGTTGGATTTGTGCTTCAAAAAATGCCGCCGAAGCGATCGGATTCATGAAAACAAAGGGCTCAATCCGCGCAGGAATGCACGCTGATTTCGCGCTTCTGGACTCAAACTTGCAAGTATGGAAAACGATCGTTCAGGGTAAAATCGTTTACGAGAAACCCTGATCCATGTTGACATGGTTCTAACATAAATCATTGAAATCTCTGATATCCTAAATGCTATAATCATCACTATACATAGTCTCGACTATTGGAGCCTGATATGATGCGATTTGATCGTTTTACCGAAAGAGCACAGGAGGCAGCACAACGTGCCGCTGAGATCATTCAGCGTTATGGTCACAATCAAATAGATACAGAACATATCCTCCTGGCATTAATTGAACAACCACAAGGAGTTGTTCCACAAATCCTTGAGCTTCTCAAAGTTGATCCCCAGATCCTTGCGGAGCGCCTTGATTACATTTTAAAAACAAGCCCAAAGGCCAGTATCTTCGGTGGTGGAGCCGGACAAATCTTTATCACGCCGCGTGTGAAGCGGATTATTGACCTAGCGAATGAAGAGGCCAGCCGGTTCAAAGATGAGTACATCTCAACGGAACATCTCTTTCTGGCAATATTAAGCGAAAAGAATACCCCCGCTTCACGTCTGCTTGAAACCACAGGAATCACCAAAGAACGTGTATCAGAAGCAATTATGCAACTCCGTGGAGGTCAGAGAGTCACCGACCCTCAGGCTGAAACCCGTTACCGCACATTAGAGAAGTATTCCCGCGATTTAACGCAGCGTGCCCGAGAAGGAAAACTGGACCCCGTCATTGGACGCGATACGGAAATTCTTCGTGTCATGCAGATCCTTTCGCGCCGCACCAAGAACAACCCGGTGCTGATCGGTGAAGCCGGCGTTGGAAAAACAGCCATCGTAGAAGGCCTGGCGCAAAAAATCGCCTCAAACGATGTACCCGAAATCCTCATGGGCAAACGAGTTATTTCGCTTGACCTGGGAGCAATGATCGCTGGTTCCCGCTTCCGGGGTGAATTTGAGGAAAGACTGAAAGCATCGATTGAAGAAGTGCAACGTGCAGCGGGTGAAATCATTCTCTTTATCGACGAATTGCATACCGTGGTTGGTGCCGGTGCAGCTCAGGGCGCCATGGATGCTTCTAACATGCTGAAACCGGCTCTTTCACGCGGAGAACTGCAATGTATCGGGGCAACCACCCTTGATGAATACCAGAAGCACATCGAAAAAGACGCAGCACTTGCCCGCCGTTTTGCGCCGGTTTTCGTGGAAGAGCCATCACCTGAAGATACACTAAAAATGCTGATGGGTCTTCGCGACCGCTATGAAGCCCATCACAAAGTTCATTTTTCTGATGAAGCACTATCTGCTGCCGTCAAGTTGAGCGCGCGTTATGTGACCGACCGTCACTTACCCGATAAAGCCATTGATTTGATGGACGAAGCTGCAGCAAAATTGAGGGTAGCTCTCTATTCCATGCCGCCCGACCTGAAAAACATGAAATCGGAGGTCGACCGCCTGCGGGCCGAAGAGGAACAGGCTGGTATTGAACGTGATTACGAACGCGCTGCGAGAATGAAAGCCGAAAGATTGCGTAAGGAAGAAGAATATAACGAAAAACGCGACCAATGGGAAGCCGAACATAAACTGGATGAGGTTGTTGATGTAGACGATATTGCACAGGTCCTTGCCCAGTGGACGGGAATTCCCGTAAGTCAGATGATGGAAGCTGAGTCTCAAAAACTGCTCAAGATGGAAGACCGTCTGCACGAACGCATCATTGGGCAGGAAGAAGCCATACACGCGATCGCAGATGCCATTCGCCGGGCGCGCTCTGGCTTGAAAGATCCACGAAGACCAATCGGATCATTCATTTTTATCGGCCCTTCTGGCGTTGGAAAGACCGAATTGGCCAAAGCGCTGGCGGAATTTCTCTTCGACGATGAAGATGCCCTCGTTCGCCTGGATATGAGTGAATATCGTGAACAGCATACGGTATCACGCCTGTTTGGCGCCCCTCCTGGTTACGTCGGTTATGAAGAAGGCGGCCAATTGACTGAAGCCGTCCGTCGCCGCCCTTATCGCGTTGTCTTATTCGATGAGATCGAAAAGGCTCATCCTGAAGTCTGGAATGCACTGCTGCAAATCCTTGATGACGGCAGACTCACTGACGGACAGGGGCGGGTTGTGGACTTCCGCAACACGGTATTGATCATGACCAGCAACCTTGGAACCGAATTTGTGCGCCAGGGTGGAACACTTGGATTCCTGCAAAAGACTGAAAGCGATGAAGAACGCCAGGCACATGAAAAGATCGAAAAATCACTCAAGAGCACCTTTAGACCTGAGTTCCTGAACCGCATCGACGAGATCATCATGTTCTCACCACTTACCTCTGAACAGATGCTCGAGATCGTAGACCTGCAGATGAAAGAGGTTCGTTCACGGCTTGAAGAGCACGGATTAAAAGTCGAGCTCACCCAAGAAGCCCGGGAATGGCTGGCCGGGGTTGGATACGATCCCTCCTTTGGGGCCAGACCACTCAAAAGAGCACTTCAAAAATATGTCGAATCGCCGCTTTCGATCAGTCTTCTCTCAGGCGAGTTTACAGAGGGCGATACGGTTATTGTGGATATGGATAAGGAAAAGAAAGAGATCATTTTCCATAAAAAATAGTTCCCCAGAAAGAGGGTTTGTTTCAATAGATGAGAAAAGGCTGCTTGATCAACGATCTCGCAGCCTTTTTCGCAGTTTTTTATACTATAATTGATTTTCGTGATCGTCAATCACATGGTTGTACACTGATCTCAGAGTTGACCAGAAAACAATCAAGGAGTTTTGCATGAAAAAAGCATTGATCACTGGCATAACAGGCCAGGACGGTTCGTATTTAGCTGAATTACTCCTCTCCAAAGGATATGAAGTTCATGGAATCATCCGCCGTGCCAGCACCTTCAA
Source organism: Anaerolineaceae bacterium (assembly GCA_034429135.1). Lineage (GTDB taxonomy): Bacteria > Chloroflexota > Anaerolineae > Anaerolineales > Anaerolineaceae > UBA6107. Next base: position 32,493 of record DAOUGR010000043.1, on the reverse strand, counting down.
CACCCGCCGTATCGACCATATCTACCACGACCCTCACCGCAACGGTGAAGAAGTAAAACTTTACCTTCATTATGGCGACATTGCCTCGATTGAAAGTTTGATGGATGTAATCTACAACGTGAAACCCGATGAAGTGTATAATCTTGCCGCTCAAAGCCACGTGCGGGTGAGTTTTGATATGCCTGAATACACCGGTGATGTCACAGGGCTGGGTACCATCCGCATACTTGAAGCCATTCGCCGCAGCGGCCACCCTGAAAAATTCTATCAGGCATCCACCAGCGAAATGTTCGGAGATGCTGCCCCCCCTCAGAATGAATCGACCCCCTTTGAACCGCGCAGCCCTTACGCGGCCGCAAAAATGTACGCTTACTGGGTCACACGCAACTACCGCGAAGGGTATAACATCTTTGCCTCGAACGGCATCCTTTTTAACCATGAATCCCCCCGCCGTGGAGAGACTTTCGTCACCCGCAAGATTACGCGTGCCCTCGCAGCGATTAAGGCTGGTAAGCAGAACAAATTGTACATGGGCAACCTGGACTCAAAACGAGATTGGGGCTACGCCCCTGAATACGTCGAAGCCATGTGGATGATCTTGCAGCAGGAAAAGGCTGACGATTTTGTGATTGGCACCGGAGAATCTCACAGCCCGCGGGAATTCCTAGATGAAGCCTTTGGATATGCCGGTATGGATTGGAAAAAATATGTGGAAATCGACCCACGCTACTTCCGTCCCACAGAGGTCGATTATCTCTTATCTGATCCTACCAAGGCCCGCACACAACTGGGATGGTCGCCAAAAGTAAAATTCCATGAATTGGTACGTATCATGGTAGACGCAGATCTTGAATTAATGGGTGAAAAATGCCCTGGCGAGGGCAAGAAGATCCTGGAGGAGAAATTCGGCGGTTGGCACCGCTGGGAGCACCAGGTTATCAGCATGGAAAGATAGTGGAACTGGTACTATAAGGCGGATTTTCCGCCTTTTTCTTCTTGCATTATTAGAACATTTGTGCTATCATTGGTATACTTGACCAGGAGGTTAACAATGACAGCCACTCAGAAAGCCATCGTTCCAGGAATTCTTTGCTGCAGTTTGTTGCTATTTTTTCTTAACCGCATGGTGAATCCACCTATCGAAGTCATGGCTGCTGCCGAGTCTGTGGTTGAAACAGAACCTGTACCCGCTTCGATTGAGCCAGAGGCAGATGGTTGTGTATACCAATCACGATATCCAGATGCAGTTCGTCAATGGTGCCAGTTGATTGAAACAGTATCGGCTGCGTATGAGATCGACCCTTTGTTGGTCGCTGCAGTCATGCTGGTGGAAAGCGGCGGTCAGCCCGATGTCATCTCGCATTCTGGCGCCGTAGGTTTAATGCAGGTCATGCCGCGGGATGGCATCGCATCTACCTTTCAGTGTATCAACGGCCCTTGCTTCGCAAACCGCCCAACAATTGCAGAGTTACTCGATCCGGAATTTAACGTAGAGTACGGGGTACGAATGTTAAGTGGCCTGATTAAAAAGACAGGCAGCCCTCGCGAAGCCCTCAAATCTTACGGTCCTTATGATGTTGGTTACGATTACGCCGATAAAGTATTGGCAATTTATGCAAATCTTTAAGATAAATTTGAAAATAAGGGTTGACGTCTTTTTGATGTTCGGGTAAAATTTTGTCTGCATTTAGAAAGAACGCGGGCGTGGTTCAGTTGGTAGAATGTCTCCTTGCCAAGGAGAAGGTCGTGGGTTCGAGTCCCATCGCCCGCTCTCGAAAGACCCGTAAGGGTCTTTTTGTTTCCTTTCGCTCTGGGATGCTGCGCAATCCCATCGCCCGCTCTCGAAAGACCCGTAAGGGCCTTTATTCAAAATAACCAGAATTTTTTAAGCATACAGCCAGATTTGATCCACCTATTCTGCTTGACCTGCACTATCAACTCTGATAAAATCATTTCTTGCATGGCGACGTGGCCAAGTGGCTAAGGCAAGGGTCTGCAAAACCCTGATCATGGGTTCAAATCCCATCGTCGCCTCTTTTTCTTTAATCCCCCCATTCTCATATCATCTTCGCTAACTTATAAAGAAGATACTTGAAGCGGTTCCACTTAGAGGACTTCCGCTCCGCTTCAGCAAACCCTCCCTTTTGATGTTTATGAAATATTTTCTCGCGCTTACTTCATTTTCTTTTTAACGCTCTTCGTGCCTGGTGCACAAGGTAATCAACGCGTTCATTGTTGAAATTACCCGCATGCCCGCGAAGCCACTTCCAGGTGACTTCATGTTTTGCTTTCGCAGATAACAATTCTTCCCAAAGATCGCGATTCGCAACCGGTCCATTGGTACCGCGCCAGTTCCGTTGCAACCACTTTGGCATCCATTCTTCGATTCCTTTTTGAAGATATTGGGAATCTGTATAAAGAATGATCCGGCTGGTTTTTTTCACCGCCAGAAGTCCCCGGATGGCAGCGGTCAATTCCATACGGTTATTCGTGCTCGCCTGAGCAGATCCCGATACCTCGATTTTCTTTCCATCGATAAGAAGCAAAGCTGCCCATCCACCTGGCCCCGGGTTCGGGTCGCATCCGCCATCCGTATAAATCGTAACCTCATCCATGTCTTATGGATACCTTTCAGAAAGTTCCACCGTTAATAGGTCCATCTCATTAATAATTTTCTTGATATCATCGGATTTTGTTTGAGAATTGAATAACTGCCAACCAGCGTCTTCAAGCACCGGGCTCACCACGATCCAATCGGCATCCTTTGGTGATGTGACGAGTTCAGTAATGGTGGTGACAGCTTTTTCCCATTGAGGATGTTCAGATGTGTAATCGCCTACAAGTGTCATCACTTCTCGCCCCAAAGGGAAGGTCCCAGATGCCCTCAGCAGCCTCGCCTGTTGCTCAGGCTCTGAAAGCCAGCGAATGAAAAGCCAGGCCGCAAGGTCTCTTTCAGGATCGCTTTCAAGTACCCCATACGAAAATCCACTGGCAAGCACCGATTGACCACCAATACCGGGGAACGGGATGATCTCCCATTTGTCTTCTGAACCTTCGCGTTGCAGTGCAAGACTTTGCGGGATCACATCTTGGAGTTGTCCGGTGTAAACCAGGGCTTGCCGTCTGGCAAAATAAGTATAAGGCTGCGGTGAATTACCTGACCAGGCACAGTTTTCCTTGTACAAACCAAACAAATACGTAAAGGCATCGTTTACTTCAACTGTATTGAAATTGAAACCTTTTTGATTCTTAATCTCCGCGTTAAATGCAACCAACCAGTTCAATAGCGACGAAGAACTATTGCTGACAATCCATCCACCCATACCATCATTGGTTACATCCATATCTTTGCGTTGAACCGTGTTAGCGCTGCAGATTTGCACTTTAAATTCTTCTGGTGTTGTTGGAATCTTGTTAAATCCCAGCTCTTCAGCCCATGAGGAATTGTAGATCATCACCGTGATCGTTTGCTGGGCGGGAATCCCATAGTATTTGTCGTTAAAAATCCCTTCCGCCCAGAAGACTTGATTGAAATCATCGATTTGATCTTGCGCGAGGCCATACTTCTCTGAAAAAATATAAAGCCCAAGGTCTGTGACCAGTTGTTCTTTTTCATCAACGGCTATGAATAAATTGATCGGTGCTGCGACGGCATTGATAACATTCCCCTCATCAATCTCGTCCCAAATTGCTTTCGCCGCGAGTCCGGCAGAACCCGGAGACTCCATAATGACATGAATCCCCCATTCATTGGTTTGATTGAATTGATCGACCATGGCGGCCAATTCGTTTTGAACTTCGGTCGCCCATGGATGGATAAACCGAATCTGCAATCCCCTAAGTAAGGCTTCATCAACCTCAACCACTTTTGTTGAGGTTGGTGTGATGGTTGACGTCACAGTAGGGCGCCTGGTTGGAGTAGGTGTGGGCGTACCTAATTCTTGAGATTGTGGCGAGCAACCGGAAACCAGTAAAGTTAAAACAATTAGTGAAATGAACAGAAACCGTGAACGAATCACCCAATAACCTCGGCAAATTTATTTTAGAAAGTAAGTTTACCCGAAATTCAACCAAAACGGTTTTTCAATCAAACTCGGTTGGATGCAATGGATCTTTAATCAATTCGAACATGCGTTTGATTTCCTGGGGTGTCACTCGCGGAAGCGATAACGCTGGCAGTTCATCGATAGAGAAATAAGTTGGTTCAGCCGTTTCGATTGGGTCAGGAGTGGCCTCGGCGATCAATTCACACTCAAAGAACAATTTATAGGCGTGAAATGGATAGGGTGGATGTCCGTGGAGATTGCGGTCATAAATCGCCAGAATCCTCTTTGCCCTGGTGATCACGCCCGCCTCTTCGCGTAATTCCCTTTCAACTGCCTTACTGGGTGGTTCGTTGATGTCCACCCATCCTCCTGGCAGCGTCCATAGTCCACTGTCCATCAACTCACGCACAAGCAGGATTTTCTCCCCTTTAAGCACCACTCCGCGGATATCAAGTTTTGGTGTGGCGTAACCCGATTGCTCATCAAAGATCACTTTCACGTCATCAAAAGCTGCTCCGGTTTTTTCAGCCATCATATCGGCTGCGATATGGCTCAATTCCCGGAAACGCTCAAGATCAAAAGGATTGGTTGTGTATTGCATTCCGCTTTGGGCGATCGCCTGGATTCGTTGTGACCATTGCAGCCACCTGGGCAATTTCAGTTCATGCGCCATGTTTCCTTCTCTTTCAGTCATCTATGATTCATTGACGTATCGTCTGATTGTCTGTATAATGACTTCATAATTTTATATGAGTCGCGCCAAAAGGAGTAGACTTGGCTGAGCGCTACCAGAGAAGGAGGGCAGTTTGCTGGAAGCCTCCATAGCAGATGCCAGTTGAAGTCGTTTGGATGGATTGCCGAAGAAACCTGTATTCAGGAAATAGAACGGCACGGGTAAGCCCGTTATCGCGTAATCCAGATGATTGTCTGGAAAGAGCGCCAGCGTTTTGGCGAATTGAGGTGGTACCGCGGAATTTTCCTTTCGTCCTCTAGGATGAAAGGATTTTATTTTTAAAGCACTTGTTAGGAGAGATATTATGGAAAAAGAGACATTATCCAAAGCCTACGATTTTCGAGCAACTGAAGAAAGGTTATACAAATACTGGGAAGAAAGCGGGTTTTTCCAGCCTTCCAATGACCCGCGCAAACCAGATTTTGATCCAACAAAAAAACCTTTCGTCATTTCCATTCCACCTCCTAATGTTACAGGTGAACTACATACAGGTCATGCCATGTTTGTTTCAATGGAAGATCTGATGATTCGATATCACCGCATGAAAGGCATCCCTTCCCTGTGGGTGCCTGGAACAGATCATGCTGGAATCGCTACTCAGATGCTTGTTGAGAAAGCGTTGGCCAAAGAAGGTTTAAAACGTGATGAATTGGGTCGTGAGGAATTTTTACGCCGCACCTGGGAGTGGAAAGAAAAATACGGAAGTAAAATCACATCCCAAATCCGACGTCTGGGCGCTTCGTGTGATTGGACGAGGGAGCGATTCACGCTAGATGAAGGTCTTTCACAGGCTGTACGCGAGGCCTTTGTTCGCCTATACGAAAAGGGTTTGATCTACCGTGGACCACGCATGATTAACTGGTCACCGGCGCTGCGTACCGCAGTTTCAGACCTTGAAGTGGAATACAGCGAAGAACCGGGATTCCTGTACTATTTCAAATACATGCTGGCAGATGAACCTGGCGCTTTTATCCCGGTGGCCACAACACGCCCTGAAACTATTCTCGGTGACACCGCTGTCGCCGTCCATCCAGAGGATAAGCGCTATCAAAAATTCATCGGCAAAGATGTTCTGGTGCCCATCATCAACCGCCGTATTCCTGTGATCGCGGATGAATATGTAACCATGGAATTTGGTACCGGTGCGTTAAAGATCACCCCTGCCCACGACCCGAACGACTACGTGATTGGGCAAAATCACCACCTCGAAATGATCAATATTCTTGACCTTACCGCACACATGAATCAAAACGCGGCCCCTTACACAGGCTTAGACCGCTTTGAGTGTCGCAAGAAATTATGGGAAGACATGCGGGCAGCCGGGCTGGTGATCAAAGAGGAACCTTATACTCTGAATGTACCGCGTTCACAGCGTGGCGGTGAGATTATCGAACCCATGGTGTCAACGCAATGGTTTATTGCTATCAAACCCCTGGCCGATCGAGCCCTCGAAGCGGTGAGAGACGGCCGCACACGCATCGTTCCAGAACGCTTCACGAAGATTTACTTCAACTGGCTCGAAAACATCCGTGATTGGTGTATCAGCCGCCAATTATGGTGGGGGCACCGCATCCCCGTATGGTACTGCGACGATTGCGGCGAGATCATTGTCTCACGTACTGATCCCACCCAGTGTACAAAATGTGGCAGTAAAAGTATTCACCAGGACGAAGATGTGTTGGATACCTGGTTTTCCTCCGGTTTGTGGCCCTTTTCAACCCTCGGCTGGCCCAACAAAACACCCGACCTTGCTTATTTCTATCCCACGTCGGTCATGGAAACGGGGGCGGATATCCTCTTCTTCTGGGTTGCACGTATGATGATGTTTGGTCTTGAATTCACCGATCAAGTACCGTTTCACACCATTTACCTGCATGGGCTGATCCTCGATAAAGACGGACAGAAGATGAGCAAAACCAAGGGCAACGTCGTGGATCCTTTGGAAGTCATGAACAACTTTGGTACCGATGCGTTGCGATTTACCATGCTTGTTGGATCCACCCCCGGCCACGATACCAACCTGGATCTGAAGAAAGTTGAAGCTAACCGCAATTTTGCCAACAAAGTTTGGAACGCGGGACGCTTTGTCATCAGCGCCCTTGAAAATGCTCCTGATAAAGCTGAAAAAGAACCAGAATGGACTCTGGCAGATTCATGGATCTGGGCCCGCCTTCAGACGCTTCTTCGTGACACAGACCGTCTGTTTACCTCATACCAGTACGGCGAAGCAGGCCGCCAGATCTATGAGTTCTTCTGGGGTGATTTTGCCGACTGGTATCTCGAGATCGCTAAAACACAGATGGCGGCAGGCGGAGACAGGGCATATTACACAGCCACAACCCTGGTGCGTGTGCTCGATGCCTGCTTGAGGCTCCTGCATCCGTTTACACCATTTGTCACCGAAGAATTATGGCAATACCTGAAGCAAGCAGCCCTCGACAAGAAATTTCAGCCATTCAATTCCAGCAATGCATGGGAAGAAGCCCTGATCATCGCTAAATGGCCTGAAGCCAGTAAACCAGAAGCATGGGAAGAGAAAGCAATCGCAGAGTTTACAGTGATTCAAGATGCGATTCGCTCAATTCGCAATATCCGCGCAGAAAAGAAGGTGAAACCTGGCAAGAAGATACCTGCGCTCATCTCTGCCGGAAGCAGGCTTGAAACGGTAATCAATCAAAAAAGCACCCTGACTTCTCTAGCCTTCCTTGACCCGGAACGAACAGAGATTTCTGCTGACCTCAAGACAGATACGACTGGCTACCTTTCGGTAGTCGTTTCAGGTCTCGAAATCTATCTTGCGCTAGCAGACCTTGTCGATGAAGAAAAAGACCTCGAACGTTTGCAAAAAGACCTTGAAACCGTTAATTCACAAATTGAGCGTCTGGAAAGACTGCTGGGTAGCGACTTTGCCTCTAAAGCCCCGGCAGCCGTGGTAGACAAGGAAAAAGCCAAGCTTAAGGATTATTTGGAAACCAGGGCTAAACTGGAATCACAATTAAAGTAAAAGGAAAAGACCAGGTTTTTAAACCTGGTCTTTTTTATTTTGGCATTTTTCCAAAGAGTCGTCTCAGAAACCGGTGGACTTTATGAATTGATTCCACAGGTTTGAGATACAGATAAATACACTCTCCGCTCACCACTTCAAGCCCCAATTCACGGCAGCGTAGTTCTGCTTCTGGTGATTCTGCCCCCTGTTGAAGCCAAATGTAATTAATGCCCAATCTGGCAGCCTCTTCGATCACAGGAACCGTCTTTGTTGGAGGAATGATTAACATGACACCGCCCACTTTTTCTGGCAATGCCCCCAGACCCGCGTAACACCGATCACCCTCAAGCATATCCGCTTGTGGGTTAATAGCAAATACCTTGTAGCCGGCTTTTTTTAGGTCGCGGTAGATCATATTGCCAAACTTATCTTTGTTTCTTGAAACCCCCACAACGGCCAAAGATTTTTGATTCATGAATTCAGTGATGGTCTTTTGGCTATTAATCATTTATCCTCACAACGTATTCCAGATGATAGGTCCTTTTGTGAAACGATCATAAAGCCTGGGCAGGACGATTTCTCCCCATGCTCTCGAAAAATACGCAAGCCCTTTTTCCCACTCTTCTCCAACACCCCAGCCATCCTGAACGATTCTGACAAGAGTGTTTTTCGGTAAGACTGGTGATAATCGAAGCGAGACGTGAGTATGCTGATAGGTATTCCTTAATAATGGGATTTCTGGAGGAAAATTCCAAGTGAACGAAAACAGTGTAGGTTTTTCAATGGCAAGAATCTGACAGCCTTCTCCACCACGTTCACCTGACGCACCCTCAGGGTTAAAAAACATCTCATATGCCCCTCCGGGCTTTAAGTCAATATGGCAATCGGGAGCAAAAAAGGTTTTTACTCCTTGCTCGGTTGTCCAGGCCTCCCACACCTCTTCGATGGATGCCGGTATGGTTTTTTCGAAAACCAGGACTGGTTCTCTGGAGATTTTTCTCATACGACACATCACGCTTTCTAATAAGTATGAATGATAAAAGCTCTTCTATCCTGAGGAACTTTACGAAAACGCCCGGCAATTAACCCTGTGATTTCTTCGAAGAATGAATGATTTCTCTGGTTTTATGAACAATGCGATAAAAATGCCAGATGTGACGCAATGGTTTAATATGACTATGTTCACCAGCGTAGATGGTTTTAATCGGTACCCACGCGAGATGAAACCCCAATACCACGCATGTAACAATAATCTCAACTTCAAATTCAAAATTCGTTTCTTTACTCGATAGAGATGCTTCAACCAGACGTCTGGAATGCAGCCGGTATCCAGACTGGTTATCAGGGCAATACTGTCCTAATGCGTTTGAAAAAGACCAGGTGCCAATGGTATTCGTGATGTTTCTGGGGAAAGGCATCTTGCTGAAATCCCTCTTACCAATCACTAGGTCCGCACCATTCGTATACGCCTCAATGAACAATGGAATTTCAGCCGGGTCATGCTGCCCATCCGCATCAAGGGTTAATACCGCATCATATCCCTGCTCTAGAGCATGACGAAAGCCATTAAGGAGTGCCGCTCCCTTTCCTTGGTTCGGTTCCTGCCTTACCACCTGGGCGCCCAGATTCCGCGCAATTTCTGAAGTGTTATCGCGCGATCCATCGTCAACTACCAATACCGGCAGATACTGCATGGTCTGGGTGATCACGTTCGCAATTCGCTCCGACTCGTTGTATGCCGGGATGAGCGCAATGATTTTCTTGTTCTCTTGGTTGATATTCATAAATTCGAACTCTTTGTTTCCAGAATAACACGAATTTTGATCGACATTTGAAATGGCAAATATTTAGAAAAAGGATCGATATTACATATTTATTGTGGACTACAAAGCAATTTCGAAATTGCGGTTGTGATCTGGCTGGCAGCCCTTTTGCAAGAAGTAGAAAGCGGTTGGCCGAATTCTATACTTTCAGGTTGAACACCCAGTATCAATACCTCGCAACGGATCTCTTTCTCTAAAAATTGACACAAAAGGGTTAACGGTAATGAATGGGTCGAAAAACTACTTCCACAGATCTGGTTTTGATCGATCCACCGGATCGTTCCAGGTTCATCACGCAAGTCAGTGGCATCAATCAGAATAACTAACTCTGCAGAAAACTTTCGTAAAGGACCGATCATGCTCTCCGGAACAGATCCGCCTTCGAGCACGAATACATCCGGCTGCTCACGCACAAGGGGCTGAAGCTTTCGGGCAACGATCACACCCACTGCATCATCGCCATTAAGCTCCGCCCCTATGCCAACCACAGCCAGGCGAGGTCTAGTCTTCTTTACAGGACTCTTCAGCTTCTCCGCGAGCAGCTTTTTCCAGGAGGAATTTGACATCCTCTTCTCTTCCGTAATAAACCTCGAATGGTTCTTTTTTCGTCGATGCCAGTTCCCACTGTTCTTCAGACATATTCAAACAACTAAACCGGCAGTTGATCACACACTGTGCACAGAAGGTACACTGGTCAAGATTGTATTTCATAACAAACCGTTTATTGACCTTATCCAGAACAATCAACTCTAACGCGTTGGAAGGACAATCTTTGACACACAGCATGCAGCCTGTGCATTTTTCAGGGTCCCAGACGAGTTTACCACGCAGATTTTCGGGAGCTTCCTGCCTCACAAAGGGGTATTTTTCTGTGACAGGTTTCTTGAAAAATGATTTGACAACATCACCAAGCATTGATCCGATCGTCATTTTAACCTCCGAGCAGCGGTGCAATAAACGGTGAAAGCGTGTTGCCAATAATAATCAGCACCAGTTGACAGAGCACCAAGATTGCGCCAATGCGCCACCACAATCCAACCGTCTGATCGATCCTCAATCGAGCAAAGAGCGACTGCAGTGCAGCTGTGATTAATAAAAGCACGAACACTTTCCATAAGAAGTCCAACGGTGTCGAAAAGCCTCCCAGATAGAAGGAAGCAATAAGAGTCAAACCAACCACCAGCTCAATATCGCGGCCGATCTTGAATAACCCGAATCCGCGGCCTGAATACTCGGTCAGGGCGCCGGCCACGATCTCAGTTTCAGCCTCTGGAGCATCGAACGGAGGTAATTCCAATTTACCCATTAAACCGATGAGAGCGGCCAGGAACCCGATTGGCTGCGAAACGATAAACCACAGGGATTGTTGGGTGGCTCCCTGGTTGATCAGACTGATATTCCAGGTTCCCAGCGCAATAGCGGGGCCTAACATCGCCAACATAAAAGGTGCTTCGTATGAAAACAACTGGGTTAAAGCACGCGTTGCACCCACAATTGAGAATCGATCTTCTGTATTCGCACCTGCCAGCCCAATACACAGGGTCATCATGCTTAACAGATAGAGCGTGACAATCAGGTCGCCGTTGTAACTGAAGACTGGCTTGAACCCAAATAGCGGAACACTGAGCGCTGCAGTCAGGGCAGCAGCCAGCGCGAAGATCGGCAGCAGAATGAATAGGGATTTGATCGTTCCCGCGGGAATTACCTCTTCTTTGGCCAACAGCTTGATAAAGTCTGCTAACGGTTGGAACCAGCGCGGTCCAATTCGATTCTGAAACCGGGCAACAAGCTTGCGGTCTAGATATTCAAAAAACAAACCGCTTCCCAGCAGAAATAAACCACCTGGAAACAACAACAGGGCAATGAGTGAAGGAAAAGTAATGTTCATTTGTAATACTCGATTCCGTATTGACGAAGATCTTCCCAATCCCATACCTGGGTTTCTGTTTTCTTTCCACTGATCATTACCATGCGGTCATTGCATGAGAAACAGGGATCGATACCAGCCAGAATCATGGGCATATCTGCCAATTTATGCCCGATGGCTGTGGTCAAGACTGATCCCCAGTTGCAAAGGCTTGGAGTTCTCACTTTGATACGCTCTGGCTTATCCGTGCCGTTGCTTTTCATGAAATAGAACAATTCACCCCGTGGCGCCTCAACCCTGCTTATGACTTCACCTTCTGGGATCCGTCGTGGAACTTTTACCGTTAGATCACCACCGGGCAAATGATCCACAATTTCTCTTACCAGGCGATAGCTTTCATAGAGTTCCTTAATGCGCACCACGAATCGGGCCTCTAGATCACCGGCAACACTGGTTACAATATTGACCGGAAAATCTGGATACCCGGCATAAGGCGAATCCACCCGTACATCCCGCTGAACACCTGAGGCGCGCCCTGTGGGGCCAATCGCCCCCAACAAGGTTGCTTCTTCATAAGTCATCACACCGATTTTTCGGGTTCGCCCAAGGAAGGTTTCATCTTCTGTAACAACTTTTAGATAATGTTTGGTGCGCTCCTCAAGAAAATCCATTCCCCGCCGCAGCGCATCTTTTTGGGCATCATTGATATCAATTTTTACTCCACCCAGAACATTGGCAGAGTAATTAACTCGGTTGCCAGTGATGGTTTCAAGTAAATCCATCACCGTCTCGCGGTCACGCCATGAGAACATAAATAAGGTGTCAAAGCCACCTTCATGTGCAGCCACACCCAGCCAGAGTAAGTGGCTGTGAATGCGTTCTAATTCAGCAACCAGTTCACGAATAGCCTGAGCCCGCGGGGGAGCCTGGATATTCGCCAATTTTTCAACGCCCAAGGCGTATGCCATTGCATGCACATGAGAGCAAATTCCGCAAACCCGCTCCATCAAGTACAGTCCTTGCGTCCAGTTGCGGTCTTCCACTCCCTTTTCCATACCTCGGTGAACAAATCCAAGCCGGGCGGTTGCGTTGGTAACAATTTCTCCATCAACAGTAAATTCGAAATGACCGGGTTCTTTGAGTGCCGGGTGCTGTGGACCGATCGGGACAACAAATTTTTCTGATTTTTGTTTGGCTTCCATCGCTCGCTCCTCCTTATCCCTGTGTCTTCTTTTCTAAACCTTTAAAAGCTTTACGTAGCGGATACACACCCGCCGGCCAATTTTCTGGAAGAATCAGATGATCTGCAATGGGAGTATTTCTAAAATTGACACCAATTAATTCCATAGCTTCTCGTTCATAGAACGAGGCCGAAGGAAGCATATCACAGATAGAGTCAATTTCGGCATCAGTATAGGGAAGCCTCACACGCAAAGTTGCAATGGCTGCTTTGTTACAGAAATGATAGAGAACTTCCAATTTGCCCTTTTGCGGATCAACTTTACGTTCCTTGGTTTCCTCATCGATCTCGTAATCCGGTGAGTCCAGTCCAGTGATCGCGGAGAGGTAACCCCAATGGCTGTCTATGAGCAATGCTTTAACAGCTGGTTTGATATCCCTGGCGTCGATATAAATATCCCGCCGGTTTTCTTCTGGTTGAGAAACCTCGATTGTCCATTCTTTGACAATTTCTAAAGCCTGCTGTAAGAGTTCTTGAGTATCCATGATCACCCTATTCCTATTTCTGTAGACTCTTTAAGAGTTCAACAATCCCATGGATGATCGCTTCCGGTCGAGGGGGGCAGCCAGGGATATAAACATTCACCGGGATCACCTCGCTGATATCGCCAACCACGTTATAGCACCCCTGGAAGACTCCTCCAGAAATACCGCATGACCCAACCGCCACAACAAACTTCGGTTCTGGCATTTGTTCATAAATCCTCAGAAGTCGATCGCGCGCCTGCAGTGTCACTGGTCCTGTGCAAACCAACACATCCGCGTGGCGCGGGCTACCCTGAAGCTTGATACCAAATCGTTCCACATCATAACGCGGGGTAAACGTCGCCAGGATTTCGATATCACATCCATTGCAAGATCCGCTGTTAAAGTGGATTGCCCACGGAGAATTTACCCGCGCCCACGTTTTTAATTTGTCCATCACTTCTTGTGCCAGGTTTTCCATTGATCTTGTCTCCTTATAACTAACTGGTCGTTACCCCAGGATTAGTGCTACCAGGGTCAGAACCAACCCGAGGATCAATGGCAGCAATTTTAACGAAATGCTTCCTGTACCGATCACCAGTATTCCCAGATGAAGGACCGCAAAGAAAAAGGCAATCAGGAAGAATGGCCGGTAACCCGGAGAGGCAAATGATGTTTGTGCTTCTTCACCGCTCGCGTAAAGGCTCGACTTCTCAGGAGTGGGATGCTCTTTTCCAACCAGAGCCTTCCCCAAGAAGTACAACGCCAGTACCAGTGGTAGATAGATCAGAAATGCAATCGGAGGTGAAGTAAGAATTTCCATTGATCACACGCTCCTAATAGAAGAAAGTATACAAAAGGCTCAAACCAGCCTGTTCAGTCAAGAACTGCACTGAAGAAGGCCAGACACCAATCACGACAATCGCAATGCTCAGAATGACCAACGGAACGATTATCAGACCCGGCATCTTGCTGCCCTGTTCAACAGCCGTCGAAGGTTCGTGGCGGTACATGCGATTGACCAGGGGAGCATAATAGCCCAATGACAGGATGCTGTTCAGCGCGGCGAAGATCACCACGATCAGCATCAGAGTGTTTTCAGCTTTGACACCCGCCACCAGTATCTGCCATTTCGACATGAATCCAGCCATGGGTGGAATTCCACCAAGACCAAGGACAGCCAGCCCCAGAGCAAAAGCGGCAACAGGATATTTCCGGGAAGCACCATTCAAGTCATCCAATGTAAGGGGAACATGCTCCTGCTTGGATAGGTGAAGTGTAAATAGCAAAGCACCTGCTGCAAGAAACGCAAGACCTTTCATCATTGAGTGAGTCAGCAAGTGGAAAAAACCACCCGCCGCACCTTCGAACCTGCCAAAAGCCATACTGAAACCAAAACCTAAGAGCATATACCCCACATGTGCAAGGCTCGAATAGGCTAACAGCCTTTTGACTTGCGTCTGACGCAGTGCCATCAGGTTGCCTATCAGAATGTTGAGACAGCCAAAACCGATCAGGATGGCTCCCCAGTTAAAATCAACCTTACCAAACATACTGATCGCGCGCAGCATGGCTACCAGACCCGCTTCGATCACCACACCTGAAAGCATAGCGCTGATCCCTGATGGCGCCTGAGAGTGAGCATCCGGAAGCCAGGTGTGCAGCGGAACAAGCGCTGTCTTTACCCCAAAGCCTACAATGAGGAGCACGCCCGCAATTTTTGCCAGTGGCGCCTCGCTGGATGTCAACTGCCACAAGTCGGTCAGTGTGATCGAACCTGTCTGAGAGAATATCATCGCGATACCAAACATGACCAGAGCTGAACCTACGGCAGATTGAACCAGATACTTAACACCGGCTTCAAGAGATGGCGGTTCGTCATTGTAGAACGCAACTAATAAATAGGTACTGATCGCCATGGCTTCAAACCAGAGCCAAAGATTGAACAGGTCATACGACATACCCAGTCCAATGATCGAGCCTATGGTTGTTAATAGCAGCGCATAAAATTTCTCTTCGCCTTTTTCATTATTCATATAGTCGATAGAGAATAATGTGACCATCAGCCCCAGAAAAAGGACAACGCATGCGAGAATGAGACCAATCCCATCGAAGACGAGCGGTTCATCACCAATCAGCAGATACGCGCCGCCACTCGAAAGAGCCTGCTTTACCACGAGGTACAAGAGGCAGCCTTCCACAAGCAAAAAGAAAACAGTTAGCGCCCGTGTCAGACTGATTCCCAGCACATTCCCGTTACGAGCTGTTAAGCGCCCAAGCATGTAAACAATCGGAGCAGCCAGGAAGGGCAGAAGAAGTAAACTTGAGAAGAGGAAATTTGATGTCATGTCAGGCTCCCAGAACGAGAATGGCGAGTAAGATAATGACGGAAGCCAGGATCCCAAAAACATTCCAATTCAAGATACCCGTTTGAGTCACCCGCAGTGCTTCTGCAGTGCTCTGGGTAACCTTGACAATAGCGTTATTGATGGCTTCAAATCCAAAACTGTTTTCTGCCGCCCAGCGAATGCTTTTGAGACCGTTGATTAAACCTTCCAGTTTCTTACGGAACACCCACAAAAGAATTGCTGCGGTGATAACCACCATCACCACCAGTGTCGGCAGCGAGAGAACCTCGTGCATCATTTCCTTATATGGCAAAGGTTCGATCGCATGAAAAGGTAACGATTTCTCTCCTAAAAGCACTGAGAATCGACCGGCAGCCAGCCAGCTGACCAGTGCAGCGCCAGCCAGGGGTAAGAGTGCCGCTATCATCTCCCAGCCAATCGCGTGAGCATGATATTCTGAGCGCGGTTCGCCAAAGAACACCAGCCAGACACAGCGAATGGTATATAACGCAGTTAAACCTGCCACAAACACCATGACAATATAGAGCCATAACGGACCATTTTTTAAGCCGGATTCAAGAATCAATTCCTTACTCCAGAATCCATTGAGAATGGGAAGCCCTGCCAGCGCCAGTGCTCCAATAATGAACACCCATTTCACGAGTGGAAGTTTCTTACCCACTCCGCCCATTTCGAGCATGTTTCGGGTTCCAATCGAATGGATTACCGCACCTGCAGACAGGAAAAGCAGAGCTTTAAAAATGGAATGGCTAAAAAGATGGAACTGGCTGGCATAAACACTGCCGGTTCCAATGGCGTAAACCATATAACCCAATTGACTCACGGTGGAATAAGCCAGGACACGCTTTAAATCGTTCGATACCAGCGCCATGACCGCAGCCAGTAGGGCTGAAAGGGCGCCAACAATCATCACCGCCTCACTCCAATAGGGCACGTCTTTGAATGCTGGATAAAAACGTGCCAGCAGATAAACGCCTGCATTCACCATGGTAGCAGCATGGATTAACGCGCTGATTGGAGAAGGCGCTTCCATAGCGTCTGGAAGCCAGGTCTGGAATGGAAATTGAGCAGATTTTGCCGCCGCCGCGATCAAGAAACCAAAAGCAAGTAAAGCCAGGATGTTCCCGGGTATGGTGGAATAATTGGCAAGGAAGTTATTAATATCATAACTTCCGGTATAAGCGTACACGATGAGCGCTCCAACCATCAATCCAACACCACCGATTGAGGTAATGATCAAAGCTTTAATGCCGCCTTTGACCGCTTTTGGATCATCATTATGGAATGAGATCAGCGCATAAGAACAAAGAGCTGTGATCTCCCAGAAGAGGAAGGTTAAAAGCAAATTGCTCGACAACACCAATCCAACCATTGCACCGATAAAGAAAAGAACGAAGGCATAGTATCGGCCTAAAGAAGCTTCGCCCTTCATATAATTTTTAGAAAAAATGACTGCCAACGAACCAATGACGGCCGCTATGACACTTAGAAAAATTCCCAAACCATCAGCCACAAAAGTGAAATCACCAAAGTCACCGCCGATTGGAATCGTGAGAGCAGTTTCTCGAGAAGCGTTCGGAAGCAGCAACACCGATGTGACGGCCGCCCCGATCGAAAACAGGATTGAAACCCAATGAGTGAGCTCTTCTCGGCGGTCGCCCATTAACCAGACGATGATAGCACCGAGCCAGGGGATACCAATGGTTAATGCGATCAGTATAGGAGTCATCGGTTACCTCTTTAAACTCGACAGGGATTTGATATCCAGAGAACCGGTTTTTAAGCGAATCTGAACAGCCAGCGCCAGACCGACCACAGCGACAATCGTATCTGCCACGATGACGGTCAACGCCATCGATTGTGCCAGGTTCAGCTGGCCGGTCATATTGCCCGCCAGAATAAACGCCAGAACGGCTCCTTTGACAATCAATTGGAGAGCAATAACGACTTTGATCAAGTTGCGGGTGATTAACAGGCAGTAGAGCCCGATTCCCGCCAGACACAAGATCGTGATGAGAACAATGAGAGGAATTGGTAGATTCATGATTGCTCCTCAACATCTGGTGTGTGTTTTCCATTAGCCAGCAGACCAATCACACCCAGCACACCTGAAAATATAAGCACGATTTGTAGAAGAAGATCAAGGTACCTTTCTTCCCACAGAATGGCGCTTTCAGGATTTGTCAATGGTGTCAGATGAAGCACCCCTGCTGCACGCAAAATGAGAAAAAGAGCCAATCCCCCCGCTAAAACAATCGATCCCACAGCCAGTGGCTTGGGAACGAGGGATTTGAGGGGAGTGATATCTTCACCTGCAATATTGATGGCAAAAACGAACAGCACGGTTACCAGACCTGCACCAACACTCAATTCAATCACCGCAATGTGTGGAGCGCCCAGCAGGTAGGTCATCAACGCCACAAGTGCACTGGTTAGTGCCAGCCAGGCTGCTGAAAGTAAGAGCCGGCGCGCGAGGACTGCCAATAATGCACAGACCAATATCCCCGCTCCGATCAGGACATAGACCATAACGAAATCCTCCTTGAATAATCGGATTCAATTGCTCTAGTTTAACTTAAAACCCCTGAAATAACAAAAAGCGCTTGGCCGCAATCGTGCATATTATATCCCCAATCGCCAGCCTCCCGCTTTAAGATTTTTGGAGAAATTATAGATGAATGATTGCACTCTTGCGGTATCATAGAATCGTCATATAATCCCCTCTGTTTTTATCACATTTTTTGGAGAAAGAATGAAAGTTGCAGTTCTTGCCAACTTAAAAGAAGATGCTCCTGTAAGCCTTGAAGATCCTCCTGGGCGTTGGGATGACCTTGATGATTTAGTCACAGTCGAGGCTATCCTTGATTCACTAGAGCGCCTGGGTCACAAAGCCAGGTATTTCCCCGCCACATTGGATTCAATTGATGAACTCGTGAAATTTGCGCCAGACCTTTGTTTCAATTCCGCAGAAGGTCATTATGGTGATTCACGCGAAGCGCAGATGCCTGCAATATTAGACATCCTGCGCATTCCATACACCTGTGCAGGGGTTCTGGGAATGTCACTGGCTCATAACAAAGCCATGGCGAAACGGCTTTTTAGGGCAGCCAATATTCCAACAGCAAACTTCTTTGTCGTCGAAAATGACACAAAAATCCCCAGCCATGATTTACGGTACCCGTTATTCGTTAAACCTGCGGTCGAAGGATCATCCATCGGAATCAACGAGTCAGCCCGCGTAAACAACGAAGATGAACTGATCAGGCAGATTAACTGGGTTAGATCACAAGTCGACTCATTAATCCTGGTTGAGGAATATATTCAAGGGCGTGAATTCACCATTGGCATTCTTGGTAACGAGGTCTTGCCAATCGTCGAAATCGTCTCGCCCACCGGGTTCTACTCTGCATCACAAAAAGAAGATCTCAACAGTGAGGTTTACCGGGTTTGCCCCGCTGAGCTCACTCCGCAGCAAACCACCGAATTTCAGAGAATTGCGCTGCATGCCATGCAGGTGCTTGAGTTGAAAGATGTGTGCCGCATGGATATGCGCATGGATGAGACAGGTAACCCCTACGTCTTAGAAGTCAATCCCATCCCATTGATGTATCCAGACCCTTTGCAGGCTTCACTGATCTATGCTGCTGACGCGGCTGGATATTCGTATACAGATGTCGTTCAAAAAATTGTTGACTCTGCCGCCAGACGCTGGAATTTGATGATCGATTGATATGCCCATTCCCACATTCATTATGGGATAAGGTTTCAAACCAATATCCATAACTCTTAGACATAATCAGAACAATAACCGGCAGAATTTGAATGAACATTCTGCCGGTTATTTCATTACTTTTCGCTTTTTACTGGGTTATCAATATTGGCAACTGTATCGAATGACAATGAAGGTTGACCTCAGCACAAGGAGAATGTATTATTCTTCCATATTCGTTGTAATTACACTGCATCACCATTTTTTCTTGGAGGGACCAATGAAACGGGCTGTCAGCATTAGTATAGGATCATCACGCCGTGATAAAACCGTTGAAATCCAGCTAATGGGTGAAACGGTGCGCATGGAAAGAATTGGCACTGACGGGGACATGGAAAAGGCTGCCAGGCTCTATGGTGAATTAGATGGGAAAGTCGATTGTTTCGGCGTAGGGGGAGCGCTCTTGGGTTTCATGATCGAAGATCAATGGACAACACTCGATTCCGTCCAATCATTATTGAAATATGTTCATCAAACCCCGGTCGTTGACGGCACAGGGTTGAAGATGACCCTTGAAAAACAGGTCACCAGTGTTATTAATAATGAACTAAACGGTTATGTAAAGGAAAAACGCGCCCTCGTGGCTGTAGCCCTCGACCGCTGGGGAACCGCGCGCGCATTCATGGATGACGGCTATGACGTGGTCTTTGGAGATGTGATGTTTTCTCTTGGCCTCGGCATTCCTGTGCGCTCCGAAAAAGCGATCCGCAATCTGGCCAATACATTGCTCCCAGTGATGAAACATTTACCATTCAGTTGGCTCTATCCAACTGGCGAAAAGCAAGAACAGCGCAATCCAAAGTATCAAAAGTATTTCGAGTGGGCAACCGTTGTTGCCGGAGATTGTCATTATCTCTGGCGTCACATGCCTGAAAAACTACCTGGCCGGGTGATTGTAACCAACACCACCACTCCATCAGACCAGGAATTCCTCAAGAATGCTGGGATTAAGTATCTCATCACCACCACTCCCATCATTGATGGCCGCTCTTTCGGAACAAATATGATCGAAGCTGCGATCGTATCTGTTCTTGGAAGGAAAGAACCTGTCGATTATGCCCATCCGGGTGACTATTTCAATATCATAGAAGAAGCGATCAGGCAAATTCCCCTGCGGCCTCAGGTTAAGGAGTTGTAACATGGATGTCATCGTTCTGGCTGGCGGAAAATCAACCCGCGAAGATCCACTTTACGAAATGGCGCCTGATGGGCTTAAGTCGCTGGTCAATATTGCAGGCAAACCCATGGTGCAATGGGTATTAGATGCTCTTTCTGATGCAAAATTGGTCGAAAGTGTTGTTGTAATTGGCATTGATGAAGCAAACAACTTACACTGCAAAAAAGAAATCGCCTTCCTAAAAGATGAAGGCTCCTTGATCAGCAACATCCAGCAAGGGTGTAAATATTTCGACCGGATTCATCCCCAGAACACTCATGTGGTCACCATCTCGGCTGATATTCCGACGTTAACTGCAGAAATCATCGATCAAAGTATTGAAATGTATCAAAAATATGATCTGGACGTATGTTACACCGTTCTTGACCGCGCCGTTATGGAAAAACGCTTCCCAAATTCAAAACGCACCTATGTAAAAATCAAAGATGGTGATGTGTGCGGTGGTGATCTGAATTACATCCGAAAAAAAGCCGTACTTCACCCAGCAGGGCTATGGGAACAATTGATCAAAAACCGCAAGAACCCTCTAAAACAGGCTTTTTTGATTGGTATTGATACACTGGTGCTGATGGCGTTGAGGAGGCTCACCCTGGATGATGCCGCGAAGCGCGTATGCAAACGTCTGGGTATCACGGGCAAAGCTGTTCGCTCGCCATTTGCCGAGATCGGCATGGACGTTGATAAACCATTCCAGTTCGAAATCGTGGAAAAGGATTTGCTGCGGTAGAATTGGACTTATGACCTTCACCAGACTTCTGGAACTGGATGTCGAGCTAACATCCAGGCTCCGTATTAAAGAACCGCAGTCGAAACTCAGGCCATTTGGGATTTTCTTTGCCCATTCAGGTGATTCCTGGTTCATTCTGCTGGCGCTGTTCATCATTTGGCTAACAACGAAAGGGCTGTGGCACCAGCTAACAGCATTGATGGCTGCTGGTTCCGTTGGTCTGGCTGTCATCGTCTTAATGATTAAATTCTCGATCAAGCGCCGCCGCCCAGAAGGAAAATGGGGAGCAATCTACCGGAATACCGATCCACATTCCTTCCCCTCCGGTCACGCCGCCAGAACCGCCATGTTGGCTGTAATTGCCATAGCTGCCGGTCCCTTATGGTTTGGAATCCTCCTCGTGATCTGGGCTCCTCTGGTGAGTCTTGCCCGGGTATGGATGGGTGTGCATTATCTTTCAGATGTCATTGTCGGTATAGCCCTGGGAATTGTTGCCGGTCTGGCTGTGTTGGAACTTTCACCCTGGCTCGTATCCACATTCCCTTTCATTTTCTAACCAACGGGTCCTTTTCTCTCATTGTTTGCTTGTCAAATCATCATGGCTGGGGTATTCTTAATCGCGGGAGTGGATGAGCCCCGGTGGGTTCCCCGGTCTTCAAAATCGGTGGCGGGTCGCTTTGCGGGCCGTGGTGGGTTCGACTCCCATCCATTCCCGCCTTTTGATTCCAGAACAGGAGCTGCCAAATGGATGAGTTCGAGACCACACAGCATCTTGACCAGCTTGTCAGGCGCATTTTCGCTGTAGAGGATATCACCGATGGAAATGCCGAGTTAGGATTCATTAAACGATATCGCGGTCACCTGGTTGTTACAGATACGGCTGCCGCGTATGATCAGCTATCTGAATCCCTAAAACCCTATTCGCTCACCCCTTTGTTTAGGAAAGAAAACGACACCCAGGTAATTCTTTTAGTCCCTTCTCAGCCAGACCCAAAACCTTCAAGACCCGGGATTAACCTGCTCATGTTCATCTTAACGGTTATCAGTGTACTGCTTTCTGGGGGTCTGACCAGCCTCGAAGATCCACTTTCGAAGAATTGGATTACCGCAGCCGGCCAGCTGATTGAAGCAGGATGGCCGTTTGCAGTCAGTTTATTAGGGATCCTTGCTGCTCACGAATTCGGTCATTACATCGCAGGTCGTGCCCACGGCGTTCATGTGACCCTGCCATTTTTTATCCCACTGCCCTTCACTCCGCTTGGCACGATGGGTGCTTTTATTAACATGAAAGAAGTTCCCAAGAACAAGCGTGTTTTAATGGATATCGGTATTACCGGTCCAATCGCCGGGTACATCGTCTCGGTCATCGTCATCCTGATCGGTCTATCCTTGTCACGGTTAGACACAATCCCGATGAGTTTCCCAGCCGGTGAGGGAATCCAGATGGAAGGCAATTCACTCACCTACCTGTTCCTCAAATATATTAGCTTTGATCAACTGCTGCCCCAGCCGGCAAGTTATGGCGGTGTAAATCCTATCCTCTACTGGATTAAATACTTCTTTACGGGTAGACCTTTCCCTTACGGTGGTTTGGATGTGATGATTCACCCGGTCGCATGGGCCGGATGGGCAGGTTTGCTTGTTACCTCCCTCAATCTTATTCCTGCCGGGCAGCTTGATGGCGGTCACATCTTCCATCTGCTTTTCGGAAAAAAGTGGTCGCGCCGCATTCTGCCCTTTATTCTGATCGCGCTGTTCGGATTAGGCTTTGTTTGGTCTGGCTGGTGGATCTGGGCAGTTCTGGTTTTTCTGCTCGGGCGCATTTATGCCGAGCCGCTGGATCAGATCACTGAACTGGGAACCGGCCGCAAAATTCTGGGAGGGATCGCTCTGATCATCTTTATTCTCACTTTTATCCCCATCCCCCTGCTCGTCATTTCATAAAGTAACCGTAGTATCTTCTTTGGCATCATAATAAAAACTCACCCATTTTTTCGTTGGGTGAGTTTTTGGGGTCAGGGGAGTGCAGCGTGATAAATCTGACTGCCATACGCCAGAAAAACGATTTTGGCCGGTGATACAGCAACCGCCGTCGGTGCGATATCAGGTGCGAAACCTTCATCCAAAAACCCCGGGTGCAGAATTTTTTGCAAATTACGCTGCAGGCTGAAATGGTAAAGATTACGTCCGTTTGCATCCAATAGATAGAGTGAAGAATCGGGTGCAGAAGTCATGCGCATTTGGATGAATTGAGCATCAGGGAAACTGATCGCCCGAGGGCTCTCACCAGTCCGCATGTCACCATAAGGCGCCGGGTCAGTACATTCGGTTAGTTTGTAATCCTTCATGTGGCTGTAAGTGCATTCCACCATTTCACTGGTGGAGCGCAGTATATACAATTCATCTCCATTGACCTCAATATCAATAGCATTGGTTAATGTAGGTACCACATTGTCAAAATACAGGGTCGGTTTTTCGCTGTAAGATTCTTCAACTTCCTGAAAACGGTACACTGCATTCATTTCGGGATCGAGAACGTAGAGATATTTATCATCGAGCGAAATCGAGCGAATTTGCCTCCACCCGGCATCGGGAGGAATCAGGCTGACAATCGCGCCTGAATCACCAGGGTTGCAAAACTCGATGTTTCCGACAGCATCAATGGCGAGTAATGTCGCATTAAAGGAACTACCCGCTGGAAGCGGCAGGATATCTACCAGCTTGCCAATGTTGCTTAATGGGTTTTCAGGATTTGGTCCACAATCGAATTCAGGATCTTGAACATACTCGGCTCCAGATAAATAAAAACGCAACGCCCTTCCTGAAATCGAATCGAGAAGATACAGGTCGGTAGCTGTGGCTGCCATTTGAGTGATATTTACATTTTCAGCCAATCCAATCGAACTGATAGGTGTTACATTAAGCCTGACAATCCCTTGCATCGAATCCAATTCGGTCTGAATTTGAGAACGAAGCAGGTTTGAATCATCGGATTGTCCGAATTCAGACGCTTTTTCAAGGAAGTAGAGCGCCTGTTGAAGATTCGCCAATCTACCGGCTGGATCATCCAACAGGTTCTGCGCCTGAGCTGCATACAACTGTCCCTGTTGGAAATAGAGATCGAACTGCTGACTGGCACCTTTGCGAAAATAAACAAAACTTGCCAGTGCAACAACCAAAATCGGAACTGCGATCGCTGTGATCAGCAAGACCGACTGTGGAAGCGCCGGGGATTCTCCTGTCGACCCTGGCAGCAGCTTAACCAAGAATTGGGAAATTCCCTTCTTGGCTTTGTTTTGAAAATCATCCACCGCTTTTGCATAACTTCCAACCTGAGCTTTGATCTCCGCGCTGGTGACAGCAGACTCAGAGGTTCTCTTAAGCTGCTCTGTCTTATCAGATGGTCTGCGGCGGTCAATCGGGGTAGCTGCGGGTGATAAATCTTGAACCGGTGCAGTATCTTGTCTTTCGTTTTCTGCTGGTAATGGAAGATCAACCTGCTTGACGATCTCTTTTTGTTGAAGTTGAGAAACCGTGACCGATGACTGAGTCGTTATCGGTTCTTTGGCTTCGGGGCTTTCGCGAGGTTCACTAACAGAGGCTTCCGTCTTTCTCTCGGAATCTAAATTCGTTGAAGTATTATCCTGGAATGCTTCAGCAGATCGCAGCGGCGAATAGGAAACCTGTCCGTTACCTGCCGTCAGCCTGATCAATGCACCTGTTAGCGTTGGTGGTGCCTGGTTAAAAATCCTGCGTGCTAGCGAATCAATGGAGAGGAGTGCACCTCCGCGGAGCGATTCCACTGACCAGGCGCGGTTAACCTGGGGCGCCAGTAGAATGGCAGCGTTCTCTGTAACTTCTGTTTGCGCAAACCGGCAGACGATATTTTCCACCACACCCAATCCGCGGGGATGGTTTTCACGATCTTCGTATTCAAAAGCATCCTGGTTCGATAGCACAAAAATACGTGCCTGTCCAATAACCAGTGTAAACACCACATTGCGCCGAATCACAATCAAACATAGAGAACCATTTACCTGCGATCCATCGCCAGCTCGTTTCGCATTCCTTTCGAGTAACTCAGAATTAATCGATTCAGCCAGAAAACGCATTGCGCTGGTCACCGTACCAGGTATCTTGTAAAATTGAGCGGCTTTTGAAAGCAGCCAATCTTGCAACGCATCGGGGGTGATACTCGTCTGCCCGGTTAATTGAATCAATCCCGCCAGTTGATCAGATTCTCGACCTCGTGCGCATTTTCGTGGGGGAACGAGCGTAAACAATCCCGGCAGAGATTTGCCGAGTTTTCCGTCTTGAATGATGACAGGATGAACATTCAGGTTAAACAAGATTAAACCTCTTGAATCTGCTTGATTATACAACGGATAATCCATGCGAATGCTCGCAGCAAAAGAAGATACAAGAATCAGGCCATCTTATTCAAACGCTCATGAGTAAAATCTTCTATAATAATTAAAAATTCAGGCGGTGTGATATGTCTCCTTCGAATCCTAATTATTTCCTTGGGAAAGTTTTCGATCCCAAGAAAAACACCCTGTCAGATGAAATCGTTTCATTAGACCCTGCAAATCTCACCACGCATGCAGTCGTCACCGGCATGACCGGATCTGGCAAAACCGGGCTTTGCATTGGTTTGCTCGAAGAAGCCGCTCTACACGGCACCCCTGCGATCATCGTCGATCCAAAAGGGGACCTGACCAACCTCCTGCTGCATTTTCCAGCCCAACAGGCGGCTGATTTTGAACCATGGATCGATCCGGAGGCAGCAAAAAGAGAGGGTAAAACGGTTCCTCAAATGGCAGAAGAAACTGCTGCCCGCTGGAAAAAAGGCCTTCAAGACTGGGGGTTAGGTCAAAGTGACCTGCAAGCATTGGCAGACGCAGCCGATTACACCATTTACTCCCCTGGCTCCAGTTCCGGTATCCCGGTGAATATCCTTTCATCTTTTGAAGCTCCATCGATTCCATGGGAAGAGAATGCTGAAGTGTTGCGCGAGAGGATCTCTTCAACGGTTACAGCGCTTTTAGGCCTGGTAGGTTTGAATAACATCGATCCACTGCGTTCGCGTGAGCATATCCTTATCTCAAACCTTATCGAAACAGCCTGGTCAGGTGGCAGTTCTCTCACGCTCACTGATCTTATTTTACAGGTTCAAAACCCACCCATGGATCGCCTCGGGGCGTTCCCGATGGATTCCTTCTTCCCCGAAAAAGACCGCTTTGAACTGGCATTGTTGTTGAACAATTTTCTCGCCTCACCATCCTTCCAGGTCTGGCAGCAGGGTCAGCCGCTCGATATTGGCGCATTACTCTACACCAAAGATGGAAAGCCGCGCCACTCGATCTTCTATCTAGCTCATCTGAGCGAAAATGAGCGCATGTTTTTTGTGACATTGCTTTTTGCTGCTGTCGAGAGCTGGATGCGCGGGCAGCGGGGAACCGGAAATTTACGCGCTATCCTCTATTTCGATGAGATCATGGGATATCTTCCGCCCATTGCCAATCCGCCTTCTAAAACAGTGATGCTGCGCATGCTCAAACAGGCTCGCGCTTTTGGTGTTGGATTGCTCCTGGCCACTCAGAACCCGGTTGACGTCGATTACAAAGCCCTCTCAAACGCCGGCACCTGGATGATCGGCCGCTTGCAGACGGATCAAGATAAACAGCGTTTGCTTGACGGATTGTCATCAGCAGGCGGAACCACCGACCTGAAAACACTCGACAAACTGATTTCAGGATTACAGAAACGCGTTTTCTTGTTACATAGTGTCTATAAATCTGCTCCTATCCTTTTCAACACCCGCTGGGCGTTAAATTATCTGGCCGGCCCTATGACCCGTGATCAACTGGCAGCTGCCAACGCGCTGGTTAAGAGCAGCGGGGCTGTAACTTTCACTGAATCGGCAGTTCAACCAGCACAGAAGAAAGCCAGCGGTGTAAAAGAAGGCTCTGGAATTACCGCCAGCCGCCCGGCCATTCCTGGCAGTATTTCTGAATACTTCCTACCGAATAATCTGGGAATCAGTGAATCAACAACAGAAGCAGGCATTGCAAATCAAGTCACTTCTGAAGGGATCGTCTACCGTGCAGGAATCCTTGCACAGGCTGAAGTACGATACCTCTCCCGTCAATACAATATTGAAAAGATTTGTAAGACATCAGCCATTCTTGAAGAACCAGGCAGCGGGCTGGTGCGTTGGGAAGACTTTACCGGAGAAGCCATCGATAAACAAAAATTAGAAACCCAGCCTCTTCCCAAAACCCAATTTCATCCTGTGCCTGCGTGGCTATCGGATAGTAAGAGAGTTGCTGCGTTAGAAAAAGATTTTCTCGAGTGGCTGTACCGCAGTGGCGCGTTGAAACTAAAAGCCAACACAAAACTCAAAGTCTATGCCACACCTGAAATGACTGCAGCAGAATTTCATCAAAAATGCCGTGAAGCTGTTGAAGATACGATTCGCGCCGAAATCGATAAAGCAACCAAGACCTTCGACACAAAAATCGCCGCCATGCAGCGAAAAATTGAATCCCAGCAGTTGGATGTTAACTCGGCTGAAAATTCTGTCAATCAACGCCGGCTCGAAACCCTAGCCACTGGCGGTGCAGCGGTTTTTGG
This sequence comes from Anaerolineaceae bacterium, assembly GCA_034429135.1. Lineage (GTDB taxonomy): Bacteria > Chloroflexota > Anaerolineae > Anaerolineales > Anaerolineaceae > UBA6107. The sequence goes on along the minus strand of DAOUGR010000043.1, from coordinate 4,656 downwards.
CATGTTGACAGGAAGAAAACGCAGTATAACCAGCACAATCACCAAAACCAGAATGGCTTCAGAGGCAAAGGATCGGCTTGTAGCAGAACAGCAAACCTTAAAACAATACCAGCAGCAGCTCGCAGAACTTCAAAAAGCCAAAGAAGAAGTGGTTAAAGAAGTCAATGAGAAATGGGCTCATGTCGTTGATGAGATCACCGAAATCAGCATCCGCCCGGCCAAAAGCGATATTTTTACAGACGTATTTGCGGTGATCTGGCTGCCATATTTTATTGTGGAACAAAACGGCAAGAAAATCGAGATACCAGCCTTCAAACGGTAATCAGTGAAGAATCGGAATCAAAAAACCGAAGCGATGCTTCGGTTTTTTTTTATTTATTGCATCTCTTGCCTTCCAGCCAGTGCCCTCAAAAGCGTGTTTTGATCCGCGTATTCCAGATCTCCTCCCACTGGCAGCCCGCGGGCTAACCTGGTGATGCGCACTCCCAGCGGCAGCAGCTGCTGACGCAAATAAAGCGCGGTAGCATCGCCCTCCATACTGGGGTTGGTTGCGAGGATGATCTCCTTGGCTTCACCGCTGCGTACGCGTTCAATCAAGGGCTTAATTTTTAAGTCATCAGGGCTTATCCCCTCGATTGGAGAAAGCACTCCCTGCAGAACATGATAACGCCCGTTGAATCCCCCGGTTCGCTCCAAAGCCAGTACATCCAGCGGTTCTTCCACCACACAAATGGTCCCATCTGCCCGCTTCGGATTGGAGCAGATTTCACACAGGTCTTGTCCTGCAACAGTGATGTTATAACATAGCGAACAAGAGCCAGTTGTGGTCTTTAGGTCAGTCAGCGCGCTTGACAACTGGTGCAATAATTCATCTGGTGCTCGCAGCAGAAAGAACGCCAGCCGCGAAGCAGATTTTGGGCCAATTCCAGGCAACCGTTCTAAGGCTTCAATCAAATTCTGAATGGGTAAAGGTAAGATAGGCATTGCGTTGATTAATTAAAATCCCAATCCAGGAATACCGCCAGCCAGCGGCCCCATCTTTTCAGAAGCCAGCTTGCGGGAATCATCCAGTGCAAGATTGACTGCTGAGAGCACAAGATCCTGCAGCATTTCAGCATCGGCATCTTTCAGCAATTCCGGATCGATGATCACTTCTTTACATTTTTGATCGCCGGTCATGGTAACTTTAACAGCGCCGCCGCCGGCTGAAGAAGTGACGGTAGTCACAGCTAATTCCTGCTGCGCGGCTTCCATCTGCTCTTGCAGACGTTTAATTTGCGCCATCATTCCCCCGCCTGCTCCTCCGCCCATCGGAGGTCGATTAAATCCTTTTGCCATTTTTTACTCCTGTTCGATCATTAATCTTTATGAATGAGTTTACCACCCAGGTTAAGTGCCGTTCGAACCAGACCATCGGGGTCTACATCTGTATCCAGGGCGGAACTTCCTGCTTTATCACCAACAACAATGCACTCAATAGGAACATCCTTATTGAGAATCCCTTTAATCACGCGCTGGGTGACTTCGATATTTTCTGAATTCTCCATTTTCGATCGAAGTACATCGCTGGGAAATCCCAGAATCAAAACCCCGTTTTTAACCTGAACCAGGCGTTGAGAATTCAGCAGCGCTTCGGTTTGAGGACGCCGCTGCTTCACCTCTGCTCTGATCTGGTTCCATACTGAAAGGATTTCCTGTGTGGAAATTCCTTCACCGGCGATTGAAACTGATGATGAAACAACGTGCTCAGTCTTTGGGTTTTCTTCAACCGCTGGTTTCTCCTTGACCGGCTCTACCACTTTTCGTGGAATATCGATATTTTTACTCTCAACCTGTCTTTCAGAATCTCGTCGAATCGGGGTTTCTGAATTTGCTTCAAGCCTTTTTTCAGCATGGCCAGTATTTATGCTCTTTGCAAAAGCGATCTCAAGCGCAAGGCTGGGCTGCCATGACGTCCGTAAATCATTGATCGCATCATTAAAATAGCCAATCCACTCCATTAACACTGAGATGTCAAATTTTTCACTATGCTGGCGCATGAGCGCTTTGTTTTCTTTCGTCGCTTCGATCTGTTTTTCGTTTCCCATACGCACGAGCAGCAAGTTGCGCAGGTATTCCACAACCTGCCGCGCATACTGCCGTGGATCACTGCCGCTATCAAGTGCACGGTGAATCGTTGCCAATCCACCCGAATGATCATTTTTTTCGATCGCTTCGATGAGGTCAATCACCAGCTGGTTGGTTGCAGTTCCTAAAACAACCTGCGCCAGCTCAAGGGTGATGGCCTGACCTGTCGATGATAACTGGTCAAGCAGCGAGATTGCATCCCGCAAGGCTCCTGTAGATTGTCGTGCAATGAGAATCAGAGCATCTTCATCTGCCTCAATCTTTTCATCCTGGCATAACCCCTGTAATGTTTTGACAATCTCCATCACAGGAATACGCCGGAATTCATGCCGCTGGCAGCGCGAAAGCACTGTTGCCGGGATCTTGTGCACTTCGGTGGTAGCAAGAATGAAAATCGCGTGAGGAGGTGGTTCCTCCAGTGTCTTGAGCAGCGCATTGAAAGCCGCAGTGGAAAGCATATGAACTTCGTCAATAATGTAAACTTTATACTTGCCGTCTGTTGGCGCGAAATTAATCTTATCCCGCAGGTCGCGCACGTCCTCCACACTGGTATTAGAGGCGGCATCAATCTCGATCAGATCCAGAAAACGCCCATCATTGACGGCTTGACAATTCTTACACTCGTCACAAGGACGGTTCGCCAGATCGTCTGAAAGGCAATTGACAGCTTTTGCCAGCAGACGTGCGGTCGTTGTTTTCCCGGTTCCGCGCGGGCCTGAAAACAGGTAAGCATGCCCTATCCGGTCTGATTTGATCGCATTACGCAGGGTTGCCACCACGTGATCCTGTGCAACCACCTGTTCCCATTTACGGGGACGCCACTTTCGATACAAGGCCTGTGTCATAACGTCATATCCAATTTACGAGTGTGAAATACGAACTGAAAAGATCATTGTTTTGATTGTACCTGAATCCAAAAGTCATACCCGTAATTCATCAATTTTTTAAGGAATCCGATATGAACTGCGCAGATTTCCATCTGCATCTAGCAATTCAACAGTTTCACCTGAATTCCACAGAGCTGTTTTCATGCCCCAATACACCTCGATTGAAGTATTCACGCCTGAACGGGTATAAAGATTCAATCCACCCCCGGGATAGATAATTAATGACGGAAAAATATACTCATTGTGTTGTTCATCTCTGATCTTCCAACCCTGGAGATTAATCGCTGTTTCAGCAACGCTGGCCAGTTGAATGCGTTCCAAATTAATATCCCCTGCACCAACCACGATCTGAATTTCAATGGTCGGTGCATCAAGTGGTAGCGCTGTTGGAGCTGGTTTTGTAACAATAGCAAAATCCGTTGGTTGTGAATCAGTAGATAGGGCAACCTCAGGTGCTTTATGTGTTGCATCCCAAATCAGTAAAACGATCGCCATCGCAGCGGCTGATATAAAAAAATTCAAGATGAGGTATGGAATGATCTTTTTCATGAGCAATCCGCAGGACTTTTTGAATCATAGCATAATTTCAAAGTAAAATGTTTATGGAGGTGCCTCAAAATTGAAAACGATCGCGATTGATGGTCATAATTTAATACCCAAAATTCCTGGATTTCGGTTGGAGGATCTTGATGACGAAATTAAGTTATTAGGGCTTTTATCAGATTACTGCCGTCTATCACAGACTCGGATTGAATTGTTTTTTGATGGGGCCCCACCCGGATTTCGCCAGGAGACTCATCATGGATTAATTCACGTGCATCACATCCGTCTTGATCGCAAAGCAGATGACGCAATTATTGCATTTTTGCGATCAGCCGGAAAAAACGCGCGGAATATATTAGTGGTCACCTCAGATCACAGTGTTCAGGTCGAATCGAAAGCACTTCATGCCAATGTCATGTCTTCGGAACAATTCTCTCAGGAAATCAAGAAAGTATTATCCAGTCCACAGGCTATAAAGGAAGAACGAGAAAAACATCTCACAGACACAGAAGTTGAAGAATGGGAAAAAATATTTAAATCAAAGAAATAGAAAATTGATCCATTGCATATTGGATATTTTTGACATATAATATCTATATAACACACTTTTTACCGGTAGTATCAACAGTGTGTTATTCCACCGGAAGACCATAAAGGAACGGTGGAGTTCACTCCCTAAAGATTGGCAGACATCTCCTCGTGCCTGCCAATCGTTTCATTAAGATCAGTGAAAACGCATTGATATTTATTTCCGTTTTTTTATTTTAAAACCATCAGATCCCAATAAAACACACACAAACCATAATTTCAAAACACGCTTCATCATATTACTTGATGATGACCAGCATTCTATTTTTTTTACAGAGAGGGTCGCACAGCACCCTCGAAGCACGTAAACAAAAACTCCTCTATTCGAGGAGTCTAAGGCGGAGAGGGTCGCACAGCACCCTCGAAGCACGTAACCAAAAACTCCTCTATTCGAGGAGTCTAAGGCGGAGAGGGTCGCACAGCACCCTCGAAGCACGTAAACAAAAACTCCTCTATTCGAGGAGTCTAAGGCGGAGAGGGTCGCACAGCACCCTCGAAGCACGTAAACAAA
>DAOUGR010000042.1:0-11665 GCA_034429135.1 Anaerolineaceae bacterium | reverse complement strand
ATGCTATAGTTGCTGTGGTCATCGTGTGTTCCCTTTCTTGAATTGGTGTATGAGACCTTCAAGAAACCACACGATGACTCTTTTGTCAATTGCTTTTTACACCACAATTTGAGACATTATCCTCGCTTGCATGAAAATCGCATAGTCAAAGGCATCTAGATTCTTCTGTCGTTTGATCAAAAGGAGGAGTCTTTATGGATGCGGTCGCTGAAAGAAAAGCGAAAATCCGTAAGGTGGGCGGAGCATTCGTTGTTGAGGAGAATGTGGATGCTGTGAAATGGCCCCACGAGTGCGTGGTGTGTGGGGCCGTGCCCACACTAACCGATGACATCAACCTGACGCGCAAGATGAAGAATGTGGGTCAGGTACGCACGCAGGTGAAAGGCATCCCCTATTGTGAACCCTGCTTCAAAAAGGTTAAGGCAACCCGGCGTCTGAATATGGTGGTCTACGTCCTCGCTCTCGTTTTTGGCATTCCACTGGGTATCTTCTTAACATCTCTCTCTGCAAACACGCCAGGTACGCAATTTGTGTGCTGTGGGTTGTTGATCGCAGCTGGTATCGTGATCGCCTGGCTTGTTTTCTATTTGATCATCCGTTTTCCGGTCAAGTCAATTTTTAAGAATAAATTTGTTGAAGAAACTGTTACGGCATCGCTCAATGAAGTCACAAGGCTAGACGGCAGTCAGGGTTTCAACATTGGCATTTCCATCACCAGACCGGAATATGCGCAAAAATTCAGCGATCTTAATGAAGTGGAACCGGAGGCGACTGTATGAGAAGTGTTAAATCACCTCAGATTCAAATTCCAGGATTGGCATCGCCCTATCGGAGGCTGGTGGCACGTCTGATCGACCTGGCTATTGGTGCGTTTGTGGTCTTTCCGCTTACATTAATTGTCACCATTCCTTTCACGGATATTACAGGAAGCTCAGAATCTGAATCTACGTTCTTAGGCTTGCTTACTGCCTTTATCTTCCTGCTGCTGCTGATGGCCTATGATACCGTGATGACCGCCACCCTCGGGCGCACGCTGGGTAAAATGGCACTGGGTCTGCGTGTGGTCGACGTCAATGGCGAAAAGCCCGGTTGGCGCTCATCTCTTCTGCGCGCAGTGCTGTTGTATTTGCTTGGGGTGGTCATTTTGTTTGGTATTGTGGTCACGGCTTCCATACTGGGCTGGGTTTTCATCGCCGGTCTTGGACGGACACAGCAATATCCGCATGAGAAGGCATCCAAGACTTATGTGATGACGAAAGGTCAGGCTGGCCCGATGGTCGAAGAGGTAAAGGTAACACCTCACGACGACCTGGAACGTTTATACAAATCAGGGCTCATCAGCCAGGAAGAGTACGAGCGCAAGCGCAAAGAAGTCGGCTACTAGACGGATCGTTCTGGAACCTGGATAGAAAGCGCATTCTTTGCATTTCCCTGGATGAATCCTGAGGGGAATGATGATTAACAGGATTTATCTCAGAATTAATTGCTTTAATTCATAAACTCCACTATTATCAATATGAATACCTTTTTTTCATATGTATGGCCCTGATCATGACTGCGAGGTATAAAGATGGCCCACTCGAAGACCCTGCGTTTGCTCTTGTTAGCATTTTTAATCCTCGTTCTGATGAGCTGTAATTTCAGACCGAATGTTTTAAAAGGTTTATTCGCTTCATCCACACCCACGCCCACCGACACACCCACTGCCACGATGACGCCCAGCGTGACGCCCACCTCAACCGCCACGCCAACTCCGCTTCCTGCGATCAACCTTACTCCATGTGCGTATTTGCGTTATTGCCCTGAGGCTTCGAGTATCAATTCTTTTACGTCACAAGAGATTCCGGCAGGTCAAGAATTCTATGTGGAAATCCCACCAGATAAAGACGTTTACTTCAGTATTGGATGGATTGCCAAAGACGAGGCTGCCCTCGCGGAGAATATCCAACATATCCACTTCTTCTTCGAGATCGATGGGCATGATTATTATGATGAACGCTTTACCGCTCAAGATGTAGCTTACACGGTGGATAATCCCGATCCGGGGTACCCTTCCATTTTCACCGGTATCATCACCTCTGGTTGGAAGATTGGAGAGCCGCACCAGATCCGCATTGGCTACGAATTCGACGCTGAGATCTTCGACGGCTGGGATACTTACCCGGCGGGTACCCGTTACGAGTACATTTACCTGGTGACGCCAGTGATCTTGCCCACGATAACGCCCACACCTTCACCCATGCCGATTCCCACGGCGGTTCCATACACCCCCACGCCAGCCTGCGATCGCAACGCCTCAATCAAGATCATCAACGATACCGGCGCGCAGCTGACCATTTACATGAAAGGTCCGGCCAGTTTCACTTTCTACATTGCTTCAGGTGAACAGATGATCAGCGTGTGCCCTGGAACGTACAGCTACACCGCCTACGGCTGCGGCGGTGCTTCGCGCACCGGTTCGGCCAGTGATGGAGACGAGATCGAATTCTGGTGCGAGTAATTTGAATTTCTCGCACCCGGCCTGTGATTTGGAGGTGATCCATGTTTAGATCAACCTCATTGCGGCTTGCATTGATCTTTACCGTTGTTCTTCTGCTGCTGGCCTGCGGCACTGAATCTGGCGGCGAGTATGCCGATACTGAAGCACCACAGGAAGTCTACATCGCCCCTACCTCAACACCGGAGCCCGAAGCCACCCCCACCGTTGAAGAGGCGTGGGTCTCGGTGACCAAGAACACCAACTGCCGCAGCGGGCCTTCTACGGGGTATCCGATTGAGGTGACCATTCCGCAGGGAACGAATGTGATCGTGCTTGGCCGCACCTCGGGCAGCGATTTCTACTACGTCCAGAACCCCAACGATCCGGCGAGCGGCTGCTGGATCTGGGGAGAACTGGCCACCATCCCGGTCAATATTGAGATCTTGCCAATCTTTACTCCTATGCCGCTGCCCACTCTTGCTTTTATTCCGACTGCTGCGATACCGGACTGTGACCAGAACGCGTGGATCGTGATCCAGAATGACACCGGCGGGCAGTTGACGCTGTATTTGAAAGGACCGTATAACTATACGTTCTATGTTTCACCGGGTACGCAAACCCTGAGCATCTGTTCGGGGTCGTACACTTACACCGCCTATGGCTGCGGCGGTGCTTCGCGCAGCGGGTCAGTCAGCGACGGAGACGAGATCGAGTTCTGGTGTCAGTAGAAAACCGATAGCGAAAATACTAAATTTCATTCCGGGCATCCATTTGGATGCCCGGATCTTTTTTTCTGTTTTCTACACGCCATATTTCTTTCGCTGCGCAGCGCGGATGATCAGCAGGATAATGAGAGCGATCCAGAAGATGATGAGGAAAATACCGCCCAGGATCACACCCAGCGCCAGCAGGGTCTGGTCGCGCGATTAGCGGGTCAGCTCGTTGACACAATACACATGGATCTGGTTGCTCGAACCGTCGTACCAGGATTCGAACTTCAATTCGGATGGTGCAGGACAGATGACCAGATCGGCAAGGCCAAACATGGTTTTAGGAAAGATCGCCCCCAGCACGCCACCGATGGCACCGAAGCTGATTGCGGCGATGAACGATGTAAGTGAGCGTTTTCATTCCGAGGGTGAGGCTGTGTATCAGGGTCTCCGTTTACGAAATAACAAAAACAAAACCAGCAGCAACCCAGAGGTCAGACATACCAATCCCTGCGGCGATCGATCAGCGGTACTCTGCTCCTTGGTCTTCTGAATGATGGGTACAGGAGAGGTCTTGTTTTCATAAGCACCGAGGTCTACAACAGCATGACCATCACCGTTGCCGTCTTGCACTCGTGGTGCATGGTCCAGATCCAGTGCTCCTGCGTCCTCCGCGGAAGGGGCACCCGAATCCACGCAGGGCGAGGCGGGTTGCAGATGGTAGTCGCCTGAGGCAGGATCGACAAACCCGGGATCGATGTTGAAGTTATTATCGTGTCCGGTGAAGCGCGCATCGTTGAGGCGCGAATAAGTTACAGTGGTGGGTGACTCAGACCCACGGATCGCGTCGTTACCGCCGTTCTTCCACAGGATCGTGTTGATTACATTCACCCCGTTAATGGTGTTGCTGGTATCGAGAGTGTTAATATTCAACCCGCCCGCCCACAGGCTTTCGACGCCGTTGTTCACCAGGGTCAGATTGCTGATGGTGACATTCTTGATTTGATTATTGCGGCTCTTTCCTTCATCACCGTGCAGCAAAATACCTGCGTCACGGCATCCGTTAATCAACGTGCTGCGCACGATGACGTTCTCCAGCAGGTTGTCGTGCGCTCCGCCGGTGCCTGCGTAAAAAGAAATCCCGTTGGCGACGCAGTTAGAAATGATATTGCGCTCGATCAGAATATCCGTGGTGGAATTATTGTGGGCATTGTAACCCGTGGCACCGCTAAACTGGATGCCGCCGCCCGTAAACTGGTTGTCGGTGATCGTCACGTTGGTGAGTTGATTTCCTGACGAGTTGGCGCCGGATTCACTGAGCATCTCGATATTGACCGGTGAACCGCTCACCTGGTTTTCAGCAATGATGATATCGCTGGTCAGGTTATCCTGACAGTTTTCCGCGCCATCGTCGATCAGGATCGATACGCTGGTGTGTCCGCTTATGTGGTTGCCTTTGATCTGGATGTTGCTGATCGTGTTATGAGATAGATTCGCAAGCCCTGTGGGAGAAACGTAAATGCCAATCACAGGCGCAGACGCAATCAATGTATTGGATTGGATCGAAATGTCTGAGATCTCGTTGTAATTGGCGTTGTCAGCGAAACCGGCATGGATCGTGATGCCAAACCGGTAGCCTTTGAGCGTATTCCCACTCAGCTCAACGTTGCGGATTACCGCGTGGTCGCGAAAATTGCCGATGAGAATCGCGCTCCAGCCAATGTTGGTGAGGATGTTATTGCGTAAGGAAATGTTTTCCATGATGGAAACATCCTGCTGGGGAATCGTGGTGATCTCTATCCCATTGGAAGTGAAGTTGCGCAGCTGAAAACCCTCGATGACCACGTCAGATGCAGCCTGGATCTGCAATCCTTCGTGTAATTCTCCAAAAGAATCAAGGGTGATATCGGCGATGCCGTCGTCGTTGATGTCACCATCCAGTGTGACACCGTCGCGGTTGATAGGCGGCAGGGGTTGAGTGATGGTGATGACAACACCACTTAACGAGGGGTCAAAATTTATGGTTTCGTGGGCGCCGGTATCTGCCTGCACCGCCTGAAGCGCCTCAGACAGCGAAATTCCATCGGGGCCGGGGTTGGCGAGGAGGGCCGCCGGGTTGGAGAGATCACCGTTGAGCTCTTCGCCGCTGTTCGTTACCGTGAGGGTGAGCCCCGTTGTTTCTGAGGTTTGCGCGTGTGTGAGGGATGTGGTCGAAGGCAGCGAGATCAACAGCAACAGAACGACTAAAGCATTGATGGGGAGCAAGACCCGTTTGATTGACCGCTTCCCGTTCATGCATAATCCTTTCAGGCGCGCAAGCGCCGTTGAAAGATGAACAAGACCACAGGAATATTATAGCTCTACGACCAGGTGTGGATCAAAGGCGATAGGGCGGGCGTCGATGTTGAGGATTTCATTCTGTAAACATATTTATTAAAAAAATGGACATTTTGTGACTCCCAAGATCAAATTGATAGGTTTCATCCTTTTGTTCCTGCAGTTATCACAACCTGATTTTCTTTATTGAGGTTGTCATCCAGCCATTGTGAAGGCTATTATTGAGGTGCTGTTTCCTAGATACTCTTGTTATAAGCCGGTACCTTTACGCAGTGCTTCCGCTCTATTTGTCCGTTTCCAAGCATAATTAGCGTCGTCGCGGCCGAAGTGGCCGTAGTTAGAGGTCTTGCGGTAGATGGGCCTGCGCAGGTCGAGGTCGCGGATGATGGCGCCGGGGTGCAGGATAAAACTACTTTACCTTATCACTCCGGTTCACCAGCTTCAGCATCTGCCGCGCATCGGAACCCCAGAAAGGTACCTGTTTCCTCATCGAAATCTCGGTCAGTGGTTCGGATATACGCGTTCGCCCCGAATTCTCCACCGCGTATTGTATGGTACTCGCCTGTTGCAGGACCTTTCGGGTTCACCACACCATCAGTCAGCGTCTGGTAATAACGGTCTCCGTACCAGTCCGACACATACTCCCACACATTTCCCAGCATGTCCAGTGCGCCATACGGGCTGATTCCAGCGGGGTAGCTTCCTACAGCGGTGGTATCTCCCACGCAGACTGCGTCTGTGTCTGGGTAATTTGAGAGACTACAATTATTTGGTTCATTTCCCCACGGGTATGGATATTTGACCTGCTTTACCGGGTCCCACGAAGCAGCTTTCTCCCACTCCGCTTCCGTCGGCAGACGGCGGCCGGCCCAGGCGCAGTACGCTTGAGCGTCTTCCCACTTGACCCATACCACAGGGAAATTGTCATACTCCGGGTTGCCATAATAATCGCTGCGTGTCTGCGAAGCCTTTGAACTTGGCTCCTCGCAGGCCCCTGCTGCAACACACAGCGCGTATTGCCCGTTGGTGACAATGGTCTGGTCGATCCAGTACGCGTCGAGCACCACCCGGTGCGGAGGTTCCTCGTCAGTGAACCACCCGCGCTGGCAATCGTTGCGATACATCTTGCAGACTTCCATTGCCGAGTCCACCGTCGCTCCCATAATGAACTCTCCTGCGGGAACGAACACCTGAACCATCCCGTCCTTTTCCGATGTTCGAACACTGCCACCCCCCGGTGTTGGAGTGATGGAAGCCGTCGCGGTTGGCGGGATCGGAGTCTTGGTCGGTGATGATGTGAAACCTGGCGCAGGGGAAGAAGTTTGCGTGGCCGCTGGCGGTTCGGTTTTGCCTGCTTCCTGCGGCAGCGCGCCAGAACAGGCTGTCAGCATCACTGCTAGTAACAGCCCAAAAAACAATAAAGCAAACCGACTCATAGGATCCTCCTGTGGCTCGCCTGCTTATTCTGTATTTAACTGGTCTGAAAATTGTGAGGATGAAACTTGATGATTTTAAACAGTATAGCACGGTTAGAAGTGAAGGGATTGGATGAGAAATGCGCGCAGGGGGATGTTGAAACACCTGAGCCACCAGCTTCTCTGCTCATTCTCAGTATCCCGGCTTCGGGTTCTACGCTTCTGGGTTTCCACCCCAATGGCGCGGATCTCGCTGCTATGAATCCGGAAAACCCTTGCCAAAGAGGCCGTCAACCGGCAGGTTGGGTCCTTTATCGGCGATATTTGATCCAGCTCGTCGGGCCGGGGGGTAATTACATCCAACCGTGGATCTTATTACGAATCCCTGTTTTTTATCTATACCCATTACTCATGGCGGACGTATTTGACGCACCCTGAGCAAGGTTATTAATGAGGTGAGGGGGTTGGGAATGAAGACGGGGTGCTCAGACTCAGTACCCCATTGAGAATGTTAAGTATTTGAATAGCTATGATTTAAATAACTTGCAATCCAATTGATTTTAGATATTCATAAGTAGGATCATAATACTCAGCTTTCCTTGTAGGGTCTTCGGGGTTCCCCTCAGGAACAACGATCACCATTCCTTGCCTTGCTCTAGTTAAAAGTACCCGATATGCATTTTTGAGATACTTTTGTCGATCACTTTTCATAATCCGATTCCAGCGATTTCCACAAAATGAAAAGTATTGCCACCCGGAATTTGAAAACCGAAAGTCACCATCCCAAATTACACAACTCCAATCAAGCTCCAACCCTTGAATTTGAAATTCAGTTGCCACATCTTCAAGATAATAAGAAGATCGAACATCATCTTTCTGGTCAAGAAACCAATGGATGGGATCAATAGTCGATTTCACATCAACAGCAAGTGGCTTAAGTCTCAATGCTGAAGATGATACGGTAATTCCATACCTTTCTGAGCCTCTAGCATGGTTTTTTAACCATGTTTTTGCTTTTGTAATATCCCTTGTAATAACGATCGGATATTTTGGATTGACTTCTGTTAATGTATCACGTGCTTTATCAACCTCAATATCAAGAATTTGTTTCACTAATAATGAAACCATTTCACTTCGGAATGATCTCATTGATACAGAAAGGTGAAGATTTTCATCATACAAAATATTCCCATTTATTGAAATATTGCTGAGTAATTCGTCAGCTCCATATTCAGAATCAGAAAGACGTGGAGAAATATACATTTTCCAATGAGGAAATGATCGATTGATTGAATCAATCCACTCAACTATACCTGCTTCTCCAGTATTGATCTCTTGACCTCCACCGACTAGGCACACAATTACAGCCCAATCTGTGTGTCTATCCATGCAAGAAATCAAGAATTCTGGTTCAGACATATAAAAATTGGGTACTCGTCTTTTTCGACGCATAAAATTTGTAGTTTGTTCATGATCCCAAGCTCTTTGTGCTTCATCGAAAAGTGCTACATGTTCAATAGGTGGTTTATTTTGATCAACCAGACATTCATCTCGAAAATTGTGCACATTTTGGATAAACATCTTGACATCACGTCGTGCATCGACAAGCTTGCTTTTCTTTCCCATTGCTTTTTCGTGAGAAACCTTATCCCTTGCCAAAGCTTCTCTTAGAATTGCAACGAGAGGACCGTTGCCTGATAAAAAAACACTGTAGCGTCCATCGTTCTGATTTATATTTTGTGTAGCTAAATTTAATCCGACTAGTGTCTTTCCTGCACCTGGTACTCCAGTTACGAAGCAGATTGCCTTCTGTCGATTTTTTGAGGATTCTTCAATTATTGCAGAGATAGCATCCGAGGTTTGCGTTAAATTTATAGCATCTGCATCATGCCTGGAAATATCTTTGACAGAATGTCCGTTATATAAAGCCATTGCAGCTTCTATTATTGTTGGAGTTGGCTTGTAACTGCCTGTTTCCCATTCTTTGATGTTGATTGGATTTCCATCGGATAACAGTAGAGCATTCTTTATTACTTCTTGTAGAAGTTCTTTATTGCATATTACAGGAGAAAAAAGCCGATCATAATTACAATTAAGACTTATTGTGGTTGAATTAATTCTTGCCTCGGTCGCAATCAGTACTGGAATGATAGCTTTATCAAAACTAGTCTCATGGAAATTTTTAAGATCTAGCGCATAATCCCAGACTTGATCAATTGCGTAGGATTGAATTTGATGATCGCCCACCTTAAATTCGAGAACAAAAATAATTGACTCGATAAGCAATAAAACATCAACTCTTTTCCCCATTCTTGGTATTGCAAATTCAAAATATATTTGACCTTCGTAATTCCCGAGGAAAGATTTCAAAATATGCAGCTCTTCTACCCATGCATCTCGCTGGTTATTCTCCAACGGAAACGCGTTATTGCTGACTAATTTACCGAGAATTTGTTCATTTGATTCAGATATAAATCCATAAATGCTGTTTGAATAGTATGCCCTTTGCATTTCTCACTCGATGTTATGGTATTGGTGAATTGACTAATTATTTGATTAATAATCCATGAATCAAAAAATCAAAATGTATGGATTTGAAGAATTCATCAGTATATGACATTTTATATCTATTCTTTGAATTGATAAGGAAAATATTCATATAAATTAAAAAATAGAAATATCATATTTTCGCAACTCTATCAAAAATTAATATTTCATCAAACAGTAATCTTCTAAGACTCTTGATAAATAAAAAATTTTCTAATTGTTTATATTGATGTAATCCTTAGGTTGAAGAATTTCCAAGCTCTCCCCTGATATATTTTGATTGCTTAGTAGTGTGTGCATCCTTGATTCGTTTCTAATTGTCCCCGCAGTTATCGCAACCATAACAAAAACCCGGGAGGCATACACTTCCCGGGTCCAGTCTTTGACGATTCTCTACTCTTCTACAGTCCCGCGCTCTTGCGTAGGGCCTCCGCCTTGTTCGTCTTCTCCCAGGTAAAATCGGCGTCGTCGCGGCCGAAGTGCCCGTAGTTGGAGGTCTTGCGGTAGATGGGTCTGCGCAGGTCGAGGTCGCGGATGATAGCGCCGGGGCGCAGGTCGAAGTGCTCGCTCACCAGGCGGGCGATCTTCTCATCGGCGATCTTGCCGGTGCCGAAGGTCTCAACGTTGATGGAAAGCGGGCGGGCCACGCCGATGGCGTAGGCCACCTGAATTTCGCAGCGGTCAGCCAGTCCGGCGGCCACCACGTTCTTGGCAGCCCAGCGCGCCGCGTAGGCTGCGGAGCGGTCCACTTTTGTGGGGTCTTTGCCGCTGAAGGCGCCGCCGCCGTGGCGTCCCATGCCGCCGTAGGTGTCGACGATAATCTTGCGGCCGGTGACGCCGGCGTCTCCCATGGGTCCCCCGATGACAAAGCGGCCGGTGGGGTTGACGTAGATCTTGGGATTGCCGTCGAGCAGGTCTTCTGGAATGACGGGATGAATGACGTGTTCGATGACAGATTCGGTGATATCAGCGTGAGAAATCTCGGGGGCGTGCTGGGTGCTGATGAGCACGGTATCGACCCTGACGGGTTTGCCGTAAGCGTACTCGATGGTCACCTGGCTCTTGCCGTCGGGGCGCAGCCAGGGCAGGGTGCCGTTCTTGCGCACTTCGGCGAGGCGGCGGGTGAGCTTGTGCGCCAGGTAGATGGGCATGGGCATGAGAGCGGGGGTCTCATTGCAGGCGTAGCCGAACATCATACCCTGGTCACCGGCGCCGATGGCGTTGAGTTCCTCTTCGGTCACCTCTCCGCCCTTGGCCTCGAGGGATTTATCGACGCCCATGGCAATATCGCCAGATTGCGCCGAAATAGCGGAAAGGATGCCGCAGGTGTTGCCGTCGAAGCCCTTCTCGCTGGAGTCGTAGCCGATATCTTTGATCACCTCGCGAGCCAGCACGTCGAAGTTGACGAACGCGGAAGTGGTAATCTCGCCCAGCAAGACGACGAAACCGGTCTTGGCGGCGGTTTCGCAGGCCACACGCGAGCGGGGATCCTGCTCGAGGCAGGCATCGAGGACGGCGTCGCTGATCTGATCGCAGAGTTTATCGGGATGACCTTCGGTCACCGACTCAGAGGTGAACATGTAACTTGGGCTTTCCATGAAAGAGCTTGAAGCCATGTGTTTTGGATCTCCTTTAAAAATGAAGTTGCCCCGGTCCGGTGATACTCGAGGGGCAACAAACGTGTCGGCTGCCCTCCTATCTTCCAGATCCTCTGTCGGAATTGGCACCATGTCGCAGTTTCCTGTTCCTGGTTGCCGAGGCTTCATCGGGCCGGTCCCTCCGCCTCTCTGGATAGAAGTGCCGTTTGGGGCTATTTGATTGGTGAAAGTTTATCATTATTGGGACAAGCTGTCAAACGTCCAAGGTCATAACAGGAATGGGAAAATGGTCATATTTGAGGGGGAAAAGATGAACAAGAAAAGAGCTTAAAAGATAAACACGAAATACATGAAAGGGACGAAAAACACGAAAAGAGTTTTGGACAAAAAAAGAATAAAGCGAAATACACGAAAGGGACGAAAGGAACGAAAAAAGCCCTTTTTGTAAAAGGACTTTTAGTTTGTTTTGTGTATTTCGTGGTTTTCGCTTTACTCTTTTATTAAGAAGAGAGCCTTTTGTGAAAAAGGCTCTCAATCTGGAGAGGAGAGGACGGCAGAATCGATCTGCAAGAACCTCTC
>DAOUGR010000041.1:0-13005 GCA_034429135.1 Anaerolineaceae bacterium | reverse complement strand
ATGCTATAGTTGCTGTGGTCATCGTGTGTTCCCTTTCTTGAATTGGTGTATGAGACCTTCAAGAAACCACACGATGACTCTTTTGTCAATTGCTTTTTACACCACAATTTGAGACATTATCAGAAATTCAGCTGCGTTCAACACTGAGATCTCTTCAAACAAAAAGTGAAAAATATCCCCCTTCTTATGCAATTCTTGATCTTGAGGGAGACAATCTATTTGATACAAATATTCTAAATCTTGGTAAATCAGAAAGCGCAACCGATTATTTTATCAATGCGTCATTCTCGGATATGAGTTTTGTGTCAACGATTAATTTCCCAGATAATTCAGAAAAAGCATACATTAATTTCATCTCCCCCATTAAGAACCCTGCTTCTGAAACACTTGGTTACCTACGCGCAAGATATGATGCAGCTATTTTTCAGGATTTGATTGATGAGTCAATGTATTCAGCCGATGCAGGTTCGTATCCAATTCTGGTAAATGAAAACGGTTTGCGTCTTGCTGACAAATACTCGCCTGATCAAATTTTTCATTCGCTGATTAATTATTCAGATGATCAATATACCCAATTAATAAATTCAAATAAACTACCCAAGTTTATTTCACGAAATGATTTATATATTCCTCAAAATGATATTGAACGTGCCATTTCAACACTTTCATCTGGTGAGTTTTTTTCCACCAAGATTCGTAATCAAGATAGCGATGTTTCTTATGCTGGAACAATCGTAAAACTATCCACCAAGTTGTGGACTCTGGTCTATCTCCAAGATCAAACGCCTATGACAACAGCAATTGCTGCTCAAAACGCGTTAAATTCGACAATTACAACAACAGTAGCTGTAATCATCGGTATTTTAATTGCTGTTGTCGCTAACTTATTCCTGGCTCCAATTCTCAGATTGACCGAAGCGGCAGGAAAAATTTCGGCTGGTGATTTGAATGCCCAGGTAAAGATCACTTCACAAGATGAACTTGGTATTTTGGGGAACGCTTTTAACTCCATGACCAGGCAGTTGAAAGATTTCATTGATACTCTGGAAAAACGCGTGGATGAACGCACCAGACAGCTGGCAGAACAAAACGAATCTCTTCAATTTCGATCTCGACAGCTCCAAACCGTTGCTGAAGTTGCCCGTAACATTGTATCTACTCGTGAGGTAGATGCACTACTTACCAATGTTACTCAGTTGGTAAGTGAACGATTTGGCTTTTATCATGTGGGTGTCTTTCTGCTTGATGAAACAGGTGATTACGCTGTTCTCCGGGCAGCAAACTCTGAAGGCGGTCAACGAATGCTTGCTCGGCAGCACCGCTTACGTGTGGGTCAGGTAGGTATCGTAGGTTATGCCACTGGAACGGGTGAACCTCGTATCGCAACTGATGTTGGCGAAGATGCAGTTTATTTCAACAATCCAGATCTTCCGCAAACAAAATCAGAAATGGCATTACCTCTTAAATTGGGGAACAAAGTGATCGGTGCACTTGACATTCAGTCAACAAAATCAAATGCCTTTACTGAAGAAGATATTGAATTATTCAATACTCTGGCTAACCAAATCGCAGTTGCGATTAATAATAACCAGCTTTTTGAAGAAACTACCAAAGCGCTTGAAGAGACACAGAATCTATATCGCCAATACCTTCGACAGGAATGGACCCGACAAACTTCTGATGGTGGTAACAAGAACTACAAATTTACCTCTGAAGGTCTAATTCCTTACGAAGAAGATCTTCCGGAAGTAAATATGGTTCTAAATACTGGCCGTCCAGTATTTAGAACCCAGAAATCAGAATCAGATGGCGGTCTTGTCAGTTCCGTAATGGCTGTTCCAATTCTTCTTTCTGGAGAATCAATTGGCGCAATTTACCTGCAGGAAAAAGCTACTCACGACTACATCTGGAGTCAGAGCGAATTAGCTACTGTTCAAGCAGTTGCCGACCAGGTTGCGCAAACCCTTGAAAATGCCCGATTGTTTGAACAGACCCTTCGCCGTGCGGATCGTGAAAGAAAAGTCCTTGAAATTACCAGCAAGATCAGATCAACAAATGACCCGCAGGAAATGCTTAAGATCACACTTGAAGAATTAAAAAAGAACCTTGGGGCGAAACAGGCACAAATCGTTTTGAACATTGATAGCAATTCAACTGGCGATTTCTCGTCAGTTCAATCAACCTCTTTTGAAAACCCTACTCCCTCTTCTGAGAGAGGTATTCTATGACCAATGTGATTTCCATTGCCAACGAAAAAGGTGGAGTGGCAAAAACCACCACAACACTATCTTTGGCTGGTGCTCTGGTTGAATCAGGCTGTCGGGTTCTCGTCATCGATCTTGATCCGCAAGCCAATCTTTCGCTTGCATTGGGAGTGCAACCTGGAGATAAATGTGTTTCTGTCGTGAATCTGATGCTTTCGGACCTTCCATTAGCAGAGGGAATGCAAAAAACTGAAATTGAAAACTTACACCTTCTTCCTTCTAACCATGAGGTGGGATTAGCAGAACGACTTCTTCCCTCCAGGTCTGGATACGAATTCCTTCTCAAAGGTATGCTTTCTCAATTAAACGGTAATTATGATTACGTCCTTATTGATTGCCCTCCGTTCTTAGGTGCCATTACCCAGAACGCACTTATTGCATCTGATTTTTTAATCTTACCAACTCAGGCGGAATATTTTTCTGTTTATGCATTACGCAATATGATGAGTCTGATCCGTCAGGTACGCAGCAAAGGTAATTCAAAATTACGATATCGTCTGCTCATTACAATGTTTGATAAACGCAATGGCATCCATCGTACACTGGCAGATCACCTGCGCACAACTTTTAATAACGGCGTTTTGGATAGTGTCATAGAAGTGGATACCAAATTGCGTGAAAGCCCCATTGTTTGCCGCCCAGTCGTTTATCATGCCTCAAAGAGCCGGGCAGCACTTCAGTATCGCTTTCTAGCCCAGGAGATCATCCGATATGTCCAAGAAAATCATTAATTCAAAACTTGAAAACCTGTTTGATAATATTTCAGAAGCTGAATCATCAACAACTACATTTGAGACTTATGATGGATTGAATTTAAATCTCCAGGAGAATTGGGCGTGGGAAACCGATGTTAATGGAATCATTATTGAATGCGGTAAAGAAATATCGAATGTTCTAGGTTTTAATAGGATGGACGTCATCGGACAACCATTTTTCTCTTTTAGCTTGAACATTGATGAGCAGCAAAAAATTCGTGAGGTAATCCATTCTGGTGAATTCCCTGCTGAAATTGAGTTGTTATACAATACAAAATTGGGCAACCAAACCAGAGTGCGCACTTCAATTCTTCAAAAATTTGATGAGAATTCTAACCTTATTGGTTACAAATGTTTTTCACAAAGTATTATTTCAAACGATGAAGCATCACAGCAGGATTCAGCATCACCAACTTCATCTCCAAAATCACAAATAGAAGATCAATCTCCTCTCCGCTGGCAAGATTTCACCACTCGACCTTTAACTTCGGTTGAATCCCCTTCAAAGGAGAAGAATTCACCCAAATCGAAAACTTTATCTATGCCTGAAAAACCCAAAATTGTAAAACCACGCACCAATCCATCGCCCCAACTATCGCCCGCACAACTTTCCACAGGAAAGACTGCACCTCTCCCTCCAATTCCATTTCCTGAGTCTGAATCGGGCAAGACTGTTTCGGTTTCACCGACAATCATCTCTGGCATCACGCTGGTTGACAATGAATTTTCTCCTGCCAGTAAGGTCTGGACGGATAAAGCGATTGATAGTTTTACCAAAGACAGCCTTGTTTCCAGTCCTGCAAAAAATGATGTGCCGGCAGTGATTGCCGTCCCATTAAAACTCAGAGATCAAAAAACAGGTGTTATTGAAATTGTTGATTTCCAGAATAATCGACGATGGACAGAGGAAGAACGTCTCCTTGTTCAGGAAATAACGAATCAACTGGGACTGGCACTTGAAAATGCCCAACTCTATTCAGCGGTTCAAAAGGAATTGAGCGAAAGAGTTAAAGCAGAAGAAGAAACCAGTAAACGCAATGAGGCACTGGCGAAACTTAATCTGGTTATGCAACAATTGACCCGTCTGGTTAGTCGTGAAGAAATTTTTAATATTGTTTCTGAAGCTATTCAAGATCTATTCTCAACCGGCAATATTCTAATAACATTATTTGATTCAAATCATAACGAATTTTCATTCCCAGTTTGTGCCCAAGATGGTGAGATAGTGCAAATTCCCTCTCGCCTGTCATTAATTGGGTATCAAGAATCTGTTATCGAGTCCCGGTCACCACTCCTTGTGAATTACAATATTACTGAACGAATTACAGATCAGCACTTTGATCATCCAAACGGTCTGCCTCGTTCATTATTAGCAGTTCCTCTGCTGGCAGGTGATCGAGTTTTAGGAGTCATTTCGGTTCTGGATTATCAGCAAGAAAATGCGTTTGATGAAATTCAAGTAGAACTCCTTTCAACAATCGCTGGTCAGATGGCTACCGCTCTTGAGAACAACAATCTGTTTCGTGAAATTTCGCAAGCTCTTGAAACCATTGAAGTTCGCGAACGATATCAATCAAATGTCACCAATGCCGTTGCATCTCTTAGCGAAAAAGGTTCCAGCACCATTGACTTTCTACTTGAAAGCCTCTCCAATGCTGCCAAATGTGATCGGGTGTCTTATGTTGGAGTAAACGATAAAACAAAAGATAGCAATGATTGGAAAATTCTCGCCTGTTACACTGCAAAAGATAGATCTATTCCAATCGCTAGTAATTTAGATACAACTCTCCAGGTACCCCCAGAATGGGTTGATCAAGTACAGGAACAAGGTTTCTTCCAGTGCTCCGTTGAAACTGCAACTGACTCCGAAAAAGCATTTCTTGATGAATTAAAAGCCCGATCAATTTTGTTATTGGGAATAAACACCGGAGAGGGCATCCCTACCTTTCTCTTGCTCGAAGAATTAACCTATCCACATTTGTGGAAGCAGGAAGAAATTAACATTCTGACGATCGCTTCTGATGCTTTCAGCAATACCCTGCTCAGAGAGGGATTGCTTCAACAAGTTCAGGCATCACTTGATGAAACTGAAAACCTGTACTCTGCCTCACATCAACTTGCCTTGGCAAATACACTTTCAGAGATGGTTGCTTCAATCATTGAAGGTATTAACATTCCTGCCATCAATAGAGGTATTTTGGTCTTATTTGGTTATGGGCCGAATCACGAGATTGAAAAACTAAGTGTTGAAGCCAATTATTACAATGGCAAAGGCACACCACCTCCTCCTGTTGGGACGGAGTATCTGATATCCTTATATAAACCGATCTTCGCAATTGAGGATCCAGTTTTCTACGATGATCTGCTTGATGCTCAGATAGATGAGCAATTACGCAAGATCTTTACCAGCCAAAATGTGCGCTCAATGGGTATCCTGCCTCTTTGGTCAGGGAATATTCAGCTCGGCGTTTTATTAATCCAGACCTGGCAGAAACATCGATTCGGTCCTCAGGAAATGCGGTCGTATCCACCTTTGGTCGATCAGATGTCCACTGCTATTCAAAACTTGAGACTATTTGAACAGACCCAGGCTGCGCTTGCAGAAACCGGCCTTCTCTATAATATTTCAAATGGCATTTCTCGCGCTACCAGTCTTGAAGAATACCTGAGTCTGGTTGGTGCCAATGCAATGCCGAAAAATGCTGAATCATTATGGCTTTTTGTAGCAAATCGGTCTGTTGAAGGTGGACCTCAATTCTATGAAATCACTGGATCAAGCGATTCTACTGGCCAATTTAAACCTCACGGTGGGATCGTTGAAGCAAGTCTCTTCGATTTCATTGATTTTTCCGAATCAGAACCGATAATCATTCCAAATTTACGCAATGCTGTTATTCCTGAACAGACGCAAAAATTATTTAGAAATCTTGAACTTAACAGCCTTGCCATCTTACCCATGCAAACAGCCGGTACACCTGTGGGATTGCTGGTGGCTGGAACAAACTTGATTGCTGATCTTGACAATGACGATATCCATACCCTTCAAGTTGTAGCCAGTAGCATAGCGGTGGCCATTGAACGTCAACGGCTGCTTTCTGAATCTCAACGCCGGGCTCTCGAGCTTCAAACTGCGGCAGAGATCGCCCGTGACACAACCAGCACCCTATCACTTGACATCTTACTCAGTCGAATTGTCAGTTTGGTTAAGGAGCGTTTTCAATACTATCATTGCTCCATTTTCCTTGTTGATGATTCAAATGAATTTGCGGTGATCCGTGAAGGTTCCGGAGACGCGGGTAAAGAATTAAAACAACGCAATTTCAAGTTCGCTGTCGGATCCAAATCAGTAATTGGTAGCTGCACATCAACCGGTGAACCCGTGCTTGTGAATGATGTTTCCAGCAGTTCTCTCTTCACCCCCAATCCATTACTTCCTGCCACTCGATCTGAACTAGGACTTCCGCTGAAAATTACAGGCAAAGTCATTGGTGCCATGGATTTGCACGCATCACATCCTGATGCGTTTGACGCTGACGATCTGAAAGTGTTGCAAATCCTGGCAGATCAGGTTGCGGTCGCTGTTGATAATGCCAGAGCGTATGAAATGTCTCAAAGAGCTGTAGAAGAAATGCGCGAATTGGATCGCGTGAAAAGTCAATTTTTGGCGAATATGAGCCATGAATTACGAACACCGCTCAACTCTGTGATTGGATTCTCTCGTGTCATCTTGAAAGGCATAGATGGTCCCATTAATGAGACACAGGAACAAGATATTACTGCAATCTACAATTCTGGCATGCACCTATTGAATATGATCAACGAAATTCTTGACCTTTCCAAGATTGAAGCTGGAAAGATGGAATTGCAGTTTGACGACGTGAATATCAGCGATGTAATCAACTCAGCGATCAGTACTGCTGCAGGTCTAGTAAAAGATAAACCAATTGAATTAATTCAGAAAGTTCCCGCCAATTTGCCTACTGTTCAAGCAGATGAGATCCGATTAAGTCAGGTATTAATCAACTTGATTTCTAATGCAGTGAAATTTACTGAAAAAGGATCAATCACTGTTGAAGCCTCTCTCCAGAAGAATGCTCAAAACAAATCAGAGATTCTGGTTACGGTAACTGATACTGGTATTGGAATCGCAAAGGAAGACCAGAATAAACTCTTCCAACGTTTCTCACAAGTTGATGATTCACCGACACGGAAAACGGGAGGTACTGGACTTGGCTTATCGATCTGCCGTTCCTTTATTGAAATGCATGGAGGTAAAATCGGTTTATTGCATAGTGAAGTCGGAAAAGGTAGTGTGTTCTTCTTTACCATTCCTGCTCCCGAATCAACTTCAAGCATAAACCTCGACCATCTGATAAGTGGTGAAAATGTAATCCTTTCAATCGATGATGATGCACAGGTAATATCTTTGTATGATCGTTTTCTCCGTCCCCATGGATATGAAGTTGTGCCTTTAACAGATCCAACCCAGGCAGTTCAAAAAGCACGCGAATTAAAGCCGTTTGCGATAACTCTTGATATTATGATGCCACAGAAGGATGGATGGCAGGTCTTAAAAGAACTCAAGAAGGATGAACAAACCAGAGATATCCCAATCATGATTTGCTCAATTCTTGAAGAGGAAGAAAAGGGATTCAATCTGGGTGCATCAGAATACCTGGTAAAACCTTTCCTTCAGGATGATCTGGCGAATGCAATTCACCGGTTAAGCAAAGACGGTGAAATCCATGATGTCATGATTGTGGATGATGATCCCTCTGATCTTCGATTGTTACAGAAGATGATTGAAGATGAGGGGAATTATATGGCTGTTCTGGCTGACAGCGGTAAAGCTGCGTTGCAATTATTGAAGGACTTCACTCCAGATATCATCATTTTAGATCTCTTCATGCCTGGAATGAACGGCTTTGAATTAATGGAAAAAATAAAAGAAGAATCTCGATTAAGTGGAATTCCAATCATTGTTTTGTCTGGCGCAGATCTTGAAGCTGACCAGCAGAAACTCTTATCGGATTATGGTAATCAGATTATCAATAAATCATCGTTGAACAAAAATGATCTGCTTCACCACTTACAAGACACTTTAAATAAAATTCGCCCTACACGGCTGGTCAATTAAAACATGCCTCCTCATTTTGCTGTAAAATGCCTTGATTGTGGATCGGTTGGAGTCTTTAGCGCTCACAAACCTACATGTGAAAAATGCGGATCACAATGGCGTGAAGCAATATATGACTATGCGCATATTGGCAAGATTTTGCCTGAACTTTTAGCATCACGGCCGTTCAATATTTGGCGTTACCGCGAGTTGTTACCCATTCAAGTTCCAGATTCAGCTATCACTTTCGGCGAAGGGGGAACTCCCCTCATTCATGCCGAAAATCTTGGATCGATGCTTGGAAACCCGAATATATACATTAAAGATGAGCGCCAAAATCCTACATCCTCTTTTAAAGACAGGCAAGCTACGATAACGATTAGCAGCATCAAGGAAGCCAATATCTCTGAATTCGTTTGTGCTTCCACCGGTAACGTCGCGATCTCTTACTCTGCTTATGCTGCGCGAGCTGGTATTAAACTTTGGGCATTTCTCACCAGTCTGGTTCCAGAAACCAAAATGCGTGAAGTTGCACTTTATGGTACGCAGG
Source organism: Anaerolineaceae bacterium (assembly GCA_034429135.1). Classification (GTDB taxonomy): domain Bacteria; phylum Chloroflexota; class Anaerolineae; order Anaerolineales; family Anaerolineaceae; genus UBA6107. Next base: position 4,320 of record DAOUGR010000041.1, on the reverse strand, counting down.
TAGTAAAAGTAACAGGATCTTATGATCAAACCAAGCGTATTGCAGAAGAATTTGCAAAGCAGCGTGGTATCACATTAGATCTTGGAGCACGCAGTATCCCCTGCGTCGAAGGCATGAAAACCATTTCTTATGAAATCGTTGAACAATTGTCTGCTTTGCCTTCTGTTCGAAAAGCTACTCCCAAAAATGATGATTCTCTAATCTGGCAATCCCCTGATTGGTATATCCAATCCGTCAGCGGAGGTCTTGGTCCGTTAGGTGTGATCAAAGGTTTTGCCGAACTAGAAAAGATGAAGTTAATCCAAAATTTTCCAAAATTCGGCATTGTTCAGGTGGATGGTTGTGCTCCGATGGTCCATGCCTGGCGTCAAGATCGTGAATCAGCAGTACCTGTTCAATCACCTCGTACCCTGATTGCAACCCTAGCAACCGGAGATCCGGGCCGCACATATACTGAATTAAGAAAGAATATTTCAAATTATTCACAAGGGGTATTTGAGAGTGTCAGTGATGATGAAGCCTTCAGAGCCATGCATTTACTGGCGAAAATGGAAGGGATTTCAGTTGAACCTGCAGCAGCGGTAGCCTTCGCAGGGCTTATCAAAATGGTTCGATCCGGTGTGATTAAACCGGATGAAGTGGTGGTAATAAATTGTACAGGCCACACAACACCCATTGAACCGCATATTCTTGGCGAAGGTTGGGGGCATGAAATTGATGCCAGTACCAGTCTTACTACTGAAAATCGAGAAGAGGGTTTGCTTGCAGCTTTAAGCAATGTCAGCCTCGAGAAATTCCCTAGGATTGCCATTGTAGATGACGAACCTCATGTAAGAAGGCTCGTCAGCAGAATTCTACAGTCTCAAGGAAACTATACCTTATTTGAGGCCGAGAACGGCAGACAGGCTATTGAGCTCATCAAGAGAGAAAGACCAAACCTTGTGATTCTTGACTTGATGATGCCAGAAGTTGATGGCTTTACTGTGATGGAAACAATGCAGCAAAATAAAGAAACCTGCGATATTCCAATCATTGTTATTACTGCTAAAGAACTGACTCGTGCCGAAAAAGAGAGACTGAAAGGTCATATTCAATCACTCATGCAGAAAGGTGATTTTATGAGTGATGAATTGCTAGACGAAGTAAAAGCACTCATAAAATGATACAGAAGCAGCTTCGAGAAAAAGGCATCATTGCAGCAGCCGGGTCAGCGTTCTTTCTGGGTTTAACGCCGATATTCGGCAAGCAATCTATTTTGCTTGGGTTCACACCCTTTGCCGTGGTGGCAATCAGAACCAGCCTTGCGACTTTACTGCTATTTGCATTTCTCATTGTCTTCAAGCGTTCACTTTTTTATATTTATCCGCTGGGACTTATCGGTTGCCTTGTGGCTGGTTTTGTTAATGGCGTGGGATCGACTTTATATTACCTGGCACTATCTCGAATAGATGCCAGTATCGGTCAGCTTCTTTATTCGTTTTATCCTTTGTTTGTTGCGTTGTGGTTATTTCTTGACAGACAACCTATTAGCCGAATTACATTGCTCAGATTAATTTTAGTATTACCCGGTGTGTATTTATTGATCAGCAATGGAGAAAAAAGCATTGACCTCATTGGCGCCGCCTTGATGATTGGTGCAGCATTGTTATATGCGCTTCATCTTCTCATTAACCAGAGAATTTTATATGAAGCCCCTGCTCCTTCAGTAACTTTTTATACTTTACTATCGATGAGTATTACGGTGATTGCTACGTTTCTTATTTTTAAACCATCACTTCCTCCCCAAGGGACTTCTTGGATTCCTCTCCTTTGCTTGGCGTTTATTACGTTTTTATCACGATTAACACTATTTTTTGGAGTGAAACAATTAGGTGGAATGCAAACTTCACTGCTTGGTTTGGGAGAACTCCTTGTTACTATGGTTTTTGCACAGGTCTTTCTTCATGAACGCCTTGATCCCAATCAATGGATCGGCGCATTATTGATTTGTATAAATATGATTCTTGTGGCTTATGACAAGCCAACGAGTGTTAAACGAGCAGGAAAGGGTTTTCTTGCCTGGCTAAATCCTCCTTCAATTTCGCCAACTGATTTTCCATTCTAGTAACCTTAATCAAAACAGGACCTCAAAATTGAGGTCCTGTTTTGATATTGTGGGGTGGCTGATGGGGGTCGAACCCACAACCCTCGCATCCACAGTGCGATGCTCTGCCATTGAGCTACAGCCACCAAGAACGTTAGGATTTTACTATATTTTCTTAAAGTCATCAATCTAAATTTCAATTAATCTCATATAATGACTTTAATTCTAGTAATTTTGTATCATCTTCACAGCTTTCACCGTAGTCATCTATCTTTTTTCTGTCGTCACTCGTTTAACTGATGGGAGGGAAAGATGAAGCAACTATGGAAACGCTGGTTTGTTGTTTTAATTGCAGTTTTTCTCGTGATCGTTCTGATTTCCTGTAATTTACCTTTCAATATCTCCATAACTCCCAACCGAACTGAACCAGTTACCGTTTCAGAAACACCCCTATCTGGATCAGTAGAAAATACTTCCACCCCTTCTCCTCCGATTATTGAAGAAACCAACTTGTTACTTCCTGTAACAGGCTCATTATTGCGTTGGGTTGATCTCAGCGATTTTGTGTATGTTCCTGGCGGAGAATTTATCATGGGTGCAGATAGCGTCGAACCGTCAGATTTCTCGCCGGCCCACAAAGTCACACTTGGAGGGTTCTGGATTCATCAGGCTGAAGTAACCAATCAACAATACGCACAATGTGTTGCTGATGGCAAATGCTCCGCACCAAATGCCTTACCTGGTGAAACTTACCGATATAGTGATTCTTCCTATGCGAATTTTCCCGTCGTTGGTGTCACCTGGTATCAAGCTCAGGAGTATTGTACCTATATCGATGGACGGCTTCCTACTGAAGCCGAATGGGAAAAAACAGCCCGAGGTACTGAAGGTTCTACTTACCCATGGGGTGAAGATCAGCCTACCTGTAATTATCTCAATTTCAACGATTGCCTCGAACCATCTGAGCCCGATGATGTCCGTTCTTACAACAATGGCACAAGTCCTTTCGATGCGATGGATATGTCAGGAAATGTATTTGAGTGGGTCTCAGACTGGTATCAAGAAGATTACTACCGCCAGTCACCATCATCAAATCCTCAAGGACCCGATCGGGGTACCAAGAAAGTGTATCGAGGTGGCAGTTATAAAACACCTGAAGACCAAATCCTTCCGTCATTAAGATATGCAATAGAACCAGAAAAATTCGCTGCCGACCTTGGATTTCGGTGTGTTCTGGTAGGTGACACGAATGAATTAACCCCAGAACCACCTCCTTGCCAGGTCGTTGGCTTGAACGGGAAACCCGATTCAAATATTACGATTACACCTGCATCCTGTCCTGATCCAAAAATTTTTGCTTTCTGTGCTCATAACCCCAATGGAGCGGCAGTATCAGGTGTGTATGTCGAGGAAACAGAATGTGAATTTGGTAAACTGAACAATAACCAATTTACCCAGAATGGTTTGCCCCTTTATTGTTCGTTGCCAGGCGCAGGTGGTTTGCGATGGTTGTGCAACGATCCTTCATGGGCCCAGGGACTAAAAGTGGATATTGGTTATTGTTTTCAATACAATCCCGTTCAACTAGAGATTACATGTCCCGCTGGCTATCAATATAATTCGGTCTCAACTTTTTGTGAACCTGAAGGTTCCTGGTTACCAGACCCACCCTGTCCTTATGGCTATTTCGAAGTAGAAGGATTTGGCTGCCTGCCTGATTATTGGGCTAATAATGGATGTCCGGAGGGGTTCTACACAGTCTATTTTGGCAATACCGCTTTATGTGTTCCCCTGGACGAATGTCTTATGCCAGATGCCCCTGCTTCATGCAATCCCCCTGTTTGTGATGAAGGCAAAACATATGACTCAACTCGCCAATGCTGTGTCGAACCGAAAAAGCCTCATCAGGTATGTCCTGTAGGTTGGGAATATTATGAACCCAAAAATATTTGTCTGAGACCAGATATTTACACAGAACCATGCAATCACCAGAGTGTTGGCATTCCATATTGCCCGACGAAAACACCCACAGTCACGCCTTCGCCAACACCAGTGGATCCTTGCAGTCAATACACAGACGCATTAATCTGTAATAGATATAAAGATCATTGCTATGTTAGCGTCTCTGTCAATGGTGTAAATTCATTGTGTGGAATCTTTAAGGTTCAAGGGTGTCAATGAACAGGCGCCAGAGTAAATGGCATGACCTCAGCCATCATCAAGGGTTGCGGCCCATA
>DAOUGR010000040.1:0-84414 GCA_034429135.1 Anaerolineaceae bacterium | reverse complement strand
TATGGGCCGCAACCCTTGATGATGGCTGAGGTCATGCCATTTACTCTGGCGCCTGTTCATTGACACCCTTGAACCTTAAAGATTCCACACAATGAATTTACACCATTGACAGAGACGCTAACCCAAAAATTATTCCAAGTTCTATATGATCTCGAAAAATTCTCATTCTGATAAGGTGGAATCATTTTATTTATTATGTATGCAAAATTTTTTGCGTGAAGGTTGTGAGTGTCACTCCACGCTGAAGATCTTTGGCCAATCAATTCCTCGCTATTTTCTTAACAATCGAATAAATTGAAATATCACGAATATATTTGGTATTCCCCCAATGATCTTAAATAGTTCTTATTCTTCATGTGTATATTTCATTTTCGCTTCTCATATACCTTCTTAAATCCCTGACACAAGTCCTGACCATGGCATCAATCGTGCAGAAATCGCAATGACGCTTATATATTTAAACTCCATACTGCTTAAGATCTGCAGCAACTCACGGTTAGTCGTAGGTAGGCAGGTCGAAACCATGGACATCCAGATGTATGTAAGCTGATCTGAGTTTTGTCAAACGGCGTGCATGTATTCACAGACGTTTTCGTTCCCCTGCGCGTAGGTGATTTGATTTTTTTTCATGTTCGGTGAACTTGGTCACCACAGTTTTTGGGATTATGTTCTCGTACTTCAATTTACCCATGAAAGGCAGGTAACCAGCAGGGGTATTGAGAGAGCACTTGTGGTAGCGGCCGATATCATAGAAATCTACGACTCTCTTTTTCCATACCTCTTCAACAACAGCCTACAGATACCAGCCATTACTATTGCCTGCGAGGTTATCGTAGTGCATGGGTAAGTGGTCGTATATTATGTAATGACTTCACATGAAGGATATGAGAGCCACAGGATTGGAAGTATGGGCCTTATGCTCGTGTTCCTTGATGCGTAGATTATCTATGAAATCTATTCTTTTCTATATGGCGGTACAGGAAAATTGTACCTCCATCTGAATGATCCGCTTAACACTCGCTGAAGCCGCAGGAATAACACTTACGGCAGCCTTCCTCGTTAACCACGGCAGCGACGCCGCATTCGGGGCACAGGTCGCCAATTTTGGGGGTGGCAGGAGGTTCTGGTGCAAGTTTCATTGTGGTGGTAGATGGATTTTCGAGGTCTATCACAAGTGGGGGCTGGATTGCGCTGGAACCCCCGTCTGCCTTGCCAACACGCGAAGCGCGTTCGCTGAGGTATTCTTCGAGCACCTGGGCAACGCCATCTGGCAGAGAGCGCACGCGGTTGGGGCCAAACCCCAACGAGCGGCCGCCGCCGATGCCTGAGAGCTGGCGGGTGACGTCTGTAAGCCGTTGAGAAGGTTCGATCGGTGATGCCAGACGCAAGACGTAAGAAATGAGACGCCCGATGGCTTCGCTTACCGCGGCGGTGTCAGAACCGGCTTTGGCGGTATTAATGAAGATTTCAAAGGGCTGGGCGGCATCGTTTTCGTTGATGGTGATGAAAGCTTTGCCAAGGGGCGTCTCGACGGAGAAGGTGCGTCCGATGAGCGAGCGCGGTCGTGGTTTCTTGGTCTCTTGCCAGAGTTTGATCTGGTCGGTGGATGGTTCGCTGGCTGGAGCTTTTTTGCTGGCGGTGGCCTGCGTTTCGAGGACGGCATCTTCACGGGAACCGGTAACGTAAACCGTAATACCTTTGCAATTCAATTCCCAGGCGGTCATGTAGGCGGTGGCAACATCGTCTACCGTAGCAGTCTCGGGGAAGTTGATGGTCTTCGAAAGTGAGTTATCAACGAAAGCCTGGAGAGCAGCCTGCATTCGAACATGTTCTTCGGCGGAAATGTCAGCACTGACCACAAACACTTCTTTAACCTGCTGGGGTACTGACGGGATCATCTGGCAGGTACCGTCCTTCATTACCTGGTCAATGATATCCTGACGATCCATTTCTGAAACACCGGCTTCAATGAGCGCCTGTTCGAACATAGGGCTGGCGTAGTTGAGTTTGAGATCCTTACCGTTGTCGTTCACATGCCGCGTGTAGGCAAGGGCGAATACTGGCTCACAGCCGTAGCCCTCGCAGCCAGCGACTGTGGCAATCGTACCGGTGGGAGCAACCGTGGTCTGGGCAGCATTACGGATGCCGTAACGACGGATGCCTTCGGTGATGAGGCTCCAATCGATGGAAGGGCGACCCCAGAACTGCTGGTTTTCAAAAGGAGAAACTGGAGGCTGCCAGACCAGATTTTCAGGATCGTAAATACTGCCCTTAATGGAGGGGAAAGCGCCGCGCTCTCGTGCCAGTTCGATGCTGGTCTGCATGGCGTGATAACGGATGAACTCCATTACCTGTGCACCAAAATCCTCAGCGGCGGGTGAGCCATAACGCACGCCTACATGGTACATCAGGTCTGCCAAACCCATGATACCCAACCCGATGCGACGATTACGCAAGGCGGCTTCTTTCAACTGGGGTACTGCGGGAACATAAGCGTTGGCATCGACCACATCATCGAGAAAACGCACAGCCAGACGGGTATTGTCACGCAGTTTGGTCCAATCGACGGTGTGGTCGGGGCCAAAGTGCTGAGCGAGGTTGAGCGAACCCAGGCAGCAATTCTCGTATGGTCCGAGCCACTGTTCGCCACAGGGATTGGTTGCTTCGAGCTGGTAAAGGTGAGGGACGGGGTTGGCGCGGTTGGCGGCATCAAGGAAGAGTAAACCGGGTTCACCGTTGTGGTGAGCCTGCTTTACGATCATCTCAAAAAGATCACGAGCGCGCACGGTCTTGTAAATACGGAATGGAATCCCGAGCGCTTCGGCCTGTTCGAAAGTGCCTTTGAAGTTTTTGGCGCGCGGATCAGAAAGGTCAGGAAAACGCAGATTCCACTCAACGTCATCTTCAACAGCGCGCATAAAGGCGTCAGTAATGCCTACTGAGATATTGAAGTTGGTGATATGGTTCTCGTTGGTTTTGCAGGTGATGAACTCCTCAATATCCGGGTGATCCACGCGCAAGACGGCCATATTGGCTCCGCGGCGGGTGCCGCCCTGAGCGACCTCGCCAAAGGCGTGATCATAGACGCGCAGAAAGCCGACGGGACCGGTAGCCTGACCGGAAGAGGATCTCACATGTGCGCCTTTGGGGCGCAAGCGGGAGAAAGAAAATCCGTTGCCGCCACCGGTTTGTTGGATGAGGGCGGCATCGCGCAGGGTCTGGAAGATACCGGCCGAATCGCGGCCCATATCGTCATTAATCGGAAGGACAAAGCAGGCGGCGAGCTGTCCGAGTGGGGTGCCCGCGCCGGTGAAGGTGGGGGAGTTGGGAAAGAATGATTTGGAGGTGAGCAGAGTGTAATACCTGCGCGCCAGGGCTTCAATATCAGTGCCCCACATGGTTTCAATTTTTGCAATATGAAAAGCCACACGCCAGAACATTTCATCAATCGTTTCGGCGGGGGAACCATCTGCATTGTGGCGTACGTATCTTTTTAGAAGTACCTGTCTGGAATTCTCGGTAAGTTCGATCCGGGGTAAATCAACAGGGATACTACTGATTTCCAGCAGAGACTGCTGGGTGGTGTGAGTCGATGGTTCCATTATGATTTCTCCTAAGATGCGAGTAAACGGTCAATCTCTTTGCGTATAGACTGCAGGTCCGATAACTGTAAATAGACAATTGCGTAACGGATGTACGCGATCTGATCCAGCTTTTTCAAGCCTTCGATGACCATATCCCCCACGACACGGGAAGAAACCTCTTCACGGCCCATTTTCTGCAGTGTGGTTTCGATCTCACTGACAAGGTGATTGATGTCTTCCGCAGAAACCGGACGCTTGGCACAAGAAATCTTAATACCTTCGAGCAGTTTTTCGCGGTTGAATTGCTCGCGTGTTCCTGATCGTTTAATGATTAGAGGAGTGGCGAGGATGGCTCTTTCGTAGGTTGAGAAGCGCTGACCACAATGTTCACACTCACGACGGCGGCGTACACCTCCGCGGCTATCATGAGTGGTATCAATGACCCTTGATTGATCTTTTTGACAATATGGGCAAAGCACTCGACCCTCCAATTGAGTAATGCGTTCGATGCTCCGAAAATATGACCAGGGAGATGGCTTTTATGCTTGTCTTGAAAAGATATCCCCCATATATGGGGGGATATGAAATTGAGTACCGTATATCTAGGAATGATTCTAACATAATCGAGAGGTGTATTCAAGTTTTCCTGAAAATATTTAATCTTAAATCTTGCGATGGTTAAGCGATTGGTGATTAGCTACATATGTACCTTTGGACTGCCGAATGGGAAGAGTAAATCGTGTAATTTACCATCTTGAGATTGAGAATTAGCGTAAAGAATTTAAGATAGAACAATTTTGACGGAAAAAAATCACCTGAGCACAACCTTAAAAAAAGGATGGTTCAAAACTTTCATAGGTTATGCAAAAGTCAGGTTATGGTTAACCAGAAATTACTTCCGATTAAACGCTTCAGCGTCTGTTGGTTAATCGGAAGCGACTGGCGGGGACCGGCCGCCAGTCGCATATCAATCATGACACGAGCTCTATGCACAGGGCATGAGCCTGTCTATCTATGGAGGACAAGGATCAATGGTTACGATCAACCCGAAGACCTATTTATCTTCGTAGCGATTGCGCAGAAAGGCCGGAAGATCGATGTTCTTGTTATCGAAGACTACCGGCTGGAACTCAGAAGTTCCTTTTACTACTGAATCCACGCTGACCGTCTGATTGGAAACAGGGATTGATGTTCGTTTCTGTTCATCCAATCCAGTGAAGGTTGATCTTACAGGTTTGCGGATCTCGCCTGTGCGGTCGAAACCGGTGGCGATAACGGTGATCCGCATCTCGTCGCCCATATTGGGATCAATCACGGCGCCAAAGATCAGGTTGACATCAGGATGTGCGGTTTCTTTGATGATAGCGGCAGCCTGATTGACTTCAAAGAGGGTGAGATTAGGGCCGCCGGTGATGTTGAAGAGGATACCGCGCGCTCCATCAATTGTGATATCGAGAAGCTGGTTAGAGATCGCCTGTTCGGCTGCTTTTACTGCGCGATCCTCGCCACTGGCGCGGCCGACCGCCATCAGAGCGGCTCCACCTTCCTTCATCACGTTCTTGACATCGGCAAAATCAAGGTTGATCAGGCCGGGGGTAGTGATCACTTCTGAAATACCCTGAATACCCTGGCGCAACACGTCATCTGCAGTCTTAAAGGATTCCTGCAGAGAGGCTTTGCGATCGACCATTTGCAGCAGGCGGTCGTTGGGGATGACAATCAGAGTGTCGGCGTGTTCCTTGAGGCGGGCGATGCCCTGTTCCGCAGACTGGAGGCGTTTATTTCCTTCAAAAGTGAAGGGACGGGTCACAACACCGATGGTAAGCGCTTGGGCTTCTTTGGCGATCTGGGCAACAATTGGCGCAGCTCCTGTGCCGGTTCCGCCGCCCATGCCTGCGGTGACGAATACCATATCGCTGCCTTTGAGCACCCGATACAGATCTTCGGATGATTCTTCAGCTGCCTTCTTGCCAACCTCGGGGTCACCACCAGCTCCAAGGCCATTGGTGGTCTTGGGTCCGATGTGAATCTTAATGGGGGCTTTGGATGCGTTCAGCGCCTGGGAATCGGTGTTCACGGTGATGAACTCGATGCCCTTTAAGCCTTCCTCGATCATACGATTGACGGCGTTGCAGCCGCCTCCGCCGACGCCAACGACTTTAATACGTGCATAGGCTTCGACGTCTGACCTGATCTCGGGTTCCAGCGAGCGGTTACGGTTCGGTGATGCGTAGGGTATTGATCTGTTGTTGGTCTCCATAGTATTTTCCTCCATTACAATTGGTGTTTCACTTAGATCCAATCACACGATGGACTGGCTTGATTACGGTAGTAAACGGCTTAACCAGTTCTTTACTTTATCCCAGTTGACATTGACTCCTTTCATGGATGGAATGTGTGAAGCATGTCGGGACTGGGGAACCGCACTTGTGGTGGTTTCCATCAATTCCGACCATTTCAGTAATCCAACGCTGGTGGCGTAGGCTGGAGATTGAAGCTGATCTACCAATCCGACAAGGTTTTCGGGGCGGGCGATGCGGACGGGCATATTTAATACGCGGCTGGCAACCTGCCGAATTCCTGGCAGGAGGCTGGTGCCACCGGTCAACACCATACCAGCGGGAAGAAGACTGTCGTACCCTGAACGTCTGATCTCCTGGTGGAGGAGCTGGAAGATTTCTTCCACACGGGCTTCGATAATATGCGCCAGATCGCGGCGGCTGATCTGCTGTGGTTGATCATCGCCAAAGGTTTTCAGGGTGAAGAATTCATTCTCACCCACATCAGCTTTGACCGCATAACCGTACTGCTTCTTAATTTGTTCGGCCTGTTCGGGTGGAATACGTAGGCCAATGGCGATATCCTGGGTGATATGGTTACCACCCACAGGGAGAACATTGGTGTGCCAGACATCACCATTGATGTAGAGGGCAAGGTCACTGGTTCCACCACCAATATCACAGATACAGACACCCATCTCTCGTTCGGTTTTATTCAACACAACTTCGGCTGAAGCAAGAGGGTTGAGAACAAAGGCCAGCACATCCACACCGCAGGATTGCACACACTGGCGCAGGTTTTCGACGGTGGCGGATGCCGCGGTGATGATATGTGCTTCAACTTCGAGGCGGAAGCCTGAAAAGCCAACGGGAGTCTGGATGCCATCCTGGCCATCGACCGTGAAACCACGCTGGATCACGTGAATGATCTCGCGGTTGTGAGGCATCGCAACGGCCTGCGCAGCGTCAAGAGCGCGGTAAACATCATCTTCAGTGATTACACCACCGTTGATGCCCACCACTCCGCGCGAATTCATCGCAGATACATGAGAACCTGCAAGACTGACGAGGGCAGATGTGATTTCAAGGCCGGAGGTACGTTGGGCTTTTTCGATGGAGCGTGAAATCGACTGCGAAGCTGCTCCGATATCCACAACAGTACCTTTCTTGATGCCCTGTGCAGGCTCAATCCCCACGCCAAGAATGCGCATATCTGATTCGCCTTCAAGACGCGCGAGTAGGGTACAAATTTTGGTTGTACCAATGTCTATGCCCACAACAATAGGATCGCTCATATCAATCCCTTACTCCGTACGATAATAGGGTGAGTCAACATGTTTCACGCTGACCATCACAGGGGTGATTCCCTGCCTTTGAAGTTCTTCAATAATTGCCTGGTACTCCACTTGCTTAAACTGGATGTTTTCCAGATCATTGCCAAAAAATACCTTCCATCCACCAGGATCGTTCCAGCCCATACCCGCCAGGGAATCATATACCAGTGAGGCACCCTGCGGCATAATGGCGCTCATCTGGATAGCAGCTTTGAGAACCGCTGGGTTGAGGTAATTAATGGATTCTTCGGGTGTGACTGGATCGGTTTCTTTATTTAATACCGTTTCAGCATAGTCAACGATGGATTCAACCTTTGTCACTGGCTTTACCATAGGCGGTGTACTTTCAGAGGAAACCGTGAGCAATTCACCCACATCGCCGCGTGGCTGCATAACCACACCTTCGGCGTCAATCCAGTAGAGCTGGTCGCTGGTTTTCCATGCCATAATCGGTTGGCGCTCCACTGCGCTGATTTTCACTCCATCAGGCAAATTAATCGTGAGACGAATATCTTTTAACTCTGGGAATGCAACAGCGATGGCATCTAAAGTTTTTTGTCTGTCGAGAGTAAAAACTGAATGGGTGGTGGTCATCACGACTGCTTGAATATCGGCTGCGGTAACACGCTGCATTCCTTCAACTTCGATGCGATTTACCGCGAAGATTGAACTATTGGTGAGCATGAGCGCCAGAACGAGGAAGGCGAGCGTGAGAAATGCTGACACCCATTGCCAGTTGAACTGAATGATGGGTAATGATGGCATTCGAGTCTCAACACCATTGGCGCCCACCCGGTAAACTACCTTTCGGCGCGGCTGGGTATTTACAGCCTGACGGAGAGGGGTACCATAACGGATGCTGCGGGTAACCACGGGTGAGACATGTGGAACACTGCGATTCGTGGATGGAGATCCATGAGAGATATTTCGGGTGAGGGGCGATCGAGTGGCAGGTGGGCGTTGTTGAGCGGGTACCTGTGGATATTTTTTCACCGGTGCCTGCTGGCGCTTTTGAGCATCAGCCTGCTGGCGTTTTAGCCGCAGCTGTTCTGCGCGTGTGAGAGACTGCCGATCTCTGCCAGAATTCATCCCTTGCTCCTATCAAAAACGTGCACAGTGGCATCACGTGTGAGTTTGCGTTCTTCTGCGAAGTCGATCAAACGCGAAACCAGTTCGGCATACAAAATCCCGCTGGCTTCCCAGAGTTTGGAATACATGCTGATGCTGGTAAAACCAGGTATGGTGTTGATCTCGCTGACGTAAAGCTCACCACTGTCGCGGTCGAGAAGGAAATCAACGCGTGCCATACCTGCTCCATCAATGGCTTTGAAGGCATTAATGGCGGTGCGGCGAATTTTTGCGCTGGTTTCATCATCGAGTTCAGCGGGGATGATCAACTTGGATGCGCTATCTTTATATTTGGCGTCATAGGTATAGAACTCTGCTGCAGGTAAGATCTCACCAGCAACAGAGGCAATAGGATCTTCGTTGCCCAGAACGCTGACTTCCAACTCGCGGGCATTTACACCGCGTTCGACCAGCACGCGGCGATCAAAGCGGGCTGCGTCCATCAGTCCTTCCATGAGAGAAGAACGGCTGCTGCATTTGGTGATACCAACCGACGAACCCATGTTGACTGGTTTAATGAACACCGGGTACGGGATGCTTTTTTCGATGGCATTCATAATTTCATTGATGCCCGTATGAATATGGTATCGTGTGAACAACATCGAATCCACTACGGGGATCTGATGGGCACGCATCACGTCTTTGAACAGGCTTTTATCCATGCCAACAGATGACGCGAGCACACCGCATCCTACGTACGCTACATCGGCCAATTCAAACAACCCCTGAATCGCGCCGTCTTCTCCGAATGTGCCGTGAAGCACCGGGAATACAATATCAATCTTCACCAGCGGGACAAGCTGCAGGTCTTTGATGACATACAACTGTCCTCCAAGGGGAGCTGGAAGGAGGGCTACCGGTAGCAAATGGTTGAAAGATTTCGCTTCCAGTGCATCTACAACGTGTTCTCCAGTTAACCAAATACCTGACTGGGTAATACCAATCTCAATAATGTTGTATTTCGCGGGATCTAAAACCGAAAGGACTGATCGGGCGCTCATAAGAGATACTTCATGTTCGCCTGACCTTCCACCGAAAATCACCGCAATATTCTTCTTAGTACTCATTTCAATCCTGCCAGTTTCCTAATAATTCGATCTCCAGTTCGAGCTTAATTCCGGTTCTCTCCTGGACGGTCTTCTGTATCAATAAGATCAAACGGCGATAGTCTTCCGCAGTAGCAGAGCCGTTATTGACCAAGAAATTTGCATGCACTGGGCTGACCTGTACTCCGCCGATTGTGAAACCTTTTAATCCAACGGATTCGATCAACCTGCCCGCATGATCACCCACAGGGTTTTTGAATGTGGATCCCATGCTTGCCCCGGGCGGCTGGGTGTTTTTACGCCTGGCAGCGTTTTCTTCCATTTGCGCTTTAATGGCAGCGACATGTCCTTTTTGTACCGCGAGCTGTGCTGAAAGGATCACGGCATTGCCGGGATCTCTTTTTAGGGCACTGCTGCGATAAGCGTAACCCATCTGTTCACTGGTGAGCGACAGATGGCCTTTTTTGCGGTGCAAGATGTTTGCCAAAACCAGGCTTTTGCTCATATCTCCGCCGTGTGCACCTGCGTTGCCATAAATGGCTCCACCGAGCGTGCCTGGAATGGTGGAAGCCCATTCCAGACCGGTAAGTCCGTTCAAGCCAGCCTGGCGCGCAACGGTGGCCAGTATGGCGCCTGATTCGGCGAAGAGCGACGGTGTGGCATCGATGGTGATGGCTTTCGCCTTGTTGTGCACGACGACCATGTCCAATCCGGCATCGCTAATCAGCAGGTTCGCGCCAGTGCCCAAGACGAGGAACGGGGTGTTGGCTGACCACAGGAAGCTGACGTCTAAAGCAAGTTCATCAGCAGAGTTAGCCACCACAAAGAAACGTGCAGCACCGCCAACCTTTGCAGTGGTGAGGTTGGCCAGCGGCACATCCTTTTGAAGGCGGCTGCCGAAGTGGTTCATCAATGCCCGTTCATCAATCGAAGACATTCAAAATCTCCTAAAGCTCCCTAACGCGGTCGATCAATTTTTCCATGAGTTCCTGGCGAGTGGGTGTGCTGAGTGAACGGAAATCATCGTCGTCTCTCACACGCCGGGGATTTATCTGAATGCGCGGAAAGTCTGAAAAATAACGCTGTGAATCGAAATCATGATTCGAATTCTCGTAGCTGGTTTTTCGGGGATCAGCCATATTAACCTTTCCTTTCATTGAGTTGATCCAATACCCTGGTACAAATCTGGTCAGCATCGCCTGCAGAAAGTACCAGAACGACATCGCCGGATTTGAGAATGGAATTTAAGAAAGCTACAACCTGGTCAAAACCGGAGATATACCGGGCATTAACTGTGGTCATCTTTTCAACGATCTGTTTTGAGGAATATTCCTCTGGTTTTTCGCGCGATGCATAGATATCGGTCACAATGACCAGATCAGAATTTTGTAACGATGCAATGAAGTCGGCTTCAAGCGTGCGGGTGCGTGAATAGGTGTGCGGCTGCCAGATGGCGATAAGCCTGCGTTCAGGGAAGCGCTGCCGGGCGGCCGAAAGGGCGGCTCTGATCTTGGATGGGTTGTGCGCATAGTCACTCACTACCGTGATCCCAGCCCTTTCTCCGATGATTTCAAATCGGCGTTGTGCGCCTTTATACTGTGACAGAGCGTCTTTTGCTTGTTCAAGATTTAATCCAAGTTGATGAACAACAGCCAATACTCCCAGAGCGTTGAGAACATTATGTTCGCCTGGAACGCGTAGTTGAACCGAGATTAAGGGGGAACTTGATTGTTTGACGATCACATCAAACGATGTTCCACCTTGTGAATTGACCTTAAGGTTTGCAGCCCGATAATCACTCAAGGAAGAAAAACCATATGTGATACCACGCTGGTTCTTCGAAAGTTCCTTTAACAACGATTTACTGCGCGGTTGGTCTTCACAGGTGACAAGCAGTCCGTCTGGTCTTAAACGGTGAGTGAATTCACAAAAAGCCGCCAAATAAGATTCGGGGGTAGGGAAGCAATCCGGATGATCATAATCGACATTGGTGATCAGAATAACCGATGGATTCAAACCCAGGAACATGTGGTCGTATTCATCTGCCTCGATGACGAAGAATTTACCGCTGCCCGCGTGGGCATTGCTGGATAAGCTGGTTGAAACACCACCCAGGATAAAGCTGGGATCGAGTCCAAGTGCGGTGAGAGTCGAGGCTAACATGTCAGTGGTGGTGGTTTTTCCATGTGAACCAGCAACCGCAATCGACGTGTCCTCTTCCATCATCTGTCCCAGAAAATCCGAACGTTTGAGAACGGGTATACCAGCGGCGTGTGCAGCGGCAACTTCCACATTGTCATCAGGAATAGCAGAAGAACGAACAACCAGGTCGGCACCTTGAATATTAGCGGCACAATGGCCTTCAAACACCTGCACACCTGCGTTTTTCAGGGATAAGGCGAGGGAAGAAAGCGCACGATCAGAACCACTCACGACGTATCCTCTTTCCAGAAGAACACGTGCGATGGAAGAAATTCCGGTGCCGCCGATGCCGATCAAGTGTATATGTTTCATCATAAAAACACCACAATCACAAAGACAAAACACAAAGCTACTGCAATATAGATCGTAGGGCTGGTCATTAGCCAAGAAGGTGGAAGGAAAGGAATCCAATTCAAGGCTGCCTGACCTGTAACGGTAGCAGCATCTGGAGCGGTGATAAACGAGAATGGATATCCCGCTGTGTGCAGGTAATACCACAGAGTGCCGAACACCAGAAATCCATTGATGCCGCCTAAAACACTACCCAGAAGCGTATCCTGCAGCATGTTGCGGATGAAGCGTCCGCTGTCTGCGATTCTGGGGAATTTGGGCGTCTGATATCCAAAAAAGACCAGTGCGGCGAGTATTCCACCACGCAACCAGAAAATACTTTGAGGTTGAGAAGTCTCAAGGATGTTTTGAAAGAACGGGACAAAGGATTCCAAAACTGTCATGGTGAAAAGACCAAGAACGATGCTAAAGGAAACCAAGAGCTCTTTCGCCCAGCCGCGCATGGCACCAATCAGGCCGAAGAGTAAGATGAAGATCCACATTAACACATTGAGACTAATCATCTGGTCATTTCCTTACTGCAGTATTCTTTTCTGCCAGTTCGATGAGCAGGTCGGCAATTTTAAGTGCGGCCTGAGGCTGATCCAGCGATTGCATGCGGACAGCCATTTCTGACAATTTTTTACGATCCTTCAATAAACCAGTAACTGTTGGTAATAATTTGGCAGCCAGGTCTTCATTTCGTACCATTACAGCGGCCTGCTTGCTAACAAGATAATCTGCATTCACTTTCTGATAACGCCAGGCATACGGATAAGGAACCAGAACGGCGGGGAGCCCGAACATCGGAAGCTCACCCAGGGTTGAAGCACCAGCCCTTGACACGCACAGGTCAGCACTGCTAAACGCTGCGTCGATTTCGTCATGCAAGAAGGGGAAAGAACGATAGCGGCTCGCATGTTCGGAGGGCAAATCTCTGGTTTTGTTCTGTATTTCATCCCAATCCAGCTGACCGGTGACATGAATGACCTGAGTCTTTTCGAGGAGAGCGGGTAAATGATCGATTACGGCATTATTGATCGAACGTGCTCCTTTACTTCCGCCAATCACCAGCAATACCGGCATATCGCTCGATAATCCAAACACCTTTCGTGCTGCACCTTTTTCGAGCTTCTTCATCGTTGACCGGGTTGGGTATCCTGTAACGACCAATCGCTTGGAAGGATTGAAGTAACGCTTGGATTCTTCCGCAGTCAGAGCAATGACATCAGAAAAACGAGCCAGAGCTTTAAGTGCCATACCTGGTTCAATATCTGGAACATACAATAGGCTATTAATGCGAATACCTGCCACTGCCATTGGAACGGCAACGTATCCACCGGTAAAGAGCATCACATCAGGTTGAAACTCGCGCAGGAGCCGGCGGGAATGGGTCACCCCTTGCATTAATTTGGCGATATTACCGGGAAGGGAGCGTAATCCCACGCCGTGCACTCCTGCCGCCGGAATTTCGGCGTAAGGGATATGATTGCGGGCGATCAGGTCGGCTTCCATACCGCCTTTGCCGCCTACCCACAGGACTGATTCAGCACGATCAGCGACTGCTTGAAGGACGGACAGAGCGGGGTACACTCCGCCTCCGGTCCCCCCTGCGCAAATCAACAACCGCATGTGAGACGCTCCTTTCTGAAACTGTGGTTTGCAGTTTCGATTGACGTGCAATTCCAAGCAGAATTCCAACACCTGCAAGGGTGGTGACCAAACTCGATCCACCGGAACTGATCAAGGGCAGAGCGTTTCCTGCAAAGGGCAGGAGGTTAACCAGCACACCGGTGTTGATAACCGCTTCAATGAAAATCCACAAAGTAATACCAGCTGCCAGCCATTTACCAAGGTCATCTTTGGCGAGGCTGGCAATCTTTAATCCCCGCCATAGAAATGCAACATAGAGAGAAAGAACGATAAAAGCACCAAAAAGGCCTGTTTCTTCTGCGATCACAGAGAAAATGGAATCGGTTGAGGCGACTGGAAGACCAATGAATTTGGTGGTCGAACGACCGATTCCTACCCCAAAAACACCACCATTAATGATCGCTTCAAGCGACCATTTCACGTGGTCAGAAGCATTCGCGGGGTCCTGTAAACCGTTCCAGTAATCTGTGACGCGGGTAGAGGCTGTTGAACTTACCTTGACCACCAGCAAACCAAGCAAACCAGTGGCAACAACCACAGCCAGGATTTGGCGCAATTTTCCTCCAGCGATGAAAAACATCACACCACCGAGAAGGACGATAGTCGCCGCTGCAGAGATATCGGGTTGAGCAAGAATTAAACCTGCGGTGAATCCAACGATACCCATCAACGGGATCAAGCCAAAACTCCACTGGTCCAGTGTTTCTCGTTTGTTGAATAACCAGAAGCTCAAATAAATGATGACCGCCAGCTTGGCAAATTCAGAAGGTTGAATTGAGCCCCTGAACAAACCGCGCCTGGCGCCCAGTTCGGTTTCCTGTCCAAAAATGAGTACGGCAAGGCAGAGGATCACGATCACCAACATTCCTGGAACGATCCAGCGGCGGTACTTGTGATAATCGATGAAGGTTATTACCGCAGCACCGGCAAATCCAGCTATTCCGTATCCCAACTGGCGTAATGCTGTGGAGTATTCTGAATTATCCTGCGAACTGGCATATTGCCAGCTTGCTGAATAGACCATCAGAATACCAATGGCAAACAACGTAATCACAATCAACACGAGAGGAAGGTCAAAGTTCTCGCGGAAGCGAAGTTTCTTTACCGGGGTACGGCTGGCAGCAGAATTGATCGTGGCGTTCATGGCAATCCATTCACCCAATTGCGGAATATGTCACCGCGTTCTTCGAAATCTTTAAAAGCGTCATAACTTGTGCAGCCCGGCGAGAGCAGAACAACATCACCTGGCTGTGAAATACGTCGGGCTTCTTCGAGAGCGTCGAAAAAATCCCGTTTTAAGCTCACACTACTCAACCGGTCACCTTCATGGGGCTGCGCGATAGCTGCAGCGATTTTTTCCATTGCTTCGCCGAAGATCACAACATGATCCACGCGTTGGTGAATACGCTGAGCCAGAGAATCCCATGGAAGTTTTTTATCGCGGCCGCCAAGAAGGAGCACCAGAGGTTCAGTGAAGGAATTGATATCGGCCATGGTGCGTTCAGGCGCGGTGGCGATGGAACTGTTATACCAACTCACGCCATTGATTTCACGTACCAGTTCCAAACGATGTTTGACACCTGTAAAATCTTTGATGCCTGCAGCCATGGCTGTAACAGGTAGACCTGCGGCGTGGGCGATGGCGCAGGCCGCGACAGTATTCATCAGATTGTGCTGTCCACGCAATTTAATTTCGTTTTCTCTCAAAAGAACGAAATTCTTACCGCTCTCGCGCAACATAATCGCGCCATGATCAATAAAGAGCGCGGTTTCCTCTCCATAAGGAAGGTTGCGGCCAAAGCTGATCAAGTGACCACGAACCTGATTGCACAGGTTCCAGGATTCCACGTCATCGCGGTTCAAGACTGCAATGTCATCTTTTGTTTGAGAGGCAAGGATTCGCGCTTTAGCGCGGATATAGGCTTCCATCGTTCCATGCCGGTCGAGATGGTTGGGTGTGATATTAAGAACTGCAGCAACATGTGGGCTTATGGTCATTTGTTCCAATTGGAAGCTGGAAAGCTCCAGGATGACCAGATCGTTGGCGCTGATTTTCTCCACGCTCTCAATGAGGGGATTGCCAATATTTCCACCAACCCAGGATTTAGCCGGTGAAACGACACCAGCCGTTGCCATCCTTCCAACCAGGGTAGTGGTGGTGGTTTTTCCGGCAGACCCGGTGATGCCGACCACAGGTGCCTGTACATGTTGCATGAAAATCTCAGAGTCATTCGTGAGTGGTAACCCTCGGCGCACGGCTTCTTGAACAAGAGGGATATTAAGAGGAATACCGCCTGAAATACAAACGAGATCGGTTTCTTCGACTAACTCAATGGGATTCCCTCCCAGGGCCCACTGTACCTGTGTTCCAGCGAACGAATCCACGGCAGTCTGCAACTGATCCTCAGTTTGTTTATCCGTGATCGTTACCCTGGCTCCCTTCTTAATGAGAAAACGAGCCAGTGCCAGGCCCTGGCGGGCGGCACCGATGATTAAAACTCGTTTTCCCTGAAAATTCATCATCATTTTTATCCTATGGCCAGAGCCATTCCAAAAATTGCTGCAAGCAGGCCGATCAACCAAAAGCGCTGAACGATCTGTGTTTCACTCCATCCAGAAAGTTCAAAATGATGGTGTAGAGGAGCCATTTTGAACAAACGCTTTCCTTTTGTCAGTTTGAAATAAGCTACCTGCAGCGAAACACTGGCTGCAGAGGCAACCGGAATGATGGCGATCAATGGAAGCAATAGCCACTGCCCGGTCATCAATGCGATCACGCCAAGAACTGCGCCCAGCGAAAGGGCACCGGTATCTCCCATCATCATCATCGCCGGGTGCACATTGAACCAGAGAAAACCGAAAAGAGCACCAACGATGGTGAAACAAAAGCGGGCCACAAACAGATTACCCTGCATCAGAGCAATCCCACCATAGGCTGCAAAGGCTGTGGCTGAAATCAATCCCGCAAGACCATCCAGACCGTCAGTAAGGTTCACTGCGTTAGACATAGCAACGATAATGAATGTTGCCAGAGGTATATACCAGATACCAAGATCAATCACAGCATTCAATCCCGGCCAGAACATTTGCGGGACCTCGAGCACGTTTTTCAGAATATAAGCGGCAGCGACGGCAAAAATCACCTGGAAGAAGAATTTGGTACGGGCACGCATGCCAAGGCCTTTGCGTGGTCCGCGGATTCCTTCCCAATCGTCGATTGCGCCCAGGATTCCATATGCGATCATGACTCCTAATGGAAGTAAGACAGACCGACCAAGGATATTAAGCCCGAGGATTGAAGCTGCGTTGAGCAAGATGGTCACCAGAGCAACGGCACCGATAAAAATCACACCCCCCATCGTTGGAGTGCCCATCTTGGTGATATGGCTTTCGGGACCCTCAACGCGGATAATTTTTCCGAGCTTGAAGTGTTTTAAAATGCGCAATAATGGCCTACCCCAAATTACGGACAGAATAAATCCCAGTCCGCTCAATGCGAGGGCGAGTGAAGTTTCTTTCATTCTTCCACCTCAAGTGCCTGAACGATATGATCCATGCGCAACCCGTGGGCACCTTTCACGAGAACGACATCTCCTTCACGCAGGATCGAGTTTAGGGTACTGACGACCGCATCAGGGTCATCGAGAGCTGCAATTGACTGCACAGGGAACCCGGCTTCTATGGCAGCATCGGAAATCATGCGTGCATTTTTTTGATAGACGATCAATTTATCCACCACTTCGGCTGCACGAAGACCGACTTTTTGATGACCGATCCATTCGTATGGGCCCAGTTCATTCATTCCACCCAAGACGGCGATTTTTCGGCCGGGAAGCTCGTTAAGCAGGTTTAACCCGGCAAGCATCGACTCAGGAGAAGCATTATAGGTATCATCAAGTAAGAGCGCGCCCTGTTTGGTCTGAACCGCTACCAACCTGAGCTGGCTCGACGCATGCTTAAGCCCGAAGATGATTTCTCCCCAGGTCATGCCCTCAACGAGGGCAACAGCCACGGCCCTTAATATGGTGTGAATGGAATGTCGGCCAATGAGCGGCGCTTGAAGATGATATACCTCATCTTGATAGTGAATACAGAAGCGGATTCCATTAAGCCCTTGAGATTCAATTTCATTCGCCCAGAGATCTGAAGTGGGATCAAGACCATAGAAAAAGACATTGGCGGCAGTCATTTCTGCCATCTGTGCAACCAGCGGGTCATCACGGTTGAGAATGGCGGTTCCCTCTGGAGAGGGGGGAAGCGCTTTGACGAGTTCACTCTTGCCAAGCGCGATCGCTTCTTGTGATTTAGACCGCGAAGCGTGAACCGTGCCGATGTTCGTAACGATCCCAACCTGCGGTTTGGCGATGGAGCAGAGCAGGTCTATATCGCCGGGTTCGTAAAATCCCATTTCGAGAATGGCGAGATCGTAACCTGGCCCTAATCGCAGTAGGGTGAGTGGTAAACCGATTTCATTATTGAAATTTCCCTGATTTTTAAGCGTGCGGAAGCGCTGGCTAAGAATCTCAGCGGTCAATTCCTTGGTAGTTGACTTGCCGACGCTTCCTGTGATGCCAATGACCCGAATATTGAATTTTTTCCGCCAGAATGTCGCCACGGTTTGTAAGGCAGCATCCGTTTTCTCTACCCTCAATGCGAAGGGAGGTTCTGGGAATCGGAAATCTGAAGGAAGCGGCGAACGCAGATCCACAACTTTGATAGAGGAATCAATATCCTGATCTACCAGCGCCAGAATCGCGCCGTTATTGAAAGCCTGAGAAACATAGGCATGACCTTCCAATACCGCCACAAAAAGAGATGCGGGGATGGCATGCCGCGAATCCACGACAGCCTCACTGATCCCAAGGTCTGCGCCCGTTGGTCTGGTCCCTTGAATTGCTTCGACCACATCCGCCAGAGTTAACATTTTTCCTCTTCTACTTACCTTTCATGCTCAGCCGTATGTCGTCCGGAGGTATGTTCATGAGTACAACCAGCTCTTCAACAACATCCCTGAATACCGGAGCGGCAACCACGGAACCCCAGATGGAACTCTGGGGTTTTTCCAACCATACGTACACCATGAACTGGGGATCATCAACCGGTCCCCAGCCGACGAATGAAGCGTTGGTGGCATTACTGGAATATTGACCGTTCACTGCAATTTCTGCAGTGCCGGTTTTCCCGGCCACTCTGTACCCTTCGACAAGCGCGTCTGAGGCTTCCTGTTCCAGGGAGGTGGCGAGCATTTGCGTGAGGGTATCTGCCGTTTTTTCAGAAATCGGCATTCCCACAACCTGCGTGGTCGTGGTGTACTGCTGACCATTTTGAATGTAGGCTTGCAGGATGTGCGGCGCAACCATTTTACCATCATTGGCAATAGCCGATGCCGCCATAAGCAGCTGAATAGGGGTGACCGCAACACCCTGACCAAAAGAATTGGTTCCAAGGTTTACCGGATACCACATTGGATCGCCTGGAACGCTGAGAGGGTAAACTTCTTCACCGGCCAGGTCAATGTTGGTGCGATGACCAATTCCGAAACGATCGAGATAATCGTAAAAAGCGGTAGGGCCCAGTTGAGTGGCAACCCACGCAAGGCAAACGTTCAAAGAATGCTGCATACATCCGATCATGTCCTGTTCACCCCAGGCGCCGCGGTCCCAGTTGAAGATGGTAATACCACCAACGTTGATCGAACCGGTATCGTTGAAAGGAGTTTCAGGAGTGACCACGCCAGCATCAAGAGCAGCCGCCATGGTCAGAATCTTAAAAATTGAACCAGGTTCATAAACCTGACTGACTGCTTTATTGAATGGCGTGCCATCAGTGTAAATATTATCAGCTTCCCAGTAGGTGTTCAGATCCATACGGGGGGTGCTGGCCATCGCGAGAATTTCTCCATTTTTTGGATTCATAACGATGATCGTACCGTTCTCAGCGCCATTGGCTTTTACTGCCTGGTCGAGAATATTTTCAACGGTACGCTGGATCTCTCGATCAAGCGTGAGAATCAGACTGGCTCCCGCGGGGGCGGTTGGAATTTCTTGCATTTCATAAGGATCGAGCGAAATCAAGACTTCCTTTTTAATCCCGGCTAGAAGGTCGTTGTATTTTTCTTCCACGCCAAAATAACCGGCACCCTTGTCGCGGTCGTAGTAGGTGTAAAAACCGAGAACGTTCGCTGCGAGGGTATGCTCGGGGTAGATGCGCTGCAGGTGGGGCGTCCAGGTTAACCCGCGCAGAGAAGGAAGCGCGGGATCTTCACCGAGGGGATTGTTCTTTTCGTATTGATCCTTGAGATTCGAAATCTCAGTGATCTTTTCGGATGAAACAAAATCGGCCAGCGTGATATAGACGCTGGATGCAGGATCGTAGGGAGTGCTGGCAGCCGCGAGAACCTGGGCGTAATCGCTTCCCAGAAGAGAGGAAAGCGCAGCGGCAATAGCAGATGGGTTTTTTACGAATTGAAGTTCAACACCCACTTCGTAGACTTCTTTATTTCCAGCAAGGAGATGACCCCAACGGTCGTAGATATATCCGCGTTCAGACTGAATCGTACGCACTTCAACGCCGTATTTTTCCGCCCATTGATCGAGGTATTCCACGCTGGTACTGGTCTGAATGCGAATCATCTGGAGAAAGATGAGGGCTGAAAACGCAGTCAAAATAATGGCAAGAATCTTGTAGCGGGGGATGTCTCTTAAGTTCATTCATTCCCTCCGCGTGTGCTTTCGCTTAAACGGTTAATACCAGAAAACAACCAATCCCAGAGGGATTGTCGATAGGCGGATTTTATGATGACTTTTTGAGACTCAACGATTCCAGGTGGAGGCGCCAGCACCACCGATTGTTTGCCTGTGTAACCAGGTATTGCTACATAAACCGCATCTGAAGGATTGATTCTTTCAAAGCCCATGTCGCGGGCACGTTGTTCCATAACAGCAGCAGAAGTCAGAATAGCGATCTGAGCTTTGCGATCTGCGATCTGGCGTTCCAAATTCTGCCGTTGGAAATTCAACTGGTATGCGCTGACGCCTGCGGCGGCTGCCTGCCCGCTGATGCTGAGATAAACACCGGCAATGATCAGAACAACCATGAGAGCAGCGAGAAACAAGCCCACTGACTGGACCTGTACGCGCCAGGGGGCCTGTTTAAAAGCCTGGGTTAACCACCCTTTTGACCTGGTGCGTTCTCTTCTTCTGGTTGTTCGTTCTCTACATTCCGTCATCTTTGTGCCCGTTTCTTTTCGATAATTCGAAGTCTGGCGCTTCTTGCTCTAACGTTTTGGCTGATCTCATTCTCGTCAGCAGTGATGGGGTGACGGGTGAGCTCAATGATCGTTGCTTTGTGTCCACAGGAACACACCGGCCGCGAGGGAGGGCAAATACAATCCCGGCTTTCCTGTCTGAAATACTGCTTTACAATGCGGTCTTCCAATGAATGAAATGAAATGACCGCCAGCCTTCCGCCAACAGAGAGTGATTCTACCGCCTGCGGTAAGAAATTTTCAAGGGCATCCAATTCTCTATTGACCGCAATTCGCAATGCCTGGAAAGTTCGGGTTGCCGCATGAATGGGGGTAGGCCGGCCTCCACTGGCTTTCTTGATCAGGTTTGCCAGTTCAAGTGTGGAAAAGAACGGGCGGTTTTGAACAATCATTCGCGCAATTCGCCTGGAATTCCGTTCTTCACCGTAACGCCAGATTAAATCTGCCAATTCGTCCTCAGACAAACGATTTACCAGGTCGGCTGCACTGACTGGCTGGGACGGGTCAAAGCGCATATCCAATGGCCCATCTTTTTGGAAGGAGAAACCGCGTTCAGGAGAATCAATCTGCATCGATGAAACACCCAGATCAATGACGATGCCATCAACGTGGTCCCAGCCTAGCGTCAGCAGCACGGTGCGCAGCTCAGTGTAGGAGGAGTTTCGAAGATGAATCCTATCACCAAAGGTTTTGAGGCGCTGCGAGGCGATTTCTAATGCCTGGGGGTCCACATCCAATCCAAGGAGTTGACCATGAGGGGAACTTTTTTCAAGGATGCCCCAGGCATGCCCGCCAGCGCCAACCGTCGCGTCTACATAAAACCCCGAACTAACAGGCTGTAAAGCAGTTATAATTTGATGGTAAAGAACAGAGACATGCGGTGCATTGCTCGCAATGTCAGACATAATCATTAGAAAGTCAAATCGAAATTCGACACGAGATCGGCGGCAGAAGCGGTTCCTTCACTGGTTTCTTCCTGCGCTGCATAAAGATCGGGATTCCAAAGCTCAATGTCTTTGCCAACACCTAACACCAGCACATTCCCGTCCAATTTAGCAATATCGCGCAGGGGTTGAGGAATCACAAACCGGCCATTTTTATCGAATTCGAGTTGTGTGGCTGTGGAAAAGATCAAACGGCGCAGACGCCGGGAATTAATATCTGCCATGTTTTGGCTGTAAATCTTGTCTCGGAGCAACTGAAAACGAGTGAAACTCATGATTGAAAGATTGCCATCGAAACCTGAAAGGATGAACGGGTCTTCCCCAAGCATTTCTCTGAATGCTGCAGGTAGAGTAATGCGTCCTTTTTCATCGATGGTATGGTTGTATCTTCCAAAGAACCCGTTGAACATAATTTCTACCTTTTGTATATATGCCGAACGCCGGAATAGGTTCCGGCGTTCCACTATCTCCCACTTAATGCCACTTTCATCCACATTATACATAAAATGAGAGGCAAATACAAGTGTTTTACGGGCTTTTATGGGGATTTCACTCTAAAAATGGATTTACTTATTTGATAGGAAGGATTTGTTAAGATGAAACGAGGCAAATTATTCTCTGTCCTTTTGTTGTTATTCCTGTCTTCATGCGTCAGCATCAATTTTCAGCAGCCGTTATCAACTCCAATAAGCAATGTTGAAACCACTATGGCAGAAACCCAGGCTATTACCGCCATCCCTTCACAAGCAGCCGGACTCACCGAGGAGGTTTTAAGGAATTCAGAATTCCTCTCGCCGACTCTGGGCAAAGCAATCAGGCTGGTGGATGGGGTTTTCTCAGGTATGGTTGGTGAAGTCGATCTTCAGGCGAGGTTAGAGCCTGGAATTCAGTTTGGTGATTTGAACAGCGATGGTGTGGATGATGCTGCCCTGTTGCTCGCTGAAAATGCAGGTGGTACTGGCACTTTTGTATCATTGATCGTGATTTTCAGTAAAGATGGAAAATATCAGCAGGCACCCGGTATCACCATCGACGACAGGCCGATCATCGACAGCATGAGCATCAGCCAAGGAAAAGTGCTGGTGAAAGGTTTTGTGCACGGGCCGAACGACCCGATGATCTCTCCTACGCAGGAGATGACTCAGGAATATTCACTGGTAGGTGACAACCTCTTTTTAACGCGGATGAACACCGCGCTTAGTGGAGGTGGAGAGAGGTTGATCGAAATTTTGACCCCTCAAAATGGAGAACAGGTTAGCGGCTCTGTGAGAATCACAGGCTCAATGCCAATTGCTCCGTTTGAAAATACTCTATTGATTAAAATTCTTGATTCAAATAAGAACGAGTTATACTCTTCCGCTTTTATGGTGCAGGCAGCAGACATCGGACAACCAGCAACATTTGACAATACCATCCTTCTGCCAGATCTCGTGCCAGATTCCACAGTGGTTCTGTCACTTCAGGAATCAAGTATGGCGGATGGCTCGCCATTGGCTATTAATTCAGTCATCCTACACATAAAATAACCGGTCGCTCAAACAAAAATAGATTGGGCATTTTTTGTCTCAATCTCTTTTGGCATATTCCAACGAGGAAGATCAGCTTTGGAATTCTGCGATAACCTCACCATTCACAAGGATGGTGTATTTTCCAGCCGGGTAACTTCCTAACGGTATATTGATTTCAAAAGGTTCCAACACCTGTGTGCACATCTTGTCTGGATCGACCAGACTGTAGACTTCGACCAGGATCTGGTTCTGATCATCAGGCGGTTGAACTGCCACCCGCAGTTTATGACAGGGGGTGGGCAGACTGCCTTTCATATGAAGGGTAAACTGTAATGGAAAACTTTCGAGGGTAAGAATCTCAGATGAATCGATATAGACGTTGCCTGTTTTGAGTTGATCATCGCCCTGCTGTGGCTGATAGGTATCTACTACCTGCGTTTCATTTGTAGTTGGATCCGTGTTGGAAACCGGCTGATCTGGATTTACCGAGCAGGCTGCGAGGAGGATCATGAAAGGAATAGTGATGAGATATTTATACATGTGTTCTCCTGGTCAATCATCATTCTTCTGACGAATATTGTGCTGATTTTGTTCCTGTATGCAGCAGCAATATACTGGTTCCCAGAACAAGATTTAATGTGACTTCTTTGAAAAATACAGCTCTGGTTTTGAGGGTTTGATGCCCCACGTCATTCTTCATGATCATCAGTGGATCAGCCCTTGATCACGACCAGGGGTTTCAACCTTGCGGTCTTGTTCGCTAACCCGGTATCAACGACCACTTTAATTACCTCATCCACGTCTTTGTATGCAGCGGGAGTCTCTTCAGCCAGCCCGGGCAGAGACCCGGCTTTAACATGAATTCCCTGTTTTTCGAGGTCACGGATGAGAACCTCACCCCTGACACTCCTCTTGGCCTGTGCACGCGACATCAAGCGGCCAGCACCGTGGCAGCATGATCCGAAAGACCTTTGCATACTGACGTTGGTTCCGGTTAGTACCCACGATGCAGTTCCCATACTGCCGGGAATGATCACCGGCTGGCCAATCATCGCATATTCAGGCGGAACACCCGGAGTGTTTGGTCCGAAAGCACGCGTGGCACCTTTGCGATGTACACACACTTTCAATTCCTTGCCCTCGATGATATGGGTTTCAATTTTTCCGATATTATGCGCGAGATCATAGACCTGGTGTAATTGCCAATTTTTTACCTTTCCAGCAAAGACTTCTTCAAAAGCACGCCGGGCCGCCCAGGCAAGCATCTGACGGTTAGCGAAAGCGAAATTTGCCGCGGCACGCATCGCTCCAAGGTAAGCCTGACCTTCTGTTGAATCCATTGGAGCACAGACCAGTTCGCGGTCTGGTAAGGAGTAGTGGTAACGTTGAGGTGCTCCTTGAAGTTGCTGAACGTAGTCTGTACAGATCTGGTGGCCTAAACCGCGTGATCCGCAATGGATTTGGATGACGAGGCAGCCACACTGAAGGCCCATTACCGCTGCTGCTTCAGGATTAAAAATCTCGTCAACCGTATCAATTTCGATGAAGTGATTGCCTGACCCCAATGAACCAAGCTGTGTCAAGCCACGCTTCTTCGCGTGACCACTGACTTTATCTGGCAGTGCTCCTTCAACACACCCAGATTCTTCAGTACGCAAGAGATCGGCTTCTGAAGCATACCCTTTTTTTAGCGCCCAGCGCGACCCCAGATGAAGAACCTGTTCGAGATCGGAATTTGAGATTCGAACCAATCCCTCTGAACCAACTCCAGATGGGCAGAAGTGATTCATGGCGGCGGCAAGATCGCCAAGATAAGCTGAAACCAGCTCAGCCTTAATCGTTGAAGCAAGGAGTCTGACACCACAGTTAATGTCATAACCAATGGCACCAGGAGAGATCATACCGGTGGGATATTGAGAAGCCGCCACTCCACCGATTGGAAAGCCGTATCCCTGGTGTACATCGGGCATGACGATCACATTCCCGACCAAACCAGGAAGTGTGGAGGCGTTGACCGCCTGCTCAAGTGAGCGGTCGACCAAAACCTGCTCCAGCATTTTGCGGCTGGCAAAGATGTGAACGGGCAGCCGCATATCGGATCGATAAGATGGTGAAATGACCCATTCGTTAGGGCGGATTTCAGTTAAATCTTTGAAGGTGAACATGTCAACACCTTTATACATCAAACACAAGTGTCGTTTCGTATCCTTCAGCGGTTGTTTGAATTTTTAGATTGTGGAAGGTAACAGCCTTTATTGATTTTCGTAACTGACTGACTGGTGAACCGGTTATCGAACAGGTGATAGAGTCAGCGGAAATGCCGAGGTTAAAATAATGGAAGGCAATCTTCTCTTCTTCGAGCAGGTAAAGGAGCTCTGAAAGAAAAGCCACCAATAAACTCTCGGGATCGATGCCAGAAACGATCAATTGCCTGGCAGACAGAATTGACTGATCTGTTTTCACGCCAGCCAGTGAATACATGCCTTCTGCGGCTTTAACGAATAGTTGTTCGAGCGATGTTGCCTTGATGTGAAGCGCCTGATCGGCAGTGTGACTTACTTCAGAAACACCTTCACTTATTTGAGAGTCCATATATCTATTGTATCAAGTACAGAACAGAAACCAATATGCAACAATTTTATTTTGCGCTGTGAAGATACTATGCTCAAGTTGAGTGCCCTGTTGGGGAATACTGAATTTCATAGCAGGAACGTGCTTAACCGCATAACAGTTGAAATATCATCTGCAACAGGATTCAAATCGCACCCAAATTGATTGGAAGGTGCACCTCCGCCTGATTTTTGATGACTTTAATTGGAAGATAAAAAACTGCATCGGATGGCAGAGGATGCCCTTGTGCCTGTGGATCAAGGAGGTCATGGAACAGGTAAGGTGTTTCTTAGGGCAAGCAAATCCAGGGTTACCATAAGAGGGAAGTGAACTTTATTAATTTTCTATCAACTGAAAGTCAAGTAATTTTGTTGTACAGCTAATCAAGAAAGCCCAAAAGAATGACTCGATCAACGGGTATGGAAGTTATGTTTTTAGATGGTATCTACTCGGGGGCGGTACTGCAAGGCTTCGGCAAGATGGATGGTGGTGATCTGGCTGCTTCCGGCAAGGTCAGCGATGGTTCGCGCCAGCTTGAGTATGCGGTGGTAAGCCCGCGCAGAAAGCTGCATTTGATTCATCGCGGCGCGCATCAGGCTGCGGCAGGGTTCATCAAGGCTGCAGAACTGGCGCACCTCAGCCGGGTGCATGTCGGCATTGGCTGTCAGTGCGGTGCCTTTGAAACGTTCGCGCTGCAGCTGGCGTGCGGTTTCCACGCGCTGCGCGATCACTTGGGAGGCTTCTCCAAGGCGTGAATCGGATAATTTTTCATAATCCACACGCGGTACCTCAACATGGATATCGATACGGTCAAGGAGCGGACCGGAAATGCGTCGCTGGTATTTGGTAACCGTCATGGGTGAACAGGTACAGGGATGGGTGGCATCCCCGTAGTATCCGCACGGGCATGGGTTCATTGCCGCCACCAGTTGAAAATTGGCCGGGAAGGTGAGCGTGCCTTGCGCGCGGCTGATGGTAACCACCTTGTCTTCCAGCGGCTGGCGTAAAACTTCCAGTACGCGCGAACCGAACTCGGGGAATTCATCAAGGAAGAGAACACCGCGGTGGGCAAGGGAGATCTCGCCGGGGTGCGGCCAGTTGCCGCCGCCCACAAGACCGGCGTGAGAAATGGTGTGGTGTGGAGAACGAAATGGCCTGTTCTTGATCAGGGGAATCCCGGCTGGCAGCGCATCTGCAACCGAGTAAATGCGCGTTACATCAAGAGACTCCTCCACGGTCATGCGTGGGAGGATCGATGGCAGTGCGCGCGCCATGAGCGTTTTACCAGAACCCGGCGGACCAATCATGAGCAAATTATGAGACCCGGCTGCAGCTACTTCGAGCGCACGTTTGACATGTTCCTGCCCTTTAATTTCGCGGAAATCAGTTTGAACAGCGACTTCCACCTGATCAACAGATATCGGAGGCTGGGGGGAGATGATCGAAGAACCAGTGAGGTGACGGTAAAGATCTTCAAGAGAATTTACCGGGATGACCTCAAGATCGGGAAATATGGCCGCTTCAGCAGCATCCTCGGCAGGAACGAAAACACGTTTAAACCCCTGTTGACGGGCAACGGCTGCCATGGGCAACACACCGCGGATGTGGCGCACACTGCCATCAAGGGAGAGTTCGCCCATCACCAGGCTGTCTTTCAGGCTATCAGGAGGAAGCTGGCGGTTAGCCAGCAAGATGCCCAGCGCAATGGGTAAATCGTATGCAGAGCCTTCTTTGCGCACCGTGGCGGGAGCGAGGTTAACGCGCACTTTTTTACGTGGATATTCGAGGCCTGTGTTTCGAATGGCTGATTGCACACGTTCGCGACTCTCCTGCACGGATGCATCTGGCAGCCCAACAATAATAATCGGGGGTTTAATTCCTGAAGTCAGGTCCACTTCGACATCAACGATGACCCCCTCCAGTCCGATCACAGCGCAGGCATTAACGCAGGCAAGCATGAGAATAGTGTAGAGTGAGAAGGCATTATTGTCAATCAAATGTAGAGAGAAAAGTGACTGAAAGCGGTATATGTATGCTCACATACCTAAAAACTTTGATTCTTAAAAACGAATGTGTCTTTGATATCGCAGGAAACGAACCTCTTAATCGGGAACAATCAATATTTGATTTCATCCGACCTCGATGAGAAATCAAAAAACAAAGTTTTATTGGTATTCTCTAGTGTATCAATGTTTTTTGACTGTAACAGCCGATAACATGATTAACGATTCATTTTTTATCGAAAAATTTTGGTTATTCATCCCGCCATCCTGATCGAGAATGGCGGGATCGACACGAGTTTTCTTTGTTAAGTACCGAGCCAATCAATCGTTATTTGGGAAACGGCGGTTGATCGCTTTGGCAATTTCAACGAAGATCAACAGAAGCACCGCAATTCCAAGTACCAACCCCCATTCTTGAAGCGATAAGGGGACGATTCCGAGTATGTTCCTTAATCCGGGGATCAAGAAGGGGATGGCAATGGTAATGAACCCAGCGATGACTGCCCAAATGAGCGGTTTGTTGGTGCTGAGTTTATTCATGCGATAAATTGGCTCTCTCATGCTGCGATATGCGAAAATGTAAACGATCGAGTTGATAGCAAAACTGGCAAACACGATGCTTTGACCTTCAGCGGGATTGTTGTGCAGCTGGAAGAAATGGCCGAACAAGGTCAGCGCAAAAATTGAGCTGGCGATGCTGATTACAGCAATCAGGGATACACCTAACCGCGTTAGAATTGGTGCCTTTAACGAATGGGGTTTTTCTTCCATAATCCCCTTTTCTTTGGATTCAAAGCTGAGCACGATATCCAATGGTCCATCACAGATCAGGTGGATCCAAAGAATCTGTGCCACTGCCAGGGGAGTTGGCCATTGGAGCATCATGGCTGTAAAGATGGTCAGTACCTCCGCAAAAGAGTTTGAAAGCACATAAGCCACTACCTTGCGGATATTCGAGAAAATCACTCGCCCTTCCTCAATGGCAGCAATGATGGTGCGGAAGTTGTCATCGAGCAGGATAAGGTCGGCCGTTTCTTTGGCAACATCTGTAGCGCTTCCTACCACAACGCCAATATTGGCACGTTTCAATGCCGGTGCGTCATTAACACCGTCACCGATCATCGCAGCTACCTCACCATTTGCCTGCAGCGCCCGGACGATGCGGAATTTATCCTGCGGGCGGATTCGGGAGAACACGGAAGTATTTTTTACCTGCTGCTGGATCTGTTCATCGGTAAGAGATGCAAGCTGGTTTCCCTCCAACGTCTGATCGCCCTCTTTCCGCATTCCAATATTTGAGGCGATGTGTTCAGCCGTTTTTCGATAATCTCCAGTGATCATCTTGACCTTGATCCCGGCTTGACTGGCGACCTGTACGGCTTCTAACACACCTGCTCGCACTGGATCTTCCAGACCAATCAATCCTAACCAGGTATATCCATTGTAATTTTCCATCGATCCGTTCACTCGATAGGCCAATCCCAGAAGACGCAACCCCTGTCCAGCCCAGTCATCGACTTTTGTCAGGATTTTTGCGCGTTCCTCAGATGATACTGAGCACATACCGAGCACAATCTCTGGAGCGCCCTTGAGAAAGAAGCAGTGCTCACCGTTGAATATATTGTTTTTAACATCGGTGATCATGTACTTTGTTTCGCTGGTGAACAATTCTTCAGCCAGACGCTGGCTGCTGTCAAAAAGGACTTGTGGATCAACGGACATGGTTTTCTCTGCATATTCCCACAGGGCTATATCTACCGGACCTTCGAGGTTATTGCATAGCACCATGGTTTGTAAGGCGCGTTCTTCATCTTTCAGGTCGACGCGATTAACCCGCATATGGCCTTCAGTTAATGTGCCAGTTTTATCTGTGCAAATCGTTGTAACCGAACCAAGGGTTTCTACCGCTAACAGTCTCTTTACCAGGCCGTTGCGCTTCAAGATCTTACGCATGCCGATGACCAGAATGACAGTAACCGCGATTAATAAGCCTTCGGGAACGGCTGCAATGGCCAGAATAATTGAAGTGCGGAGCATTTCAAAGAATTCACGTCCCATGATCAACCCTACGATCAAGATGACCACGGTTGCAGCAACAACGATGTACGTCAGTATTTTGCTGAACGCTTTTAAGCGAATTTGCAGGGGAGTATCCTCTTCCACATGTTCGCTTAAACTGGCTGCAATCTGACCTAATTCTGTTTCAACGCCGATTTTTGTAATACGCAGGATGCCTCTTCCGGTAATAACGGTAGATCCCATGTATATCTGTGTGCGTTGAGCATTGTTGTTATCAGGTGATGAGATTTCAGTTTTACCTTTTGCTTCTTTGTTGACAGGTTCGCTTTCACCAGTTAAGAAGGCTTCATCGACAGATAATTTTGTAGCTTCGAGGATTTCACCATCCCCTGGCGCTTTTTCACCAGCGTTGAGAACCACAAGATCGCCAGGGACCAACTCCCATACTTCGACTTCAACCCGCTGTCCATCGCGGATGACAGTAGTGGTTGGTTTTAGCAATCCCTTTAAGGTTTCGTAAGTGCGCTGTGCCTGGTATTCCTGAATAAAACCAAGAATGACGTCAATGACCACCACAGCCATGATGATCGTAAAGTCGCCCAACTCACCCAGAGCGAGTGAAATCCCGGCGGCGGCGAGAATGATATAAACCAATGGGCTTTTCAACTGGTTGAGCAGGATTGACCATACCGAAACACCCTTCTCGCCGGGAAGACGGTTTTCTCCGTATTTTGTACGAAGAGCAAGTACCTCCTCACTGGTGAGTCCAGTGTGAGGGGTGTGGGTCTGTATTTCAGCAGAGGTATCAGTGATTGTAGATGTGTTCATAGAAATCCTTCGATATGAATGGTTTTGTTATCTGTGATGTCATCAACGCGTTTTAATATGTTCAACCCCTTGCCTGAAAAGGGCAATAATGTGGGGATCGTCGACAAAGTAATACACTTCCTTGCCATCGCGCCTCGACTTGACCAGGCGCATCTGACGCAGACCGCGCATATGGTGTGAAACCGCTGACTCTGTCACACCCACAAGTTCAGCCAATTGAGAGACATTCATTTCCTGGTCGATGATCACAGAAAGAATACGAACGCGGCTTGTATCACTGAACGCGCGAAAAAGTTCTGCCACATGTGCGGCTGTATGTTCACTTAAGAGCGATGTCGATGTCATTTCTCCCTTTCGATATAACATTTGAATATATATTCAATTGTTTGCAATTTTAGCGATAATTGCCAGGATGTCAAGAGGTGATGTTGTCATTCATGAAAACTCATCCATTTCTCATACAGAGTTACCGGTTGTGTTGATATTGGCGGTTGATTTTTGCAACTCATGATTGTGGAGGACGTATATCAATCAAAGACATCATCACATGATCAACTTTCAATCCATTTCCATCGATGAATTTCAAAAGAGGCAGACGGAAGAACTGCGGGAGATTTGGTATACCTGCGATCAGGGATCATTGTCCATTCCGGTGGAATTCTCAAGCGGTAAAAAAAGAGAAAATGAAGAGCGGGTTTCAGAGCTATTGGCCTGGCTTGAAAAACAATTATCCCTGAAAAAAAGTGATCCAGAAGAGCAAAAACAGAAGTCTTTTGAGGCTGGTGAACGACTAAAAGAGTTTTCTGGTAAAGTTTTCGATCTGTCAGATGAACAGACCAATTGCTTTCATGACCTGGGAATCGATCAGGTTTCGGGAGAGTTTTACAGGCAGGCGCGGAGCTTTGATCCGAAAATGGACACCAGCGATATTTACCAGGCGAGCCGCAACGTTTGGACAAGCAACTACCTTCAAGCACTGCTGGATTTGCCCATTCAACTAACCCCTGCATTGTTTGCTTACAGTATGTTGTATCCCGTTTCTGATAATTATCTGGATGATCCGCGGCTTAGTCGTGCAGAGAAGATCGCCTTTAACGAGCGATTTTATGCCTGGTTGACCGGCGCAGTGGTTAAACCGATGAATGCCAATGAGCAACAGGTGCTTGACCTGGTGAAAATGATTGAAAGTCAATATCGGAGGGAACAATATCCGCAAGTGTTTGATAGTCTGCTTGCGATCCACGCAGCGCAAGATAGAAGCATGCGTATGCCTGAATCTCCGGTTCCGCCATATTTGGTAGATGTGCTGGGTGTTACATTTAGCAAGGGGGGAACCTCAGTGTTGGCAGACGGCGTTCTGGCTGCAGGTGAGTTGAATGAAGGGGAAATGGGCATTATTTTTAATTTCGGTGCATTCGCGCAGTTGATGGATGACCAGGAGGACATGGAAAGCGATCTGCAGAAGAATGCATTGACAATTTTCACAGACGCTGCCCGAATTGGAAAGGCTGATTTGGTTGCGCGGCGCCTGTTTTGTTTTGCCCACCAGGTGTTGCAAGGAATGGAGTATTTTGATCATGAACGCGTCAGACCATTGAAACAAATGTCGATGAAGGGAATCGACCTGCTGATGATCGATGGCATCTTACGCATGGAAAAATATTATTCAAAGGCTTTTCTTGCGGAGCTTGAACCTCATTTTCCGGTTCATTTCAAGTTCATGAGAAAAGTGCGCACTGAATTAATGAAAAGAAAAATCACACTTGATCGTGTGTTGGGTCTTTTCATGACTGGTGAGTAAGTTCGGTGAAATAAGAATTTTCAGTTGATTTCATTCAATATTGATTTCTTAATTTATTGACAACCGGTTTGACTGAATTACTGAAAATAAATACTTTCAAAATATCCTCAAAATGAAAAAGACCGGAATCAGCAATTGAGATTCCGGTCTTTTTGCCCTATTTTACGAGCTTCAGGATCCTTTCCATCAATGCATGATCTTCTGAGAATAAGCCAGCCGCTGGCAGTCGTTGCAGCAGAAGAGCCCAATTGGGTTCTTTTTCGAAAAGTCGGGCGAAAATGGGCAGGGCTTCTTCCACTCGGCCTGTTTCTACGAGGGTAACCGCTTGCCAGAATGGAAGTTCATCAATCTCAGGCGCTAGAGAAGCGCCCTGTTCGTATGCCTGGAAGGCTTCTTTCACCCGTCCCTCGCTCAAAAAAGCATCACCGCGGTTCATGGCTTCATACGCGCGCTGCACTTTGAGCAAGCGGTGTAATTCGATTAATGGCTCGGGGTGGTCATCAACACGTAAATCAATTAGGATACCCTTCCATGGCTCGTCAGTTCGCTCACCTGATACCACCAGTATGGCTGCGGATTGTTTCCCGCGAATGTCGCCCCCTTCTTCTTGGGCAGCGTCTAGGGCAGCCAGCAAACGCTCAGCCAGATCGCCGTTAGCTTTTTCGTAGGCTGCTGCCATGGCCGGCCACACAGTATTTTTAAGCATCATATTCGCCTGAACTGAATACTGAAAACCAGTTTGGTGACCGGCTTCAGCAATACAATGTGAACCAGTATGGACTGCAATGTCACCTCTTGAATCCACAATGGCGACTTGCCGCAGTTCACGTTCTTTATCTTTTTGAAGCAGATCCCTCAAAATTTCGCCGGGTTTTTTCCCTGAATGCAAACCGCTTAAACTGAGTGGGCCGTAACTGACTTCGACCATTGATTGGGTGGCAACAGCTCCGACGCCTGGTTGTGCCCAGGTGACAATAGAACCAGTGGAGAACCAGTGTGATTGAACTGCAACACCCAATTGGCCTGTCTCAGGATCGCGTGCAACGATTGAGTATGTGTGAGCGAAGGGAAAACGATGGAAAGATTGAGAGTCCATAAGAGATATCCTCCCGAATGGGATCAATTAATGTTTATTTTTTTGAAAATTTCGCTTTGGCACCAACGAGCGTAAATCGCTGTTGAAAGGTATCGACCGGCGGATTGCTCCCGGAGACCAATCTCACCAGCGGTTGTGACGCCAGAAAATGCACTGGTCATCTCGCTTATGGCGTAAAACATGGTTGCAGCAGACGCCTTTACTGCGTAGGCGGTCAGCTGCACAAACAATGGCTGTGGTGACAAGATTTGACGGCAGGCATCCAACAGGTCGGGGAGCAGTTTGTAAAATTCCCATACTTCGCCTTTGGGGCCACGGCCGAATTTTGGTGGGTCAAGAATAATGCCGTCATAACGATTCCCGCGGCGTTGTTCACGCTGCACAAATTTCATGGCATCATCCAGGATCCAACGAATGGAAAATGAATCAAAGCCGCATAATTTTTGATTATCGTTTGCCCAGGTGATCACCTTACGAGAAGCATCCAGGTGAGTGACCTGTGCACCCGCACGGGCAGCTGCGAGGGTTGCAATACCTGTATAACCGAACAGGTTGAGAACTTTTGGTTTTGTTTGAGATGACCGGATCACACGATCTGCCCAGTCCCATTGACAGGATTGCTCTGGAAAGACTCCCAGGTGACGTGATGCCGAAGTTTGAACCCAAAAGGAAAGCCCTTGATAACTCATCTTCCAACGGTCTGGCAGTGTGCGGTGGTATTCCCAGTGACCGCCGTTTTCTTCGGGCGCAGGTTTATATACCGCATCAGCTTTTTTCCATTCTATATCGGGCAGAGCAGGCCGCCAGACAGCCTCAGGTTCTGGCCGAATCAAGCGCACCTGGCCAAACTGCTCCAGTTTTAATCCGCCACCGCTATCAAGCAGGGTGTAATCTTTCCAATTTGCGGCAGCAAGCAGGGTAAGTTGAGGGAGGGTTGTGGAATTTTGATCTGGCATGAAATGAGTATATCAGATATAGATGCTGAAAGCATTCCTCTGGTTTGGGGATATAATGCCTGAAGTTAAAAATCTATTGAGAGGTTGATGAGATGATCAATACGCCTGACCGTCGAAATACTGACAGTATCAAATGGGGGGTATTTGGCGAGGATGTTCTTCCATTATGGATTGCAGACATGGATTTTTCATCTCCTCCAGAGGTGATCGATGCATTAAAGAGGCGTGTGGAACATGGTGTGTTTGGATATGGATTGGAATCTTTAACACTCAAAGATTTGCTTATCGAACGAATGGATGTGCGCTATCACTGGAAGATCAGCAGGGATGACATTCTCTTCATCCCAGGGGTCATTTCAGGTTTTAATGTCGTAAGCCAGGCAGTCGTGCAACCAGGCCAATCCATCCTGATTCAGACACCGGTTTACCCTCCGTTTTTACCGTCCCACAAAACGCTGGTGCTAAAAGTGTTTTTAACGAAATCAAACTGAATGCCGATGGAAAATATGGTGTTGACCTGAATACCTTTGAGAAATCGATTACGGCTGATACGCGTTGTTTCATGCTTTGTAATCCGCATAATCCTATTGGGCGGGTGTATACGCAGGAGGAACTCAGCGGGATGGCGGAAATCTGTCTACGCCATGATGTGGTGATCTGCGCGGATGAGATCCATTGCGATCTGGTTTATTCTGGTCACAAACATTTACCAATTGCGTCGATTGATCCTGAAATTGCAGCCCATACAGTGACGTTGATGGCTCCAAGTAAGACTTACAATATTCCTGGTTTAGCCTGTTCAATATTGATTTGCACCAATCCTGAGCTACGACAGAGAATTGAGAATGCACGCCGTGGGTTGCTGGGTTGGGTGAATATCATGGGGATGACAGCTGCTGAGGCCGCTTATCGTGATGGCGATCTTTGGCTGCGGGAA
Source organism: Anaerolineaceae bacterium (assembly GCA_034429135.1). GTDB lineage: Bacteria > Chloroflexota > Anaerolineae > Anaerolineales > Anaerolineaceae > UBA6107. The sequence continues at coordinate 48,889 of DAOUGR010000040.1, read as the reverse complement.
GTGCTTGGTTTACTGGAAAGTAACCGGGATTTTCTTTACGATTATTTGAAAAAGAATATCCCACAAATCAAAATGGTCAAACCTGAAGCTACATACCTGGCCTGGTTGGATTGCCGTGATTTAAATCTGCCTTTAACCCCGCAGAAATTTTTCCTGGAACGGGCAAGAGTTGCACTGAATGATGGGGCAGACTTTGGCGAACCCGGTAGTGGATATGTGCGCTTGAATTTTGCCTGCTCTCGCTCTACATTAACACTAGCTTTGGAAAGAATGGTTCACGCTATTCAAAGCCTGTGAAATAAAAAAAAGCAGAGCCAAAGGCTCTGCTTTTTTTTCAAAGGCAAAAGGATTACTCGATCGCCTTTACATTGGCTGCCTGCAGTCCTTTAGGGCCTGTTTCAACAGAAAACTCTACTTGCTGACCTTCCTTTAGAACCTTATAGCCATCCATCTGGATGGCAGAAAAATGGACAAAGACATCCTCAGCTCCATCGCGACCGATGAAACCGTACCCCTTGGCGGGATTAAACCACTTAACGGTCCCTACAAAACGTTCTGCCATTCTATTACTCTCCATATCCAAAAATGATTGCGGCAGGTTGTAAACCCCTCACCGCTTACAATAAAAATAATTTACCATTTAGTTAAATCGATGTCAAGCACCTTATCGAGTGAAATTCTTATTGCCGACTTTGGCTTAGAAAAAAGTGAGCGGGCGGTAGGCTATAATTATCTTGTGAATTTCAAGCAAAAACTCTTAAGTTTTTTTCTAATCCTTTTTCCGCTTGGAATCGTGTTTTTAATTCCAATTTCTCCATTTGCAGCAGACTATTTAGAAGCCTCGCACCAGGTAAAAAATGCATATCTTTCTGGAGAGGCTGCTGTGGAGATCGAGTATGGCATCAAACTGCTTCAGTTTTCTCCATGGCGTGGGGATCTCTGGCAGAGAGCTGGTCGATTATATATGAATAATGGAGACTTAGAAGAAGCAATCGATGCATTTAAACATGCTGATACGCTGGGTCAACTGGATTCGCAAGGTAAGGTTTGGCTGGCTGATGCTCTCTTAGGGTTAGATGAGAAAGATCAGGCAAAAGAAGTCTTACGTGGGGTAAGTGCGGAACAGGATGTGTTTATATTGATGCAGACTGCGGCTCTTCAACGGCGGATCAATGACACCTTTGGTGCGTTGAACACATTATTATCCGCTTATTCATTGGATTCAAAAAACTGCGAGTTAAATTATCAATTAGGCATTCAATTGGCAGCACAGGAACCAGATAGCGCAGGGCAATATTTACAAGTTGCGTTAACAGACGTTCGTCGACAAAGGGAAGCCCAGGTTCTCTTGGATTTGCTTGATAACACGAAGGATATTGCGGGCTCAGTTGAACGATTTATTTACATCGGGCAGGCACTTGCGCAGATTGAAGAATGGGATGTAGCTGCGCGTGCATTTCAACAGGCCGTTGACCTTGATCCTGATCATGCGATAGGTCAGGCATTGCTGGCTGAAGCATTGCAACAAATGGGAGAAGATGGTTTCCCCGCACTGAAAAAAGCCATGGAACTTGATCCGGATGGCGAAATGGTGAATGGCCTGGTAGCTCTATATTTTAACAGGCAGGGAAAACCTGAAGTTGCTCTGGAGTATTTAAAACGAGCGCTGGAAGCAAATCCATCAGCGGTGGTGTGGGAGATTGAGACTGCCAACGTACTGGCTCAAATGGGTGAATTGGAAGATGCCCTGAAACATTATCAAATGGCAATCCAAATGGATGAATCAAATTGGGTAGCATGGAAAGCTCTGGCTGTGTTTAGCATCAGCCGCAATTACGAGGTTAATACCATTGGATTAAATGCCGCCAGGAAGGCGCTGTTGCTTTATCCAAATTCACCAGCGCTGCTTGACCTGATGGGAACTGGCTTGATGCTACTGGGAGATCTGGACAGCGCAGAACGATACTTTCTTCAGGCAGATGCACTCGATCCTGATCAGGCCGCGATCCTGATTCATCTGGGCCAGGTACATATCTACAGCGGCGAAAGGGAAATTGCGTTTGGTTATTTACGCCGGGCGGCTGAAGTGGCTGAAGAAAGCCGTTTACGTGATATGGCTAACCGGCTATTGATTGAAAATGGCGGTAAATAATTTTCCAGAAGGTATAATAGATTGCAAGTCAGCTGGATCATAGGAGAAGAACCATTTTGCTAAGAAAAATTACCCTCATCATCCTTTGCCTGCTTCTATTAACTGCATGCGACCAGATGAAACCATTCTCGCCTGTTCAGCCCGCCGCTCAACCTGGTGATGTGCTTTTTGAAGATGATTTTTCCGGTTCGCCGACCGGGTGGGGAACCTTGGGCAGGGAAGGCGGAAGTATTGGTTTCGAATACGAGGGTATGGTCATCACCGTGAATCTGCCTCAGTATCTTTTCTGGTCAGTAAACGGAGACAGGTATACGGATGCAAGAATTGATGTAGATGCCGTCCTTCTCTCAGGTCCCACCAACGATGCTCTGGGAGTCATCTGTCGTTTTCAAGACAATGACAATTATTATGGTTTTATGATCAGTCATGATGGGTATTATGGAATTTATAAAATGATCGACGGTCAAATGGTGATGTCTTCAGCGGAAGGCAATATGAATTTCAGTGAAGCAATCCGCCAGGGGGGAGTGGTGAACCACATTCAGGTTGTGTGCGAGGATAATATCCTTTCCCTGATCGTCAATGATGTGCTGCTGGCTGAGGTTAAAGATGATTCTTTTTCTGATGGCAGGATTGGGCTCATTGCTGGGGCATACGACACACCGGGTGTGAAGGTGCTTTTCGATAACCTGCGGGTTACTCAACCTTAAACACAATGAAAGTCTTTTTTGATTCAGTTGGCTGTCGCCTGAACCAGGCAGAAATTGAACTCATGGCAGCCCAATTTCGGGCTGCGGGGTATGGTATTGCCGAAAGCGTGGAAGAAGCAGATCTGGTTATTATCAACAGTTGCGCAGTAACCGCTGCAGCAGCATCAGATTCACGACAGAAAGCGCGGCAGGCTTATCGAGCCGGAGCACCTGAGATTTTCCTGACAGGATGCCTGGCAACCCTCGAACCTGAGGCAGTGATGAAACTGCCTGGAATCACCCGGGTGTTTACAAATGACCAAAAAGCCAGGATTCCCTCCTTGGTGTTTGGTTTACCAGAAGTTTATGAATTAGAGCCTATCGTCCGAAAACCGCTTCCAGGCATACATAAGCGAACACGTGCTTTTATTAAAGCTCAAGACGGCTGCAATAATTATTGCACGTACTGCATCACCCGGATTGCGCGTGGGCGAAGTGTGAGCATCGATCAGAAAATCATCGTGAGTGAGATTCACGCTGCAGAAGCTGGCGGAGCGCATGAAGTCGTTTTAACCGGAGTGAATCTGGGTGCGTGGGGCAGAGATCTACCAGAAAAACACAATCTTGCATGGCTCATTCGCTTTTTGTTAAGAGAAACTTCGATTGAACGGATCAGATTATCATCTACCGAACCATGGGATTTAGACGAAGAATTTTTCTCTCTCTGGCAGGATAAACGGATGTGCCGTCATTTGCACTTGCCGCTTCAATCAGGATCATCAGCGGTGCTGCATCGGATGGTGCGCAACACGACACCTGAAAAATTCTACAACCTGGTCGAAACCGCACGCCGGATGATCCCTGGATTAGCCATTACCACTGATATCATTGTTGGATTTCCTGGAGAGTCTGAAAGTGAATTTGAGGAAAGCCTCGAATTTGTAAAGAAAATTGGCTTTGCAGGCGGGCATGTCTTTCGCTTTTCAGCGCGCGAAGGCACAGCTGCAGCCCGGATGCCCGGCAGACTTCATGGTAGTATCACGATTGAGCGGAGCAGAAGGATGCGTTTAACCCTCGAAGATGATGCTCAGAGATTTGCCACCAATTTTATTGGGAAGGAACTCGCGGTATTGTGGGAGACTTCACAGCAGAAAGCAGATGGACGGTGGTTAATGCATGGATTGAGCGACAATTATCTGCAATTCCAGCTTTTTTCAACTGAAGACCGCAGCAATAAAATTGATCGAGTGGTTGGAAAGAAATATAGCAACGGTATCATTACGGCATAAAATTGGTTGTTATTGCGAAGAAAAATATTTGTTGAACTTCCATCAGAAGCCCATATAATATTCTCAAAGAAAAATAATGTTATGATGTATGTATGGTAGATTGATTGGTATTTATAATCGTTGTATAATCACCACCTTTGGCTTGATTAATAGAAAGCGTGATGTAAGAATATGAGCATGGAAGACCAAAGTGGAACGACCGTTTTTCGTCGTGCTGCAGAATATGTACCCAAGAAAAACTGGCGTCATTTTCTTATTGGAAGGCCGTTGTCAACAGCTGATGCTCCCCACCAGACGATTGGCAAATTTCTCGGATTAGCAATCTTCTCTTCAGATGCGATGTCTTCTGTGGCTTATGCGCCACAGGAAATGCTGATCATTCTCGCAGCGGCAGGAATGACCGCGCTGCACCTTTCGATTTCAATCGCTATTGGTATATGTGCTTTACTGGCTATTCTGGTTATTTCATACCAGCAAACCATACACGCGTACCCCGATGGTGGCGGCGCGTATGTTGTTGCCCGCGACAATATCAATGACCTGGCTGCACAAACTGCGGCTGCTGCTTTATTGACAGATTACATTCTCACCGTATCGGTTTCTGTATCATCGGGTGTAGCCCAACTGGTTTCGGCCTTTCCGGTTTTAGGTCCTTTCAAGGTCATCGTGGCGGTTGTTTTTGTGCTGCTGGCGATGGTGATCAACCTTCGGGGAGTTAAAGAGTCTGGAACAGCTTTCGCTGTTCCAACTTATTTCTTTCTCTTAATGCTATACATCACCATGATTGTTGGGTTTGTCAAATTGTTCCTGGGAACGCTGGGCATGGTGGATTCTCCCCCAACAGACCTAATGGAAGCCCACACTTTGCTGGAGCCCATCTCTTTGTTCTTGATTCTTAAAGCATTTGCTTCTGGTACCACTGCCGTAACCGGCGTGGAAGCGGTCTCGAATGGAGTGACCGCTTTCAAAGAACCCCGCAGTAAAAATGCTGCGACAACCCTGATTTTCATGGGCCTCATACTCGGAAGCCTTCTGGTCTCGATCTCTTTCCTTGGGAACCACGTGGGCGTATTGCCTTCTGAAGAAGAAACGGTAATCTCGCAGCTTGCCAGAACAGTATTTGATTCGCGCGGCATCCTTTACCTTCTGACAATTGCAGCAACGACCATTATTTTGATCATGGCGGCAAATACAGCTTTTGCCGGGTTTCCGCGCCTGGCGGCGATCGCGGCAGCAGATGGATATTTACCCAGGCAATTGACTTATCGGGGAAGCCGTCTTGTCTTTTCAAAAGGTATCGTCGCTCTCGCCATAATTTCCAGTTTGTTGATCATTGTATTCCGCGCCAGTGTCACTCGTTTGATTCCGCTTTATGCCATTGGAGTTTTCATGTCATTTACGCTCTCTCAGGCAGGAATGGCAAGGCGCTGGTGGAAGACTGGAAAGTTAAAATCAGGCGAGACAGTTGTGGAACGTGGGTCAACGCTTCACGAAGACCAGGGTTGGCTGCACAAGATGATTATCAATGGTCTTGGAGCGATTGTTACTGCGATTGTTATGTTTGTTTTCGCCATTACAAAATTCACCGATGGTGCATGGGTGGTCATCATCCTCATTCCAATACTGGTGCTCGCTTTTTCAATGGTTCATCGGCACTATTCGAGATTAGCGAAGGATCTTTCTCTGGAACAGTATTCTCCGCCGGTGCGGATTGCCAATCAGCGGGTTTTACTTTTATTGGGTGGTGTTCATAAGGGCACGCTTGCCGCATTAAGGTATGCAAAAACGCTTTCAGATGACATCACCGCCGTGCATGTTTCCATTGATCCGGTGGAAACGAAAAAACTGCAGGAGAAATGGGAGATGTGGGGTGATGGTTACCGCTTAATGGTCATTGAATCTCCTTATCGTCTATTTATTGAACCGCTCCTGGAATATATTGAAGAGATTGATAAGAATCGGAAGCCAAATGAAATGATCAGTATTGTGGTCCCGCAATTCATCCCCAGACATGCAGCTAGCAGTTGGCTGCACGCCCGAACTGCGGATACGTTGCGAAGAGTACTCATGTCGCGTAAAGATATTGTGATCATGGAAGTTCCATACCAGGTACATTAAATTCGAGGAATTATGAAGATAATTGTTGTGGGTTGTGGTCGAATTGGTGCAGAGTTAGCAAACAATCTTTACAAACAGGGCCACCAGGTGTCGGTGGTGGATGAAAACAAGAATGCGTTTAATAATCTTCCACCAGAATTTGAAGGCCGCATTCTGGAAGGTGATGCTCTCAATCAAGATATTCTCATTCGTGCCGGGATTGAAACCTGTGATGGTCTGGCGGCGGTAACGAATTATGATCCTCTCAATGCAGTTGTAAGCCATGTGGCAAAGACAGAATTCAATGTACCTGTTGTTGTAGCCAGAAATTATGATCCAAAACTGCGAAAGCTATTTGAGGTATTCAATATTCAAGTGGTCAGTTCAACCAGCTGGGGAGCCCAACGGGTGGAAGAATTGTTGTCAGACTCAGAGGTTCGAACGGTATTCAGTGCAGGCAACGGAGAAGTCGAGGTTTATGAATTGCATATACCTGCCGAGTGGGATGGTAAAAAGGTGAGTGATCTGATCACCTGCAATGAATGTAAGTGGCTGGCAGTCACGCGTGCCGGAGCTGCCATTCTACCTGAAGCGGATACTGTGTTGAAAACCGGAGATGTATTAACTGTTGCGGCAACGATGGAAGGAATTAGTGACACCCGAAAGAATTTAAAAAGCAGGAAGGAAGGTTGATATGTTTGTGGTAATTGCTGGCGGAGGACGAACTGGTACACAACTGGCCAAATACTTAATCAGTATCAACCATAAGGTCAATCTGGTTGAATATCGCAAAGATATTCTCTCGCGCATTCACAAAGAAATTCCTACCGAAGCGATTTTTTCAGGCAATCCGCTTGATACTGATATTCTTGAGCAGGCTGATATTATGCATGCCAATGTGTTTGCTGCAACGACACCTTCAGATGCAGATAACCTTGCGCTGTGCTACCTGGTTCGCGAGCATTACGGTGTAAAAAGAACCATTGCCAGGGTAAACAATCCACGTAATGCCTGGCTGTTTGATAAAAAATTTCGGGTTGATGTAGCTGTCAATCAGGCAGATATTCTATCGCGTTTGATCGAAGAGGAAATGTCATTGGGAGACATGATGACCTTACTCAAACTGAGGCGCGGAAAATATTCACTCGTAGAGGAAAAAGTACCCCAAAATGCCAAAGCGGTCGGAAAGCAAATTAAAGAGTTAAAACTTCCGGCGAAATGTGTTATTTCAGCTGTGATCCGAAAAGGAGAGCTTGTTCTGCCTCAAGGCTCTACCATTATTCAAGCCGATGATGAAGTGCTGGCAATCACTGATTCAGAAGGTGCGAAGCAAATGGCTGAATTGTTTGCCATGCCAGATCATCCTTAATACCTTTGACCGGTAGACAACCTTAGTGTATAATTCAATTTTGCGGATTTATTAATTAAGATGATAATTGAGAGGAAGTAGAATGACGAAGAGGACCTATCAACCGAGAATTCGCCGGCGCGTTCGTGTGCATGGTTTCCGTTCACGCATGGCAACTGCTGATGGACGCGAAGTTTTGAAGAGAAGACGTGCCAGAGGCCGCCACAAATTGACGGTGAGCATGAATAACCACGTCAAGAAGATCAACTGGTAATCATGTTTTTTGTCCGGAACTGGTGAATCATCGAAATGTTCGATAAGGTGACGGGCAGGGTAATGAGTGAAACAGAAGTATCGGTTAACCCGATCGATTGACTTCAAGCGGGTGAGGCGTTTGGGAAGATCTTATGCCCACCCGCTTGCAGTCATTGTTATTGGTGACGGAGAAGCAGAAAATCCAAGAATTGGCATTGTTGCTACGAGGTCAATTGGGTCAGCGGTTCATCGCAATAGAGTAAAACGCCGATTAAGAGAGATCGCCACCCAGATTCTTCCAGAGTTGCAGGAATCCAAAGACCTTGTTATCATTGCTCGTGAACCTGCACGTAATGCTTCTTTTTTAGAAATTCGTTCAGCAGTATTTGAATTGCTGGAAAGAGCAAAAATCATTGTCTCAAACGATTATGGTACAGGAAGATCAACATATTCACATTGAGGAACCACGCTTGCGTGATCTTCCACTAAAATTAATCAACATACCGCGGATCCCTATTCTTATACTCATCCGCATTTACCAACTGGTGGTTTCACCTGCTTTACCTGCAAATACCTGCCGTTTTTATCCATCTTGCTCACACTATGGGTACCAGGCAGTTTATAAATATGGTGCGATTAAAGGTACGTTAATGGCAATCTGGAGGGTTTTACGCTGTAACCCATTCAACCCTGGCGGATTCGATCCAGTACCTTGAATGAATCTCTCCATGGACCCCAAATTGATAAGGGAACAATACGTATGAATATGAAACGATTTAGCCTGATTCTTGTAATTGCATTGCTGGGATTACTCCTGACGGCATGTTCTGGCGCTGGTGCGACGAATGCATGGTCAGGGGCATTAATTTCAGGTGATACCGTGTACTATGCCGGTTCAAGCACAGTTTATGCTCTTAAAGAAGATAACGGCAATATTATATGGCAGTATCCAGAAAAATCATCTGCATCGCGATTATTCTTTGCTGAGCCAGTTCTGGCTGGTGATCAGTTGATCGTTGGCGACTACGGAAAGTTGCTCACCAGCCTGAAAGCATCGGATGGAACTGAGAACTGGCAATTTACTGAGGCCAAATCTCGTTATATCGACAGCCCGCTGGTGATCAATGATTTAATCATCGCTCCAAATGCAGACCATAATATTTATGCTCTCGATCTCAATGGTAAAGAAGTGTGGAGGTTCACAGGCGGAGCTGCTTTCTGGACAAAACCGGTGACTGACGGGGTGATGGTCTATGTTCCTTGCATGGATCATTACCTGTATGCCCTTGATTCATCAACCGGTGAAATGAAATGGAAGACAGATCTCGGCGCTTCACTTGTTGCACGCGCTGCGTTAGACGAAAATGGCATCTTGTATCTTGGAAACCTGGATGGTGGTGTTTTTGCAGTGAATGCTGCTGACGGAACCATTGCATGGCAGACCAAAGTTAGTGGTGGTGTTTGGGCTGAACCGGTGTTACATGAAGGTAAACTCTATTTCGGAGATCAAACAGGAAATATCAATATCCTGAATGCTGTTGATGGCACACAAGAACAATTCATTCAAACTGATAGCGCAATCCTTGGACGGGGAGGTCTCTTTGAAAATGGGATCATCTTTGGCAATGAGGATGGCGAATTGATTATGGTCGGATTCACTGGTGCAAAGGTTTGGACACGGACATTAAAGGGCAACATTTACGGGAACCTTCAAACCAGCGGTGAAAGGCTGATCGTGATTGTCAACAACGGCGATGAACCCCTGGTCGCCATGGATGCCAATGGAAACCAAAATTGGTATTTCTCAGCCAAGTAATAAGGATGGAATGAAATGTGGGAAACGATCATTATTGAACCGTTCATAAACTTACTTTTGTGGATTTATAACCTGGTTGGGAATTTTGGTATTGCCATCATTCTATTCACGACATTAACCAGGGTCATTCTGTATCCCTTAACCCAGAAACAAATTAAAAGCTCAAAGGCGATGCAGGAGCTGCAGAGTGACAAGCGATATATCGAAATACAGAAAAAATATGCAAATGATAAAGAGAAACTGGCCCAAGAGCAGATGAAGCTCTACCAGGAATTAAAAATCAACCCGCTCTCTTCATGTCTTCCAACTTTGATCCAGTTTCCAATTATCATCGGGCTTTACCAGGCTTTAATTCAATCATTGGCCTCTGCGCCAATTGACCTGTTGAATCTCTCACGGCATATATACCCAAAACTACTCCAGATCTCAGAAATTCTGCCACTTAACAGCAAATTCCTCTGGATGGAAATGGGGCAGCCGGAACGTCTCTATATCCCTGGAACCAATTTTGGAATCCCGGTACTGGCGATCATCGTAGTCATTACCACTTACATTTCGACGAAAATTATCACGCCTCCTTCTCAACCCGGAACAAACGACCAGAGCGCGATGATGACAAAAATGATGAACCTTTACATGCCTGTTTTAATGGGATGGCTTGCCTGGTCGCTGCAATCAGGTCTGGCGATCTATTTTGTCACAACCAACCTGATTCAAATTGCTCAATATGCCATTTCTGGCAACGTACACTGGAACAACCTGTTGTTCTGGAAGAAAACCGAGACACCTGTAAAAAAATAAAAGCACAAATCATTTCGAGGAAAGTATGAGCCAAGAAAAAACCACACTGGAGATCATTGCACCAAGCACTGAAGAAGCGGTCGCAAAAGGATTGGAACAACTCGGACTTACCAAAGATATGGTGGAAATTGAGATCCTGGATGGCGGTTCGAAGGGATTATTAGGTATCGGTGGTCGGCAGTCGCGAGTTAGATTAACTGTTAAACCCTTTGACAAGTTGCTTGAAGATGAAAACGTCCAGACGGAAATTCCACAAGAGGTGAACCAGGTTGTTCAAAGCGAAATTCACGCGATTGATGAATCACAGTTAAGTGAAGAAGAACTTCAAAACCTGAAAACAGCCAAGTCTGTGGTGACTGAACTTCTTGAGAGAATGCGCGTCCGCGCTGAGGTGACGGCTCGGTATGTTGAACCTCAGGATGAAAAAGATGACCGCCTGGCTATGATCGATATTGAAGGGAAGGACCTCAGCATTTTAATTGGCAGACGGTCTGAAACCTTGAACGCGCTGCAATATATCTCCAGCCTGATTGTAAGCAAAGAACTTGGCCGCTGGGTTCCTATGCTCATCGACGTCCAGGGTTACCGAAATCGAAGAGAACGTCAATTGCGTCAGTTAGGGCGTAAGATGGCCGAACAAGCCATTCAAACTGGTCGCAAGCAAACTCTCGAACCGATGCCAGCCAATGAACGTCGGGTAATCCACCTTGAATTGCGTGATCATCCACAAGTTTATACCGAGAGTGTTGGCGAAGAACCCTATCGCAAGGTAACCATTTCGCTGAAAAACTGATTTGACTTTTTTTCAACTTAAGACCAGCTCCGCAGGAACTGGTCTTTTATTTTAACCGGTTGGTATAATACAATAGTTGTCTGACATACACGAAATGGAGTTCAAATGAGAGCGGTTGATATCATTATTAAAAAACGTGACAAACATGAGCTGACTGCAGAAGAAATTCAATTCTTTGTGAACGGAATGGCTCGTAATGAAATCCCCGATTATCAGGTCTCTGCATGGGCGATGGCCGTACTGTTGAATGGAATGACCGATCAAGAAACCACTGACCTGACCCTTGCAATCGCGAATTCAGGAGAAGTACTTGATTTGTCTGGGATTGTACCGATCGAGGTTGATAAACACTCGACGGGAGGGGTAGGAGATAAAACCACGCTTGTTGCTGAGCCCCTTGTTGCCTCATGCGGGCTGCCCGTAGGTAAGATGTCAGGTAGAGGGCTGGGGTTTACCGGTGGAACTTTGGACAAAATCGAATCTATTCCGGGATTCAATGTTAATCTGACTCAAGAAGAATTCATTCGTTTGCTAAGAGATGAAGGTTTAGTTCTTGCAGGCCAGAGCAGCGATCTGGCGCCGGCTGATGGAAAACTCTACGCGCTGCGAGATGTCACCGGAACGGTGCAATCCATTCCTTTGATTGCTTCTTCTGTGATGAGTAAGAAGATAGCCGGTGGCGCCAGAGGTATTGTTCTTGATGTTAAAGTTGGGACTGGTGCTTTCATGAAGACTCTTGATGAAGCCCGTCAGCTTTCTCGTCTGATGGTGGCGATTGGCAAGCTCAGCAATAGACGCGTGGTTGCGCTACTTTCAGATATGAATCAACCATTAGGCAAAGCAGTTGGCAATGCGCTGGAAGTTAAAGAAGCTATTGATACCCTCAAAGGTGAGGGCCCTGCAGATTTCACCGAGCACTGTCTGACCGTTGCTGCTCACATGCTTGTTTTGGGTGAAAAGGCTGGCGATCTGGATACGGCGCGCATGATGGCCGAAAATGCGATCCGGTCTGGCGCGGGATTTGAAAAATTTCGCAGATTGGTGAAGAATCAGGGTGGAGATGTTTCTTACGTCGATCATCCTGAAAAATTCCCTGTGGCTCCAGTCGTACGAGACGTTGTTTCGCCTGAGAGTGGTTACCTGTGCCGAGTGGATGCCTTGACCATTGGCGAGACTTCTGTAGAAATGGGTGCGGGGCGATCTAAGAAGGAAGATTTAATCGACCACTCTGTTGGGATTATTGTGCATCAGAAAGTTGGTGATTTTGTTGAGAAAGGACAACCGTTATTCACCCTGCATGCGAAGGATGAACATTCATTTGAAACTGCCAGGCAGCGGATTCTTTCAGGTTATCAGTGGTCTTCTAGCAAATGCGATCCATTGCCACTGTTTTATGAAGTGATTCAGTAACTTACGTTGATAAATTTGCCAGTTTATGGCATAATCGAAAAATCAAAAGCGATGATGGAAACGAGTACGCTTTCAAACCTTGTCAGCGAATCCGGGAATGGTGTGAGCCGGGTAAGGTGAAAAAGCCGAAAATCCTTCCGGAGCTGCAATCTGAAAGCAATCGCAAGTAAGTGCGCCGGCTGTTCTGCCGTTATCTTGAAACTGGTCTATCCGTGCGGATGTACCTGACAAGTGCTCGGTCAATCGAGAAACAGGGTGGTACCGCGGGAATTTTCTCCCGTCCCTGACCAGGGACGGGAGTTTTATTTTACATGGAGGAAGTATGTTTGAGCCTGTACTGCCAAAGCTAGATGTTACAAGAATGGAACTCAAGGTTTTACATCACTGGCAGAATCATGAAATTTTTCAAAAAAGTATGTCAGAACGTGAAGGAGGACCCGAATATGTATTCTTCGAGGGTCCACCCACCGCGAATGGAAAACCAGGTGTGCATCATGTTTTAGCGAGGGCATTCAAAGATATCTTCCCCCGTTATAAAACGATGCAGGGTTACCATGTTTCTCGTCGCGGCGGCTGGGATACCCACGGCCTGCCAGTGGAGATTGAAGTCGAAAAGAAACTTGGCTTTAAGAATAAACAGCAAATCGAAGATTACGGTATCGCCAAATTCAATGCGCTCTGCCGTGAATCAGCTTTTACATACATCCAGGAGTGGGAAAAGCTCACTGATCGCATCGGATACTGGGTGGACCTTGAAAAAGCGTATGTCACCTTCAAGAACGAATATATTGAATCCGTGTGGTCAATCCTGCGCAATTTCTGGGATAGAGATCTTCTCTACCAGGGTTATAAAGTGGTTCCCTACTGCCCGCGCTGTGGCACTCCGTTATCAGATCATGAAGTGGCGCAGGGATATCGCGATGCAACTGACCCATCTGTATTTGTTCGTATGCCGCTGGTTGATACACCAGGTACGTCGCTTTTAGTATGGACAACTACACCCTGGACTCTGCCCGCGAATGTGGCAGTTGCAGCCGGGGCGGATGTAGATTATGTCACAATTGAACGATCGCTGGCGGATGGTTCAAAGGAAAGGTTAATTCTGGCTGAATCGCTCCTGGTCAGTGTATTTGGTGATGAGCCGGTTCAGGTCATTAATAAATTTAAAGGGAAACAACTAAAAGGTAAAAAGTACCTCCCGTTGTTTACCTTCTTGCCAACTGAAAAACCTGCACATTATGTGGTTCTGGGTGATTTTGTGACCACCGAGGATGGTACGGGTTTAGTGCACATTGCCCCAGCGTTTGGTGCTGATGATATGCAGGTTGCCATTGAGCATGACCTGCCGATCTTATCCACCGTTGCAGAAGATGGAACCTTTATCAGCGAAGTGACTTCATGGGCAGGCATGTTCATCAAGGATGCAGATCCGTTGATCATTCGCGCATTAAAAGAGCGGGAACTGCTTTTCCGCGAGGGAACGATTGTACACACCTATCCGTTCTGTTGGCGCTGCTCAACGCCGTTGCTTTATTATGCGCGGCCAACCTGGTATATCCGCACCAGCCAGTTTAAAGACCGCATGGTGGAATTGAACAACCAGATTAACTGGTATCCTGAGCATATTAAGAAAGGCCGGTTTGGTAATTGGCTGGAAAACAATATCGATTGGGCTCTGGGACGTGAACGTTACTGGGGAACACCGCTGCCGGTATGGGAATGTGAAAGCTGCCATTCGCAACATTGCATCGGTTCCATTCAAGAGCTTGCTGAAAAATCTGGCAAGAACCTCGAGAATTTCGATTTACACCGTCCGTATGTGGATGAAATCTATTTCACCTGCCAGGATTGTGGCGGAAGAATGCGCCGTGTGCCGGAATTGATTGATGTATGGTTCGACTCTGGTTCAATGCCGGTCAGTCAATGGCATTATCCATTTGAAAATAAAGAGGAATTTGAAAAGCAATTTCCGGCTGATTTTATTTGCGAAGCGGTTGACCAGACGCGCGGCTGGTTCTATTCGTTACATGCAATCAGCACGCTTCTGTTTGATACGAATTGCTATAAGAATGTCATCTGCCTGGGTTTGATCCTGGACGGGCAGGGACAAAAGATGTCAAAGTCACGCGGGAACGTTGAGCGGCCCTGGGATGTCATTGAGAAAAACGGAGCAGATGCAATGCGCTGGTATTTATATACTGCCAGCCCTCCAGGACAGGAACGGCGTTTTTCAAGTGATTTGGTGGGAGAGGTACTACGAAATTTCACTCTTACCCTGTGGAATACCTATTCTTTCTTTGTAACTTATGCCAACCTTGATGGTTGGACACCTGATGCGAAAGAGAACCTGGAGTATAGCCCGCTGGATAAGTGGCTCAGATCTATGCTGCATACATTGATTCGCGATGTGACCGATGCGCTGGAAAATTATGATGTGCTTGGTGCAACCCGTCCGGTGCAGAATTTTGTGGAGCTGCTTTCTAACTGGTATTTGCGACGATCTCGCCGCCGCTTCTGGAAAAGCGAGTCGGATTCTGATAAACGTGCGGCCTATGCAACCCTTTATGAAAGTCTGGTGGCTTTGAGTAAGCTCCTTGCCCCCACCATGCCATTCATTGCAGATGAACTCTATTTGAATCTGGTTGGTTCAGTTGATGCTGGTGCAAAGGAATCTGTTCATCTTACTTCATGGCCAAAATATGACCCGAGTGTCATCGATGAAAAACTGAACCGCGAAATGGCACTGGTGATGAAGCTGACATCGCTTGGGCATGCTGCGCGCAATAAAGCCAACCGCAAGGTTCGCCAGCCGCTTGCAGAAGTGGCCTTCTCTGTTGGTAACCTTGAAGAGGAAAATGTTGTCAGACAGTATGCAGAATTGCTGACAGATGAGTTAAATGTGAAGAAAGTAAGACTGTTAAATGCTGCTGGCGAGGCAGTCAGTTATGCTTTGAACCCACTGCCCAAACAATTGGGGCAAAAATATGGAAGCCTTTTCCCGGAGATTCGCAAGAGAATACTAGGGATGGACGTGGAGGAAACAGCGATCAAACTTCTGTCTGGAAAATCAATCTCAGTGGAAGTAAATGGTCAGAACCTCGAAATTCTTCCCGAAGAGGTAGAAGTCAGACTGCAAGCCAAGGAAGGATATTCAGTGGCTTCAGAAGGTGCATACCTGGCCGCGCTTGTCACTGAATTGACTCCTGACCTGATCTCAGAAGGGCTGGCGCGCGAATTTGTGCGTCGGGTTCAGGATTTGCGCAAGACTGCAGATCTGGATATTGCTGACCGCATTCATCTTTACTATATGGCGACCCCTGGTCTGAACCAGGCGATCGAAGAATATAAGGGGTATATCATGACCGAAACATTGGCGCTGACACTGGTGAGTGGTGAACCACCAGCTGAGGCTGCCAGGGTTGAAGATGAATTCGATCACGAAAAGGTAACTGCAGGACTTGTAAAAGCATAAAAGTAAGGGCTCCGCAAGGAGCCCTTTTCAAACCAGGTCTACATTCTGGGGTAAAATTTAGGTATTAAAATACCAGGAGCGGGCATTGAAAAAGTTTTTTCGAAATATTGGGTGGTTGATTTTGGTTGCGGCCATAATTATTGGTCTCGACCAATATACAAAATGGCTGGTACGGTCAAACCTATTGTTAGGTGAATCGTGGTCGCCATGGGAATGGCTCGCACCTTACGCGAGAATCGTTTACTGGAAAAATACAGGTGTTGCATTCGGATTGCTGCAGGGAATGAACCTGGTTTTTATTATCCTGGCATCAATTGTTTCACTTGGAATTATTTATTACTATCCGACTGTGTCAAAGCGTGATTGGTTGATTCGATTGGCTCTCATGCTCGAATTGGGTGGGGCATTAGGAAACCTGATCGACCGCATCACCATTGGTTATGTCGTGGATTTTATTTCTGTAGGGAATTTCCCCGTTTTCAATGTAGCTGATAGCTGTATCACTGTCGGTGTATTCATCCTCTTGATCGGCGTCTGGGTACAGGAACGACGAGAAAAAAAGCAAAAGAACATGGATTCTGATTCAACAGATCCGGTTAACGAGTCACTTCCGTGAGCGGAAATCACTATACTTTTACCGTCAACTTAGAGCAAGGGGAGCGGCTGGATAAATTCCTGTCATTGATGCTTGTTGACCATTCTCGGTCGCGCCTGCAAAGTTTAATCAAAGAGGGACGTGTAAAGGTAAACGGAAACACACAGACAAAAACGGGTTTTTCCTTGGTCACAGGCGATATTGTAGAAATCGAAATTCCCGAGGTCGCCATAACGGCGTTGAAAGCTGAAGAAATCCCGTTGGATATCCTTTTTGAGAATACTGATCTTGTGATCATAAACAAACCCGCCGGAATGGTAGTGCATCCCGCCCCCGGGCACTCAAGCGGAACTCTGGTTCACGCAGCGTTAGGAATGGTGGATGACTGGGAGGGAATTGGCGGCGAATTGAGGCCGGGTATTGTTCACCGGTTAGATAAAGATACTTCGGGATTGATTATTGTAGCGAAAAATGAAAAATCATTGCACTGGCTGCAAGACCAATTCAGATTAAGGCAGGTTCAAAAGGTTTATCTGACGCTTGTCGATGGTAAACCCCCAACACCAGTGGGTAGAATCGAAGCGGCCATTGCGCGTGACCCTGCGCACCGCAAACAGATGGCAATCGTCTCTGATAGTAAAGGCCGTTCTGCGGTTACGGAATATCGCACCATCCAGGAATATGCCCACCATACATTGATCGAAGCTCATCCTTTGACCGGAAGGACCCACCAGATAAGATTGCACATGGCTTTTATCAAGTGTCCGATCGTTGGTGATACCATCTATGGGAAAAAGAAGCCAACCTTAAATATCGATCGGCATTTCCTGCACGCGTACCGTATTACCATCACACTTCCAAACGAAACAGAGCCAAGAACGTTCACTGCACCGCTGCCTGATGATTTACAAAAAATCTTGAATGAAATGAAATGACTCAGGAGAATCTATGAACTTGATCGATATGCGTTCCGATACCATCACGAAGCCCACCCCTGAAATGCGTGAGGCAATGGCGAAAGCCGAGGTAGGCGATGATGTTTTCAATGAGGACCCTACGGTAAATCGCTTACAGGAAATAGCTGCTGCCAGAATGAGAAAGGAAGCAGGGCTGTTTGTCTCATCAGGCACAATGGGCAACTTGATCGCAGTACTGGCAAATTGTCAGCGCGGTGATGAAGTGATTATGGGTGACCTTGGACACACCTTCCTATTTGAGGGGGGTGGAATATCAGCGTTAGGGGGGATCTTTCCACACATACTCAGGAACCAGGCAGATGGTTCAATAAAGATCGATGACATTGAATCGGCTATCAGACCTGATGATATCCATCACCCAATTTCTCGTATGCTTATCCTCGAAAATACCCACAACCGCTGCGGCGGGGTAGTCCTCTCTGAAGCGTACACGAAAAATGCAGCCGATGTATGCCATAAACACAATCTCACATTTCACCTGGATGGAGCCAGAATCTTTAATGCTGCTGCTGCGCTGGGTGTAGACGCTGGAATACTCGCTGATCCCGCAGACAGTGTCACATTTTGTTTGAGTAAGGGACTATGCGCCCCTGTGGGTTCTGTTCTTTGCGGTTCGACCGAATTTATCCGACGGGCAAAAAGGATTCGCAAAATGCTTGGTGGTGGTATGCGCCAGGCAGGCGTGTTAGCTGCTGCTGGGATCGTGGCACTGGATAAAATGACCTCGCGACTTGCTGAGGATCACCAACGCGCAAAACAACTTGCTCAAGGTCTTGCTGACATTTCAGGTATTCGCTTTGATCAAGGTATGCCTCAAACAAATATGGTGTTTGTCTCTCTTGATGATACTATTCGATTATCTGCGGAGCAGTTTTTAACAAAATTATCAGAGAGAGGAATAAAAATTGGCAAGGTTGGCGAACGGCGCTTCAGGATAGTGACACATTATTGGATAAGTGATGAGGATATTGAGACAGTCGTTGAAGCCTTCAGGGAAATTCTAACGGATTAAGTTTCATGGCGCATTATTCTTCTCTGAAGTCCCGAAATTCTGCTTCTGATATAATACAAAAAATACAACGAACTGATAAATTTCAGAATTGAGGATTGAATGGATTCCTTTGTTACAATGGTTGAGATTGACAGGGCGGCTCAATTTATCAAAGGTAAAATTAAAAAATTACCTAAAGTTGGACTGGTACTTGGATCTGGTCTAGGTGGCCTTGCAGAGGAAGTCAAAGATGCGGTTGTTATTCCCTATGGAGAAATTCCGGAATGGCCAGAATCAACCATTCAAGGTCATCTTGGGCGGCTTGTGATTGGTAACCTTTTTGGTGTGACCTGTCTTGTGATGCAGGGCAGGATCCATTATTACGAAGGGTACACAATGGATCGGGTAACCTTTCCGATCAGGGTCATGCAGCGCTTGGGGATTTCAACTGTAATCCTTACAAATGCTGCAGGGGGATTGAATCCAGATTTCAAACCCGGGGATGTTATGCTTATCACGGATCATGTCAACATTATCGGAATGGGTGGCATGAATCCACTTCGCGGGCCGAATTTGAGTGAATTTGGAGAGCGTTTTCCTGATATGAGTCAGGCGTACGACCGAAGCCTTTTGACCCTTGCTCGCAATATTGCGAAAGACCAAAGCGTTGATTTGAAGGAAGGGGTTTATATCTGTCTGGCCGGGCCTTCTTTCGAGACTCCAGCAGATTTGCGATACCTGCGTCTCATTGGCGGAGATGCAGTTGGGATGTCGACTGTTCCTGAAACCATCGTCGCCCGACATGGGGGTACAAAGGTGTTGGCATTTTCAGGCATCAGCAACAAGGCGAATCTGGATGGTAGTACCATCACGACTCACGAAGAAGTTCTGGAAGCTGGAAGGATTATTGTTCCTAAATTAACCGCCATCATCCGTGGGGTACTTGAATCATTTTCAGAATAAACTTTTTTATCGTGTGAATCATTCGTGAACAGCATTCTGCGTTTTCTTTCTCATTATGAATTTTTCTTTTATATCCTATTCATTGGGATCATTCTGGTATATGCCAGGAAAACATACCTTGCATGGCGAACCTGGTCTGCAGCACTCTTTGGAATCGAGAAAGAAAATTCTCAACGCGCCTTTAATCAAGGGGTTACTGTGTTGGTCTTCAGTGTATTACTGGTGGTGTCGCTATTTATCGTAAATACTTTTATTACACCATCAGTTCCGGGCGTGCAGCAAATTTCAACTCCAACGATCGACCTGGCAAAGACCGCAGAGACACCCACTGTATCACCAACAATAGAAGTCACAACCCAGGGGTTAATCCCCACGATCACGTCGTATCTTAGTCGTGGATGTATTCATGATCAGATTGAATGGACTGATCCAATGAACGGGGATACGATCAGTGGAAAAATAGAGCTGAAGGGTACGGTCAACATTCTGGATCTTGGATTCTATAAATATGAGTATGCAGTACTGGGCAGTAACACCTGGACGACAATTGCTGCCGGTAGCACAAAGGTGGTTGACGGGGCTCTTGGGGGCACCTGGGATACCAGTAATCTTGTGCCGGGTGATTACGAGCTGAGATTGGTGGTCACCGATAATCAAGATCAACCCCTACCAGAATGTGTCATCCAGATCACGATTCAGGCTCCGGAGTAAGATCATGGCTGAAGTGGCAATCCGTCAAGCAATTTCATCTGATATTTTGGAATTGATAAAATTCGATCATTCATGTGAAACCACGCATGTCTGGCAATTAAGCACCGTTTTTAGTGATTCTCAAATGGATATTCAGCTGCGTGAAATCAAACTTCCCCGATCGTTACGGTTGGCGTATCCTCGCCGTCCTGATTTGTTAATGGATACCTGGACAAAGCACACTCTTTTCCTGGTAGCAGCGGTTGAAGGGAAACTGGCTGGCTACCTGATTCTTGACCGGCGGGATGATCTCAAATCTGCGACAGCCAGCGATCTTGTGGTCGATACACCATTTCGCCGGCAGGGCATCGCATCAGCACTTTTGATTTCTGCGCAGGAATGGCTCAAGAGGCAGGATGTTACCCGTTTCATCCTTGAAGTTCCTGCAAAGAATCATCCGGGTGTCGCGCTTGCAAGAAAATTAAAATTTGAGAATAATGGATTTATTGATCATTACTATTCAAACCAGGATATTCTTTTATCATTTGTAAACTTTCTCAAATAGGATAGTCACATTGAGCAGCTGGGTAGACGGAGTGATTACGATACTTCAGACGATCAGCGAAATACTGACCGCAGGTATTGCAATTACTGCTTTTGCCTTGTTACTTTACAGCCTGACATTTAATCTGCGAGATAAAGTAGCCCAGACATTTTCAGGGATTATGTTCTGTCTGGTGATCATCTTTTCTGCTGAGTCTTTTGGTGGAACCAGTGTAAAACCTGAAATGATTGATCTCTGGCTGAGAGTGCAGTGGGTGGGAATCATCTTACTCCCTGCGACGTATCTTCATTTTTCTGATGCGTTGCTGGCTACCACCGGATTGCCTTCACGGTGGCGACGGAAATGGGCTGTTAGACTGGTCTACGCATTTTCATTGGTTTTGTTCGCATTCCTGTTTACCCCCTGGTTTCTTGGCGATCTGGTGATCAATAATGCTCCCGCGCCTCATCATCAGCCAACGCTCCTGACCGAATTATTCACGTTGTATTATCTTTTCCTTCTGGCTCTTGCTGGGGTTAATTTCGTGCGCGCTTATAAACGCACAGTGACGAAAACCAGTAAACGCCGAATGCTTTACCTGACCCTAAGTTCCATTGGTCCGGCATTAGGCTCTTTCCCATTCTTGCTTTATGGATCAGAATTTGCTGCCCGACAACCATTCCTCTTTTGGATTATGGCAATCGCGGTCAGTGTGGTCTTGGGTGGAATGATTTTCGTCATGGCGTATTCTGTGGCATTCTTTGGTGTTCCCTGGCCTGACCGCGTGGTAAAGAGCCGTCTGTTAAAGTGGACCTTGCGTGGTCCAGTAACTGCCAGCCTTGTCTTGGCGTTGACCACGCTGGTACGGCGAGGCGGTGAAGTATTTGGCAACCCTTATTCGGCCTTTGTTCCAATTGTGATGGTCATCACCATTCTCATTTTGGAATATGCTATTACCTTGTTTTTTCCATACCTTGAAAAGTGGTTGTTCTTTAGCAAGGAAGAGCGTGATGTGTCGTTAATGCGTTCATTAGAGGAACGCATCATTACCCGTAGTGACCTCAAACAATTTATTGAAATGGTTCTGGCAGCAGTCAGCGATCGGTTACAGTCAACAGGTTCATATCTGATTGCTGAAACCGATGACGGGTTAGACGTGGTCGATCGCACAGATGAGGTGCATCTTGATGAGACCAGAATCAATGAATTGGAACGTTACCTGGAAGATTCAGAGATAAAAGAGGATTATTTTGTTTGGAATTCTGACATTCTTTTTTTACTGCGCAATTCAGAGCACAATAATCACGAAGAAATTCTTGGATTTTTAGGTGTCTGTGGAATAAGCGATCAATTTCCGTTAGCTGCAGAAGAAATGGAATACCTGAGGCGAATGATCTCTAGAGCAACACTGGCTCTAAAAGACCGGGAGATGCTAGAGCAGGTTTTTGACACATTGGAACGAATGAATCCGCAAGAAGAATTAATCCAGCAATTACGTGCTGCGGGTCGATTTGATAAACAAGCCCTCTTACTCGATTCTGATCGGATGGAAAGAAAAGAGATGACTCAATGGGTTAAAGGTGCACTGACGCACTATTGGGGAGGACCAAAGTTAACACAAAGTCCATTGATGAAGTTAAAGATAGTGCAAAGCGCATTGGAAGAACATGAAGGGAACCCTGCAAATGCCCTGCGAAGTGTATTAAAAACCGCCATTGAGCAAATAAGACCAGAAGGGGAAAGGCGCTACACAAATGAATGGATATTGTATAATATTCTTGACCTAAAGTTCATGGAAGGGAAAAAGGTAAGGGAAATCGCATTAAAATTGTCGGTATCGGAAGCTGATCTTTATCGAAAACAACGGGTGGCAATTGAAGCAATTGCTGACAAATTGGTACAAATGGAAATGATGAGCACGGAGAGCATAACAGATTAATCGTTAAATGCTATTTTTTTTATTGAAAAGGGGAGGAGTACCAATGATGGATGTTGAGCAAATGAAAGATCAGGATATTGATTGTCCTGAAACGGATGAAGGGTGGTGGGCATCAGTCTTGGCTGATGAGGAATCCGAATTCTCAGAAGTCAGAGAAATCAATTGCTCTCCATGCAGCACTAAACCAAATGATGTCAATGATTGGGATTGTATCCGATCCATATTCATGCGGGATGAAGTTATCCTCATGGAGGTGACAGGCTATAACCGCGGCGGTTTACTAGTTCAGAGTGAAGGCATCCAGGGATTTGTTCCAGTTTCTCACCTGATCAATTTTCCGCAAGAAATTTCTGATGAAGAAAAACAGGCCAGATTGGCAAGTTACACCGGCAAATCTCTCTATTTGAAGATTATCGAATGTGAGGCATCAAATGAAAGGGTTGTCCTCTCCGAAAGGGCAGCCCAAGCAGGAGAAGGGAAACGCAAAGAGTTATTCAACATGCTAACGCCTGGGGTTGTGGCCTGTGGTGTGATCACCAATATCACCGACTTTGGTGCTTTTGTTGATCTCGGTGGTGTTGAGGGGTTAATCCACGTCTCAGAAATTTCTTGGGGGAGAGTGGAAAATCCATCTCATATACTGCGAATTGGTCAGCAAGTTAAAGTGATTGTCTTGCAGGTCAATGAAACCACTTCAAGGATTGCCTTAAGCATAAAACGGCTGACACCAAACCCATGGGAAAAACTTGCAAGCACCTATAAACCTGGAGATATCGTATCAGCAGAATTGACTTCAATCATGCGTTTTGGCGTATTCGCACGCTTGGAAGAAGGGATTGAAGGCCTGATTCATGTTTCTTCCTTGCCTGAAGATCAACGTGCGCATGATATTTCTCAATATTACTCGCCAGGCCAGAGAGTAAGGGTTAAAATCTTACACATGGATGCAGACCGCCGCCGACTTGGTTTGGGCTTAGTTAATGACGAATGACCCCAAAATCTAAAGACCATAAAAACGCTGCAAAGGTAAAACCCGGGGAAAACGAACAATTGAATATTCCGATCATGGACCATTCCAGAAACGCTCTAAAGCAACTGCGTAAGTTTGGATGGGACCTGGTCGGTACTTTTTTGATTCTTATCGCACTACTTACCCTGCTTGGTCTATTGGGATTAAGTCGTGGAACGATTATTAATTCCTGGATTTTGCTCTTAAAAAGAGGTTTTGGCTGGGGGAGTTACCTTCTTGTAGCCATTTTGATATTTTTGGGCTATGCTGTTTTCCGGTACCGTGCTGGAAGAGGATTCCCGTTGCCGTTTGGCCGCGTTCTAGCCTTCGAAGGGGCTTTTTTCACGATTCTTCCACTTCTTTCATTGTTGAATGGCACCTCACTGGATAGAGCCATCCAGGGGCTGGATGGCGGCACATTGGGGTGGGGATTGGCACAATTGCTTGTACCTTTGGTGTTACCGGCAATCACCACGGTATTCTACTTCTTATTATTCATCTTCTTTTTGGGAATAGCCACTGGGCTTTTTGAAAGGTTAATCAAAACTGCGATAGAGTGGAGCAACCCACCAGTTGCTGAACAATCTGGAAAAAAGGTTCAAAACAGAAGAGAAGACCGCAGAGGGGTTCATTCTAGAAAGCCAGATGATAACATCGAACTATCCATGCCTGCATTGATGAACCAGTGGCGAGATGACCGCCTTCCACCGCTTAATCTCCTGTTAGCTGAAAATATTGCTCCACCGAATCAATCTAGAATAAAAGAAAACGCACATCTGATTGAAACAAAATTAGCAGAATTTGGTATTCCAGCAAAAGTCATCGGGTATCGTGTGGGTCCGACAGTGACACAATATGCATTAGAGCCCGGATACATCGAACGCCAGGGACCAGATGGAACGGTGGTTCGGCAAAAGGTAAAAGTCTCTCAAATCTCAGGTCTTTCACGCGATCTGACCCTGGCGTTATCTGCAACCCGTTTGCGCATTGAGACGCCAGTGCCTGGAAGAGCTTATGTTGGTATCGAGGTTCCGAATGAAGATAATGCGTTTGTCAGGCTAAGGCCGATTCTTGAATCAGAGGAATTTCGAAAGAAGAAAGCACCGCTCACAATTGGACTCGGAAGGGATGTATCGGGCGAGGCAGTGGTTGTGGATCTCGAGAGACTACCTCATCTGTTAATCGCAGGTACAACGAATTCTGGAAAATCAGTGTGTGTGACGGCAATCGCTACCTGTCTGTTGATGAATAACACACCAAACGATGTCAGGCTGGTTATGCTTGACCCCAAAATGGTTGAATTGGTGCGGTTCAACGGGATTCCACATCTATTGGGAAAAGTTGAAACTGAATTGAACCGAATGCTGGCTGTGCTGCGTTGGGCACAATCTGAAATGGATCATCGATATCGGTTGCTAGCAGAAGCCAAAGCCCGTAATCTGGAATCATACAACCATAAAATGCTTCAAAAAAAGAAATCAACCTTGCCGCGAATCGTGATTTTAATCGATGAACTGGCAGATCTTATGATGAGCGCACCGGATCAAACGGAACATAGCATTACCCGTCTGGCACAAATGGCTCGTGCAACGGGTATTCATTTGATCGTTGCCACGCAACGCCCTAGCACAGATGTGGTCACTGGACTTATCAAGGCGAATTTTCCGGCTCGCATTGCCTTTGCGGTGGCTTCGTCAGTTGACTCAAGGGTTATCCTTGATGCAAACGGAGCTGAGGATCTGCTTGGAAGGGGCGACATGCTTTTTCTTGATCCTCAACGGTCTGGATTGCAGCGCCTGCAGGGGATTATTGTAAGTGATATGGAGATTGAGAAAATCCAGAGTCACTGGCAAAAAATGTCGCACACGGGAGATCATCCCATTGAAGCTCCGTGGGAAGAATTTGTACAAGAATCATCTATAGAAGACTCAGACAAATTGATCGAAGAGGCAATCTCGGTGGTTCGCGCAGCAGGGAAAGCCTCAGCATCGCTTCTTCAACGCCGATTGCGAATTGGATATCCAAGGGCAGCGAGGCTGATTGACGAATTGGAAGAAATGGGAATCGTTGGACCTTCGATGGGAAGTGGAAAAGATCGGGATGTGTTGATCGAACCGGTTCATGACGATGATTCCACAGATGACACAGCATAAAATTACAGTTTGTCTATAATTGTTAGCATTCAACCGAATATCAAAGAAGTAGAGGGGTACGATGAAAAGACCAGGAGCCCTTATGGTAATCGCAATTATTGTCATTATCTTTGTAAGTTTCAGTTTGGCAGCGCTGATTACGGGCAAGGATAAACGAGCGTATGATGTTTTATCTCCTTCTGATCAAATCAATATCGCTGGAAAAGAATGGATGGTTTCTGATTTGGCAGCAGAGTACTCCCCGATTGTAAAAATCCGTTCATCTACATTCTCGCTTCCTCTTTTAGAAATTAAGTACAACCTGGTTCCTGGTGAAGAGACCGTTGATCTCATTTATTATTTTGTCTGGGAAGATGAAATTCACCCGAATGCATTTATTCACACAATATATAAATACTTTCGCGCTGTCTATTATGGAATACCTGTTCGCGATATTGAGTATTTTCAAATCTCGATTAACCGTGAATCAGGCATTGTTGAGAGAATTCGATTTGAAACGAGCCCTGGCGAGGATTATTATGTGAATTACAGCAAACATCTGATTGCTGTCTACACAGGAGGTGAAAATTCAATCTACAAGAAGACGTTGATCGATAAATCTTCTGGAGAGATTCTTACACAGCAAGAGGATTGCGTCGTTGACTTCCAGGACCGACATGTGCTGGTTGGTGTGATAACCTGGAATCATTTATCTGGTCTATTGCATGGCCAGAATGATTTTGATAAAACCTACCAGGTGAGTCTCACGAATTTATCAGATGAAGATTATCAGAATGGCAAATACGTCAGAAAAAGCCAGGGCGACCATGTAACCAGAGAAAACAAAATCGGATTGATTCTTGGGTGGTTATTCAGTGTTACATTTTTCATCATTTCCGGGTATCTCATCTACCGGATATTTGTTTTTATACGAAGCAAGGACAAGGAAAAAATACGCAATGGAAAAAAATGAAATTGCTTTGACCTGTCCATATTGCGGGGAAACAGTAAAAACGTGTATTCCAGAAAGTAAACAAACTTACACAGATTTCATATGTGTCCCGTATACCAGAGACATTGGCAGGTTTGATCCAAAAACCGAAGAAGAAAAAACCAGTGCTGAAAAATGGTCAAAGATCGGTAAAGATTATCTGCCCTTTATTAACTACGAGAAATATGGGATTTTGCACTCTCCACAAGGAAAGAGGGTTAACCTCTTGTACCGGGTGCAATACTGCGATCATTGTCACGAATTGTTTGATGTCTACCTCAATTATTCAATCGAGCCACTGGAAAAACTATGGCCAGATTTGTTCTGGAAAGAATCTACAGCAAAAAATGGCATATCTGAAGTCGGGTTCGGTGATAATCAGTGTAAAAAGGCAACTGATCTGGTTCTACCAGTCTATGATGGCGAATCGTGGATTATCCATTTTATCCGGCGATTTGATAAAGACAAAAAGTCGGGAACTCTGGGTGCGATTGTACTCGGGGTTATTCTTTTATTGATTGGTTTTTTTCCATGGATTATTCCCGGACGCCCCGATATTTTAAAAACAGACATCATCAGTGGTTTGAAATCAATTAATTCTCTATTTTCGTTTTGTTTATTCGCGTATATCATAGCGGCAATTTTTATCGTTCTCATTCTTGTTTGCTATGATCGCTTTCTGCGAAATGGGATCAAGATATCGGAACTATCGCGATTATTTAATGTGAAAAATCAAAATGGAATCACACACTGGTACAATTTCACTTTTGCCCGTTATGTTGGCCTTCAAGATGATAAGAATAATCCAGGATTGAATCAGATCGATATTGTCAGTGGAGGAATGGCAATTGGCAGTCTGATTGTTGTTTGGGCGGTTGCCAAGCATGGATTGATCTTTCTGGGCGAATTTCTGGCCATTCTATTGCTCTATCTAGGATTTATTTTTCTTGGTAACAAATTTGTTCTTAAAAAGCAGACTGAAAAGAAAAAAGTCATCAAAGGGCTTTTGATTTTCATACCGATCTGCCTTGGCCTGATCCTCTATTTGTACCAACTCTCAAGGTTAGAAGTATCCTACCGCTGGTTAAGCATATTTGATATTTCCAGTTTAATCTTCTGGTTGTGTGCTGCTTACGCAGTTGGATTAGCTGCATTGCTGGCATTAAATACTGCGATGTACGTCTTACGCGGGGTAACGAAGATGCCAATGAATTTTTCATTGGTCAGTCGTTTTGAACTGATGAATCCATTAAAGAAGATCAGGGATTTTTCCAATCAAATGATGAATCTGGTCTTTTTATTTATGTTGCTCGTACTAACAATCTGGCTAGGACATTTGCAAACCCATATTTTTTCTGACACTGACTTGTTTACCAGTCAAATTGGTTGGTTAAGCCACTGGTTGCGATGGATCCTGGTGATTGTATTTGGAGCGATAGCAATTTCATCAAGAGATGTATTTGCGGGATTGATGACAGTAATCTATATCCCTTTGGAGTTGATCAGTGTAACTTCTACAAATCATGGGATGTTTTATGGAATCCAGTTTGTGTTAGATTGGTCAATCATCATTTTTGGGGTTTTTCTAACCATATTAAAAATTTATCACCTGAAAAGTATAGATGATATAATTTCCAAATGTTATATAAAAGCCAAACAGCGTTTGTTAAAAGAAACCAATAAGAGAGTTGAAACAATTTATCGTCAAATTACCGCTATTCAAGGTAAAGAGAAAACAAACGCTGAACACCTAAAACTTGTTGAAACACTGAATCAGGAATTGGAATTCGTTGAAAAAATTAAAGAAGAAAAACCCAGAAAAAAAATAGAGATCTGGAATTTGTTTTTTAGCCCTTTTCTTTGGAGCTTGTTGTTACCAACTTTATGGAACAGCATCTTCCAGGATACTTCAGATCGGATTATTAAATTTATTACTACGAGCATTTTAAAATAAGGAGCCATTCTTGAAAAAAATCGTTTGTTATGGAAATCCGGTGTTTGATACGATCATGACACCACTCATCAAACGCCCTGAAAGAGTATTATCTGGATGTTCAACCAATGCCTGTCTGGCGGCCAATTACCTAGGAGAAAATTGCACTTTAATCGGAACGGTCGGTCAGGATTTTCAGCAAGTATTAGAATCAGAATTATCAGCGAGAGGGATTCAATACAAACTGTATCCATCTCGAGAAACTGGTGGTTTTAGCCTGAATTACTATGATGATCAGGGTAACCGTACGCTAGATATTCTTGGAATTGCTGAAGATATTCCTACGGATGCTGAAGTTCCCGACGATTCAGATTTTGTGTTAATTGGACCGATTTTGAATGAAATTTCATATGATTTGGTAGCGAACATTAAGAATAAAAGCAGCGCTCCCATTCTCACAGATCCTCAAGGATTATTAAGATTTGCCAAGAACAAGGCGATTGTCCACGAGAACAACGAAAACTTCAAAAAGGTAGCGCAAATTTCTACCATTGTAAAAGCGAATGAACTTGAAACATATACCATCACCGGTTTGGATGGCAGAAAAGAACCTGAAAAAGCGGTAAAAGCGCTCTATGAGTATGGCTGTGAGATCGCAGTGGTTACTCTGGCTGAGGTAGGTTCAGTGATCTTTGATGGAAAGCATGTATATAAAATCCCTCCCTTTAG
The DNA here is from genome assembly GCA_034429135.1 of Anaerolineaceae bacterium. GTDB lineage: Bacteria > Chloroflexota > Anaerolineae > Anaerolineales > Anaerolineaceae > UBA6107. The sequence continues at coordinate 19,274 of DAOUGR010000040.1, read as the reverse complement.
AGTAAATGCCGTTGATCCCACTGGTGCTGGAGATACTTATGCCGCGGGGTTCATGGTTCAATACACAGAAACCCCTGATGATTTAATCAGAGTCGGGTGTTTTGCATCATCTGTTGCTTCAGTGATGGTTGAAAATAGCGGACCAATCTTCCCATTGACTCGGAAGGAAGCAGACCGCCGTATGAATATCTTGCTGACTGAGGCTAAAATCATTTAGAATTTTTGAAGGAATAATCAACGCTTATGATGGGAAAATTTAGGAAAGAGTATGAGAAACTCTCACTCCCGATTGGCAGGGTAAGTATCAAGCTGGGGTTAAAGCCTGATGCGTGGACCGCAATCAGCTTTTTAACTGGTTTAGGCGCTGCTGTATTATTCGGATTCCACCAGATCTGGTGGGGGCTGTTATTGATGCTCATCATGAGTTTTACAGATTCGATTGATGGCGCAACAGCCAGAGCTGGAAATTTAGAATCGGCGTACGGGGGCGTGTTAGACCACACAGTGGATCGTTATGTAGAGATCGCATTAATTGCGGGAATTATGGCTGGTGGATATTGTTCGCCTTTAATGGGATTATTTGTTATTTCTGGAATGCTGATGGCTTCTTATGTTCGAGCAGCCGCAGAATCAATCGGAAAAATGAAGAATTGTGTCGTGGGTTTAGCAGGACGGCAGGAAAAATTTATCATCTTAATCATTGCGTTAATTCTATTTGCATTCAAAGTAAACCTGATTGGACAAATCGCAATGGCTCTGATCGGTATTCTTTCTCACATTACAGCTGTACAGAGAATGATATATACCATCAAGCACGCAGGTAAAGAGGAGTTAAGTAAGTGACAATCGACCGAATGGGTATTCATATTGGCAACGTTTTTTATTTGCGCTTTTATGCAATGATCATCATTGCGGGCGCAATTTTGGGAGCATTTCTTGCTTCGCGTCTGGCGAAGAAAAAAGGCCAGGACCCCGAAATCATTTGGGATATGTTCCCCTGGGTATTAATTGCTGGAATTATTGGGGCAAGGATCTGGCATATCTTAACACCGTCACCCTCTCTGGTGGCCCAGGGTGTCACCACCTGGTATTACCTCACGCATCCTCTCAAAGCGATCGCTATCTGGGAGGGGGGATTGGGGATTCTCGGAGGTGTGATTGGTGGGATCCTGGCGATCTATTTCTATACTAAGTCGAAAAAATTAGATATGATGCAGTGGCTGGATTTTCTGGCTCCGGCGACTATTCTAGGTCAAGCCATAGGTCGATGGGGAAATTTCGTCAATCAAGAACTATATGGTGCTCCAACAAATTTACCCTGGAAAATATACATCGAACCGGCATATCGGCATGCTGGATTTGAAGATGTAGCTTATTACCACCCAACCTTTTTATATGAGTCGATTTGGAATCTGATCATCCTTGGGTTATTGCTTTGGGTGGGCAATCGTTTTGCTGAAAAGTTGATTCATGGCGATATATTCTTACTATACCTGATTGGTTATCCAATCGGACGTTTCCTTGTTGAGTTCTTGCGATTGGATTCTTCCACTGTTATTGGCATCAATATTAATCAATGGATCATGATTGTCATCGCTGCACTGGCTGGAGCAATCTTAATTTTGAGGCATGTGCGAAGAAAACCCGGCTCAGGAATCACAGAAAACCAGACTGAAATTCAATCGTAAACCATACAGACAAGTAGCCGTGATGGCTACTTGTTTTTTTAGGAGGAATCTTTATGGAACAAATCACGATATTAGGATCTTCCAACGCGGTAGCAAAACTTGGTCAGGAGAATACTCATCTTTTTATCGACACTCCAGACAGGAAAATCATGGTGGATTGTGGCGATAACCCGATGGCAAAACTGACTGCGATTGGCACATCAATTAATGAAATTACGGATCTAGTTTTGACCCATTTTCACGCAGATCATCTGGGAAGTCTTCCGTTGTTGATCATGGATATGTGGTTGGAGAAACGACAGATGCCGCTAACTATTCATGGCCTGGAATATACACTTGACAGAGCGAAAAGGTTATTGGAATTATTCAACTGGCAAAACTGGCAGAATATGTTCCAAGTCGAGTTCAATGTAATTGCTGAAAGTGGTTCACAAGGATTTATTACGGGAAAGGATGTTACGGTTTCTGCATTATCAGTGCTGCATCTTGTTCCTACGATCGGGCTGAGGTTTGAATTCAAAAATGGCAGGGTCGTAACTTATTCTTGTGACACTGAACCCTGCGATAATTTATTTCGGCTTGCTCAAAATGCTGATGTGCTAATGCAAGAGGCGGCGGGGGAGTCGAAAGGCCATACCTCCGCAAAACAGGCTGGTGAAATTGCTACAAAATGTCATGTAAAAAAATTAGTCCTCATTCATTATGAACGCAGACACGGGGAGGAGACTCTTGTTTCAGAAGCCTGCAAAAGATTTGGAGGGGAGGTAGTGTTGGCGCAAGACCTGATGCGGGTGTAGAAGGAGAATTACCAGCCTTCTAAAAATTCTTTCCACTCATGGTTTTCTGGAAGATAGCGGGAAAAAATATAGTACGCAGATTGCGGCGGCTCAACGGGCTGCCGCAATAATTTCATATTGGTTTCGGCGAGTGACCTACCGCCCTTTCGGTGATTACAGAACGAACAGGCAGCAACCAGGTTCGTCCAAACATGCTTTCCTCCGAGATGTTTCGGAACGACATGATCGACCGTCAGAAAGGGCGTGACCTTACCGCAATACTGGCAGGTGAAGTGGTCGCGGCGAAAAATCTCACGCCGAGAAAGAGCAACCTTTGGTCGCGGCGGGTGAACCATGCGTGATAAACGAATCACAGAAGGAATAGGGTAGGATTGAGTGGCAGTTTTGATCGTGCCTCGGCCGTTAAGGATCAGAGTGGCTTTTTCTGAGAGCATCAAACCAATGGCACGTTGAAAACCACAGACATTGATCGGCTCAAAATTTGAATTCAGAACCAAAACTGGCTTTTCCATAATTTAATGACATTATTATAGCACTTTGCCTATACAAGCAATAATAATGCGTATAGACATTTTGATAAAACCACCAAATCTGATGCAAGATCCAATAATTTTTAAAAGAAAGCCTAATGGAATTTCCGCTGGTATAATTGATTTTCAGTTATCTAAATCTTAAAAAAGGAGGCCGCAATGAACATAAACGAACAGGTCGAGTATTTGATGCAGGGGACCGAATACGGCGACGAAAAGCTTAAGCAAAATATGGCGGAAGAGCTGCGAACTCGTTTGCTCGAATGCCAAAAGGAAGGAAGACCTCTGCGCGTCTATTGCGGCTTTGATCCGAGAAAAGCAGATTTGCATCTGGGTCATACTGTACCGATGCGAAAACTGCGTCAATTCCAGGAACTTGGCCATGATGTGACTTTCGTGATTGGTAACTACACGTCTCTTATTGGAGATCCATCAGATAAAGACGTCCTCCGTCCACAATTAACTCACGAGGAAGTGGAAGAAAACGCGCGAACCTATGCGGAACAGGCATTCCGCATTCTGGACAAGGAAAAAACGCACATCCGATTTAATGCAGAATGGCTGGCAGGGTTATCTTTTGAACAATTAATTCGGCTGGCATCCAATTTCACAATGCAGCAATTTCTGACCCGTGAAAATTTTAAATTGCGATGGGAGAAGGGCGATGCCATTTACTTGCATGAGACGTTCTATTCACTAATGCAGGGATACGACGCGTACGCGCTTAAAGCAGACGTGCAGGTGGGAGGAACTGATCAATTATTTAACATTATGACGGCCGCACGCAAGATTATGGATTTCATGGGTGAGAAACCGAATATCGCGTTGATTTTAGGAATTCTTCCAGGCACCGATGGTGTGGTGAAGATGAGTAAATCACTTGGAAATCACATTCCCATCAATACTGATGCCAATGATATGTATGGTAAGGTGATGAGTATTCCTGATATGGCGATGGGACAGTATTTCCGACTTGTGACGCGGCTTACACCTCCACAGATCACAGAAATTGAAGAAGGGATAAAAAACGGCACCCTTCACCCGCGTGATGCCAAGATGAGACTTGCGCGTGAGATTGTATCAGCATTCTATGGGGATGATGAAGCAAAAAATGCTGAAAAAGTATTTGTTGAAACCTTTCAAAAGGGCAGCATTCCAGATGATATCCCTTCATTCAAAAATTCAGCAAATAATACGATCATTGATATCCTTCTCATGGCAGGATTGGCAAAGAGCCGCAGTGAAGCTCGAAGGTTGATTGATCAGAAAGGTGTCAGGTTTGAGGGGAAAGTGATCGACGATGCAAATGCTGTCCTTCCAGGCACTGGCGTGCTGCAGGTTGGGAAGAGACATTTCTTGAAGATCGAGTAAAAACGAATAAATTAATCGACTGCCGTAGAATTTTTACGGCAGTCTTTTCTTTAATTTGCCGCAGGTGATATAGCTGATAAAAAGATTTCGCGACCAATTTCTTGGGCTGCAGCAGGGGTGCTGTTTTCCAGGGCAATTACAAGCGCAAGTGGGGTACCGTTCCAATCGGGCGGAGTGCCTGCGATATACCAGGAAATTTCAGCATCATTATTTACAGCAAAGGCAGAAATTTCCCATCCCGGAAAATTGCCCTGCGTTAGCTTTGATACTGCCTCAGCTGAGTTAATATCCGAAATCACCCGGGGTTCTTCCCCTTTATCAAATAATTCCCATTCACCCGAAGAGGATTTATAGGCAACCGTTAACTGTGGGGTTATGATCTTTCCGCCATTGGCGAGTGATGCTGCCATTACTGCCATCTGTAAAGGAGAGATCAGAATTCCAGAATCACCCGAATAGAGTTCAGAATAGGTATCGATTGAATTTGGAAAAACGGGCTGGCTGGTTTCTAATGGAATATCTGGTTCAGTTGATAGGCCTGCATCCTCATACAAAGTAATGACATCAGATATTGGCCACGACCGGCTAAGTGTGGCGAGGGCATTGATACAACCAGAACTAACCAGTTTTCCCCAAGTTACATCTGGTTCTGGCTGCATGCCGCAGAATCCTGCACTTCCAGGATTGGTGCTCCAATCAAGATCAGGGATAGTCGAAGAAAGAGAATAATGAGAGAGGAATCTGGCCAGCACAATTCCACCTGTAGCAGCGCCTGGTGGATACAAAGCCTGCGTGGCACGATTTAACAATGGAGCAGATTCATCCGCCATCCATGAGGCCCAATTTTCTTCAAGCGTGTTCGAATCAAAGGTGGGGGCTGTAGACATGGCAAGAATTTCACCGGATTCAGCATTCAATAATACGACTGATCCGGTATTACCCTGAAGCACTTGATCTGCTATCTTTTGTATCTGTAGATCGAGGCTTAATCTCAGATCGAAGCCGGCTGGATATTGCCCGTATAGAACTCTGGCAGTGAGCACATTGTAGAAAGAGTTGCCTGTAACCCCGCGAAGCGTCCCATCCATTGCTGATTCGATACCTGTTTGACCGTAATTCACATTACTATAACCGATCACCGAACTAAGGTTTGGGTAATTCAAAATTCGATGGATATCACCTGATTCACCCGTGTTTTCAACCAGTGGGGTGTAGTTACGGTCAAAGATTGTTCCGCGATACACATACAGGTCTGAAATCGCCCGGCGAGGATTATCTACCCGGTTGAGAAGATTTTCTGATCGAACCATTCCCCACCAGGCGGTGAAAATGAAAATCGCGGCAAAACCGGCGAGAAACACTGTTCCGATCAATACATAGGGCCTGGTGCGGCTGATGGTTGCCGGTTGATCTTCTGTTTGGTTGCTGATGATCAAAAGTAACAGGGCGCTGGCAAAAGAAACAACTAAAGAAGTGCCACCATACGATATGAATGGCAGAGTAACACCGGTAAGAGGGAGAAGGCGAATCGTACCACCCATAATCAGCAATGATTGGGTGGCAAGGTAGGCTGTAATTCCGGCTGACAGGAAACGTTGGAACTGATTTGGAGCGTGAAGTGAGATTGATATTCCACGAATCGTCAGAAAAGCAAAAATAGATACCAAAACTGCACTCCCAGCCAGACCAAATTCTTCAACAATAGCAGAATAGATAAAGTCGGATTGAGCGACTGGTACCACACCTGGACTTCCTAACCCTAAACCGCGGCCAATCACACCCCCATTGGCAATGCTTATGAGGGATTGGACGATCTGGTAAGAGCGATCGCGAGGATCAAGCCAGGGATTGATCCATGCTTCGACGCGTAATTGGATAACATCAAAGACCAGATAACCGGCGATCAACGCACCCAAGACGATGATGGTGCTGATCAACAAAACACGCCGTTTACCTGAAGCCAGATAAACAATAATGGTATATAAGGCGATGAAAAGTGAGGCGGTTCCAAGATCCCTTTGGGCAATAAGAATTAACAGTGCAGCTCCAACCAGGATCAATGTTGGAGTCAGCAATTGAATCAAGTTAAATCGAGCGGAAAGGCTATCAGCGAAATACGCAGCGAGGTAAACAATTAAGAGGAACTTCAGCAATTCGGAAGGCTGGAGGTAGATTGAACCGAAACCAAGCCAAAGATTTGGCCCGCTTCCACCCGGATAAGTGCCAAAAATAAATGTAAGAAGGGTAAGGATGATACCGCTGATGAGCCAGACATACTTATATCGTCTTAGGATGGTTAAAAGTGTTCGGAACCGCAAGGCTATGATGCAACCGGTAATACATATCGCCAGCCAGGCAGTCTGACGAAATCCATAAGAAGATGAAAGGCGAAATATGGTCAGTAACCCCCAGCCGGTTAGCAAAGAGATGATCGGCAGTAGATAAGGGTCGCGGTCAAACAAGAAGCGGTTTGCCTGCTGGTAGAAGGCTACGAAGCCAATCATCCAGACAAGAAAACCGATCCAGTGCTGCCAGCGGTAATCGACTATCCAGGTGTGCGCTCGCACAGCAGGTGCGAGGGTGAGGGTCACACTAGAAAGGAATACGAAAACTCCCGCCAGGATCATCAACCTGGTCTGGATTTGGTGCTTTGGAGACTCAGTAGTCGGAAATAAGAATGTCACTTGAGATATTTATCTAGTAGAAGGCTCAGGCGTTGTTTGGTTTGAACATTGATTGCATCTCGGCTGGTAATGATTGCATTCTCAAGGGCATGATTGCATGTGCAATTAAGTGTTTCAGGAAGGTTATCTACCAGAGCGAGAATGCTCTTTTGGGCCACCTCGGTGTTTTTTTGTAGTGTCTTTATTACCAGATCCACGCTGACATTCTCCTCAGTGATATGCCAGACATCATAATCAGTGACATGAGCCATGACGGCGTAGCACATTTCTGCTTCTCGGGCCAGAAAGGCTTCTGGGGAGGTGGTCATTCCGATCAAGGAGAATCCCCAGGCTCGGTAGAGATTCGATTCGGCCTTGGTTGAAAATCGGGGACCCTCAATTGTGATCATTGATCCGCCTTTATGTGCGGTGGTTCCTGCTTGTGAGACAGTCTGATAGAGGAGCGTGGATAATTCAGGGCAGAAAGGATCAGCCGCAGAAACATGAACCACAATCCCATTACCAAAGAAAGAACGTTCTCGGCGATGTGTGAAATCAAACAGTTGGTCGGGGATAACAATCTGCCCTGGAGCATAGTCTTCACGCAGTGATCCACAGGCACTGATACTGACAATTTTATCGACACCTAGCATTTTTAATGCATAAATATTTGCGCGATAATTCACTTCAGCAGGAGAAAGTGTGTGGCCAATTCCATGTCGCGCAAGAAAAGCGACACGTTTTCCATGTAATTCTCCAATGGTGATCGGAGCGCTGGGAAAACCAAAAGGCGTTTCCGGATTGACCATTTCCACTGATTCAAGTGCAGGAAAATGATACAATCCTGATCCACCGATGACACCTAGAATAGGTTTTGTGTTCATAATGACTCCATTATCGATTAAGAGAAGGGTTGGATTTCTACAACCAATGAAATTCTTCCTACACGTAATTCATCGCCACTGATTAAAATAGTAGGAGTTTCGATGCGCTCATCGTTTAAGAAGGTACCATTCGTAGAGAGGAGGTCTTCAATCCACCATTGTTTATTTTTATAAACCAGTCTGGCGTGGTGGTTCGAAACCGTATCATCGTTGATCTGAATATCACAGGCGGGATCGCGTCCAATCTGCAATTCTGGTCGGGTATAGATGAGCTTTGAGCTTGCAGGATCATTTTCTTGATATACAGAGATGTGAGGAACTTTTTGGGTCGTAAGGGATTGACTTTGAAATTTCAGATCACGCCATAAGGTATAAACCGTCCAGCCAAGGAAAGAAAACAATGCAAGTAATATTAAAATACGCAGCAAAAAAACCAGTATAGCCAGCATCAGGATTTTTCCTCCTGAACCTGTGGTTTGATTTCAGAGGTTTTTTCTTTGGTTTCTTCAGGTTGAATAATCTGGTCTTCAGAATAAATCATGGTATATCCAGCCAGTGAGATCACGTCGCCCGGACGAAGTATATGCTGGTTAATACGCGTTGAATTGACATAGGTTCCACCAGTAGAGCCGACATCAAAGAGAACGTATGATCCCTGGATACGACGTATCTGGGCATGAATTCGGGATATGCGCAAGTCATTGATAATGATTTGATTGCTGCTCTTACGGCCGATGTTGATTACGCTTTTTGAGAGAGGAACAATTTTATCGCCTTTAAGAATTAGGAAAGAGCCCGCCTTGGTGGGGGTAGATGGTGTATTTTCCAAATTGTTTTTTTGAAGCGGAATAGCACCCGTTTTTTTATATTGTGAGGATGGTACTGTTACGGTTACCAACACTTCACCAATTTCAATAGAGTTCCTGGTGGTGATAGAAAATTCAGGCGGTGTCTTATACTGAATACCAAATTCAGCTGCTGTGGAAGTTAAGATTTCAATCAAGACCTGTTCCCAATCGGGATGGCTTTTCCAGTGATTCAATGTAGTTGGATTTAATGTAATTTGAAAAACTGGATTTACAGAACGTGATTCTTCATCGAGGTCAATAAAGTAATCCTGAAGAGACTCGCAGAGACGATGAATGAACATGGCACTCTCATCAGATCCAATTAGAAATGAGGTGCTCGATTCGAATAAATCCCGAATCCTTTTTTCAATTGCGGCGAGTTGGTTCATTACTTTAAATTATAACCAATGAAGGATCACATTTATGGATTATTCGTTGAGATTTCCGAATTTTTTTCAATCAGTGGAGAAGATATGGGTGCAATGATCGGATGAATCAGTTTTACAAGATCTTCTGTGTTGATGCGAATATTCAATCCACGCTGCCCCCCTGAAATGTGAATTTGCTCATACCGTGTTGCAGAGGAATCCATGATCATCCTGAATCCTTTGTTCAGGAGAGCGAGTGGGGATATTCCGCCTGTCTGTAAACCTGTAATTCTCTCTGCTTCTGCTTGAGAGGCGATGTGAACCTTTTTCTCTGATAGGGTTGAAGCCACTTTCTTAAGGTCGACGGTTTGTGTGGCAGAAACAAGACAAAGAACAGGTTTCCCTTTAAGTGGAAGGATTACGATTGTTTTAAACACAATTTCAGGTGATATGGACAAAATTGTTGCGGTATCAATCGCACTAATCTTTTCAGCTGGCAGTTCAAATATCTGGTACCGCGCCTTTGCGGCTTCAAGCATTCTGGTAATGTTGTTTGATATCATTTATTTCGATATTTCCTGTCTGCATAAAAGAAAATTGGATTGCTGAAAATCCATCCCCGGTATTGATTTAAGTATTTAATATAGGCTTCTACTCGATAAGCCCCGGGCTCGGTTATTGTGCATAACAACCGATCAGAATTTGGCATGTTTTGGATAACCTTGCCATTGTGAATCAAACGCAATAATCCTGGTTGAGGAAGCGAAACGCGGATCGTGGCGCCGGGAGTAAGTTTGAGTTCCTCTCCCATGCCAACTGAAACCTGATCGCTCTCTGCAGTGAAGGAGAACCCACGCGTTGAGGCGGGAAGATCGTTTCCGATGAAGCAGGAACCAGAAAATAGAGCATTGTAGATGGCGCGCTTATCTTCAACCAAATCACCTGTTAAGGGATGGGGTAAGAGCAAATGGTTGTTAATGGTTGAAAAGTGATAATGGTATGGAAAAACCGTTTTTTGAATCAAACCCTTCTTGAAATGCAAAGCATGTGCGTCAGCTCCCCCCACCGCGAATATTTTCTGGCCGTTACTGAGCAGTTCATCCCATTTAGCCAGGGTTTGTGGCAGCGGTTGGTGAGGGATCAATTCTGGAAAGAACGCGTAGAACAGAGCCTGCCCGAAATTTTTGACGACCGTTTTAAATTCACTAAAACTGTTCCATAATTCAAGGCCAGTAAATCCTTCTACTTCCCAATTCTCCCAGGAAATATCTGTTTCATTAAATAATGGCAGGTCATATTCAAATGGATGCGCCAGGAACACTGCACCACCAACACTACGAACTCGATTGATTAATTCCTGTGGATGGGGAGCCAGGGAAGCTACTTCTTCTTCACAACCTATCACCAATGCGTGGTTTTTTTGTGGATGCCGGTTGGGGTCGTGAACTTCTTCACCGGTGAGAATGAGCACACTTTTTTTATCTTTGTGGTAATATTTTTCGATGCCTCTCACGTGGATGTTATGATCAGTGATAATCGCAACATCAATGTTAGATGCAATGGCTTGTTCCGCTATCTGGGAATAATTTCCTGAGCCGTCTGAATAGGTTGAGTGGATGTGAAGGTTGCAGACAAGTTCATTCATTAGGTTGACGATTATGGGCTAAGAACGGTATAATTTTCAAGGTTTTAAAATTCAGGAGGTAAATGTGACTCAGTATATTGACATCGCCCTAATTATAACTTCTTTAGCCTTGATCGCCAGTGTCGTCCTGCAAAATAAAGGAGTTGGACTGGGCGGTTTAACAGGTGCTGAAACAGGCGGCGTTTTCACTGCGCGCCGAGGGATTGAAAAGACGTTATTTTGGATCACAATTGTTCTGAGCGTTATCTTTATCGCTCTAACTCTGACGGCAGTATTACTGCGCGGTTAATTCAGGCTTCGTTTTTTATCGAGGTTCTGAACCCGTAAATTCGAGGCGGCTCACCTTGATGAAGGGTAGCTGCCTTTTTCATATACATAAGGACTATGAAAAAATATCGCTGGCAATTACTCATTCTCTTTTTAACTGGTATTGTGGTTGGTACGCTCCTGATCCTGGAAAAACGCGGTGGATTTGGAGAAAGTGGACAGCCTCAACCGGTTGAAGGGGGAGTTTACACAGAAGCCTTGATTGGAAGTGTTCAACGGCTTAATCCTTTACTCGATTCGAATAATCCTGTTGATCGTGATGTTGATAGCCTGATCTTCTCGGGAATTGTGAAATTTGATTCCAACGGAGTTGCCGTCCCTGACCTCGCAGAATCTATTGGTGTGTCGGTGGATGGTACTCTCTACAATGTCACTCTTAAAGAAGGCTTGATCTGGCATGATGGTGAACCACTCACCACCAAGGATATTGAGTTCACCATTAACTTGCTTCGAGACGGCGGAGAATATATTCCAGATGATATCGAAGGGCTTTGGAATGCCATTGAAGTAAAAGTTTTCGATGACCGTAACATGCAAATCATTCTTCCCGAGTCGTATGCTCCGTTCATGGATTATCTGGCGTTTGGCATTTTACCGGAACATATTTTTGGTGATATGACCCTCGAGCAAATCGCCAACTCATCGATCAATTTGCAGCCTATTGGGAGTGGTCCGTTCCAATTCTCCGAACTCTCAATGGAAGGATCAAACATCACCGGGATCACCCTTACTGCTTTTGATGGGTATGTTGGTGAAAAACCTTATCTTCAAAAAATTGTTTTTCGGTACTATCCAGATTCACAATCAGCCTTTCAAGCCTATCAGGATGGTTATGTCCAAGGGGTTTCTGAAATTTCTACCGAAAATCTGTCTGCTGCGCTCGCAGATCCAAACCTGGCGGTGTACACCAGTCGACTGCCGAGGATAAGCCTGATTATGTTTAATCTTAACGATCAAAGTGCTGCATTCCTGCAGGACGCTGACATCAGAACCGCACTGTTGAAGGGCATTAATCGTCAGGCTATGATCGATGAAATCCTACAGGGGCAGGCTATCCAGGCTAATGGTGTGATCTTGCCAGGAACGTGGGCTTATAATGAAAACACTCCTGTGGTCACTTACGATCCTGATGCTTCAAAAGCGATGCTCAAAGATGCAGGTTTTGTTGTAACCGGTGATACTACTCCCGTTCGGAAAAAAGACGAAACCGAGTTAACTTTTACCCTAAGTTACCCCGATGATGATCTTCACCAACAGCTTGCTGAATTTATCGCTGCCGAATGGAAAAAATTAGATATCAATATTCGTCTTGACCCTGTAGCACCCGATATCTTTATCAGCGATGTGCTCAATCCACGGGCTTTCCAGGCAGCCCTGGTTGATTTAAACCTGAGTCAAACACCAGACCCAGATCCATATCCATTCTGGGATCTCGGACAAGCCGCAGGTGGTCAAAACTACACCCAGTGGAATAACCGCCTGGCGAGCGATATTCTCGAACAGGCCAGGGTAACCACTGATCTTGCAGAACGCACTCGTTTGTACCATAACTTCCAGGTAGTTTTTTCAGAAGAGCTGCCCGCGTTACCTTTGTATTTTCCCGTCTATAACTATGCTATCGATACTCAAATCCAGGGTGTATCGGTTGGACCTTTGTTTGATACCAGTGACAGACTATCCTCGATCACGAAGTGGTACCTGACTGCCAGACGCTCCGTTCAAGAAACGGATTCCACTTCAGGTAATTGATCATGGAGACTCGGACCTATGACGAAGACAGGATATTAATCCTATCTTCGTCTTTTGAATTGGAGGAGTATCTTTCATCAACGGTAATACTATGGCGGTTAAAAGGGTCGATTCCACCGTTGTCACCCGGAAACTTGATGCTGGCCATAAAGCGCGTCTGTTTGGGTATTGATACAGAATTGGATCAGGCGATTCATCATGTTCAGATGATCATTGAACAGCGCCGAGCTGCATGGGAGAAAAAGATCAAGGCAGAACTTCCAATGAGGATGCGACAATGGAGATCGATAGTGGAGGAGATACTTGAATATGGTGCAATTGATCCTTCTTACCAATACAATGTTCGTGTACGGGTAATCCTTGCTCTTCTAATGGATGCTTTGAGATTTCCTGATAAACAATTATCTGAAAAACTGATTCAAATGGATGAAAAACTCAATCAAATTGCGGTCATTGATGGATTTGTGTGGAATGAGGAGCTCGAAAAAAGTTTTCCACAAGAATATTACCCATTTCTCTATTTGAAATGAGAAGGAGCGAGAAGATGACCAGATTCTATACCCGCACTGGCGATGATGGAACCACCGGAATTCTTGGTGATGACCGTGTCAAAAAATTTGATCTGCGTATGGAAACACTGGGCACCATCGATGAGCTTACAGCGGCATTGGGCATGGCCCGAAGTCTTTTGCCTGACGAGAACTATCATAATGAGATCATTGGCATTCAACGCAGGCTATACGAGCTAATGTCTGAAGTTGCGGCTTCACCCGAAAATGCAAAAAAATTTCAAAAAATCTCGAACGAATCAATCATAGAACTGGAAACAAAAATTGATGAATTATCAACGACTGTAGAATCTCCACAGGGGTTTATACTGCCTGGTGACACACTTGCCAGCGCGGCGGTATCAATGGCACGAGCCATTACCCGCAGGGCCGAACGGAGAACAGTTGAATTATTCAACCGGGGTGATATTGCCAATATTCATCTGGTTCAATATCTCAATCGGCTTTCATCATTTTTATTTGTGTTAGAAATCAGGTTGATACAAGAATCCAATAAAAAAAACCCAGGTTAGCAAAGGAAAAGAGTGAATGACCGGAACATTTATTAATGTTGGTACGATCCTGGCAGGAGGACTGCTGGGGATGATACTGGGTTCAAAATTAAAAGATCGTTTGAAAAATACTGTGGTCAATGGTTTAGGGCTTTTCACGTTCAGTTATGCAATCTCACTGTTTCTGAAGACAGAGAACGCACTGATTGTGTTAGGAAGTTTGTTAATTGGAATGTTGTTAGGTGAATGGTGGAAGATCGAAGATGGTTTGACCCAGCTGGGGGTCAGATTAGAAGCAAGATTCAATCGAAACAACGGGATAGAAGGTTCTGCCCGGTTTATCAAGGGATTCTTGACTTCCACCTTACTCTTTATTATCGGACCCATGGCAATTCTAGGTTCGATTCAAGATGGACTCACTGGAAATTTTGATACCTTGCTGGTCAAGGCGATCCTCGATGGATTTGCAGCGATGGCATTTGCCTCCAGCCTGGGTGTAGGCGTTCTCTTTTCGGCTTTACCGGTATTCGTATATCAAGGCGGGATCACTCTTCTGGCGCAGCAGGTCGAAAAGATCGCCACCCCGGAAATGATGAATGAATTAACTGCCACAGGGGGGGTAATCCTGGCAGGACTGGCGATCAGCAACATCCTTGAGATTAAAAAGATTCGCACTGGAAGTTTTCTTCCAGCGCTACTTATCGCCCCTTTGATTGTATATATTATTAGCATAATAAAATAACCCCGATTATCGGGGTTATTTTGTTTTAGTCATTTATTTTTATTACTTGGCAAGTTCATTTTCAATCGCTTGCACCAGTTCAGCAGCATTGACAATGGTGCCATTGACCAGGAAAGACGGGGTATAAGTAATACCCTGCGACTCGGCATATGAGTTTGAATCTGTAACCTTCTGGGCATATTTTTCTGAATCGAAGCATTCCGTGAAAGTATCCATGTCCAGTTTTAGTTTTTTGGCGTATGCGAGCAGAACATTACGGGTATAGACTCCCTGGTTTTCGCCGTTATGGTTCGCCAAAATCAGATCACGATATTCCCAGAATTTCTGTTGTTCGCTTGCACAATAAGCAGCTTCTGCAGCTTTTGAAGACTCATCCCAGGCCTGTCCTGAACCCAGGAAGGAGAATGGGGAATAGGTGAAAAAGACTTTTCCGGTGTCGATGTAATTCTTGATGATTGTCGGCTCTAACACGTCCCAGTAATTGACACAACCCGGGCATTGGAAATCAGCAAATTCGATCACCTGAACTTTTGCTTCAGGGTTACCCATGGTTAAACCATCTCTTTGCTGCGCCACTTCTCGATCAGGTACGATAAAATCACCAACTGGTTTATATTGCGTAAGAATGACCATTCCAACAATCACAATTGCAAACGCGGCAATGATCAAAATAACGGTCAAATTGTTCTTAGATTCGTATTGCTGCTTACGGCGTTTCACAACTTCACGTTTTCCCATTTTAACCTCCAATGTTCAGACGATTCTCTCATAATTGATTTGATTTGTCCAGTACGATATGATCAGACTTTTAAACAAAATACTGGAAAAGACTCATCTGAAAGAGAAAATCCTAATTTCTTATAAAGTGAGATAGAAGCGATATTATCATTTTGGGTATTGACCGAAATCTGGCGTATGCCACGTTTTGAAAAATAGACAAGCATTTCGCGGCCCAATGAGTAACCTATGTTTGCTTTTTTGAATTCGGGTCGTACGGCCAGTCGCGTTAAGTGGGCAGAAAAATGATTGGCGGTGGAGATCTCATATCCAGCGATGACGCCATTGATCTCTGCAACGTTAGAATGCTCTGATTGGGTGTAGACCTGATCAAATGTAGATCGAGAAATCGTCCAGATTGGGGAAAATGCACTATGGTCGACCTCAATCACCTGGTCTAGATCATCGTATTCCATAGGGCGAATGAGGATTTCAGGCGACAGAGCGATTGCAGGGGGGAGTCTGCCATCCCAATATAAAACTACGATGTTCTGCACAAGAGAAAAATTTGAACTAGAGAGCAACCTGGCATACCAATCCAGCAATCCCACAGAACAAAGTATACATTCGCGTAATGCAGGATGACTTTTCGCCACCTCGAATAATTCCATCCAGGTTTCTTGATATGTGAGCTGACTTACAGCAGCGAAACAATGGATCCATGCAATGCCTTCTGGATCGGGTGCACAGGAAAGAATGCCTTGAATCTTACCCTTTTCAAATTTGACTAAAAAAGGTTCCCGGTCAACCCACTGCATTAAGGGGCGCCAATCAAGATGACGATGCACAAGGGATGCTCTGTCAATGAACTCAGCAATTACCCTGGTGTCTTGACTCTTAGCCTGGATGATGGTGGACTGGGGGGCAGACTTGAGCGCCATCAATTCTGTTTCGTAATCATTTTTCGAATGTTTTTGAGAATCGTTCGGAAAAAAGAATCTTTTAGCGAATGATCATTCCCTTGATCATAAACCGCTTCCATAGACGCCATGGCTTGTAATTCGCGTTTGGATTTGAGCTGAAGGTCAGCAACCCGGCGAAGGACTGAAGCGCGCATTTCCTTTTCCCCAACTTCTTTGAATAAATCGAGTGCCTGTTGATATAAATCCAACGCTTCTTCATTGCGATGAAGGAGTTCTAGGGCAGATGCTGTATTTGATAATGCCATCGCTTGCTTTTTTTTATCGCCATGTGTGGCAAAGACTTTCTCTGTGCCTTGAACAAAAGCGAGAGCTTCCGTTCCATTTTTTAATTGAACATAGGTAACGCAGAGGTCGTTTTGCATTTCGGCTATGGAAAGTTCATCGCCGTTTTCTTGAAAAAATTGGAGGCATTGTTTGAAACCATCAATCGCCTGTTGATAGTTTTTCTTTGAATAATCTTTTAATGCTTGTTCTTTGATAGCGTTAATATCGTTTTCCATAGGGTTAATAAGTAATCTCTAGAAGACCTTCTGCAATGCCGCGTAGTTTGTGTGCGTCCATTTCGCTCAACTTTTTCGCCAATTGGAGGTATGGCAGGTTGGAGGAATTGGAAACAAAGGTATACAGTTCGGGGGGGAGCGGTAAAGGCTGTTCAGATTTTGCAGGTGTATTACTCATCTCTTGCTGTGATTGAAGTTCTTGACCGGATACCAAAGATTTTAGGGAAATTCCCAGTTCTGAGCAAATAACTTCCAGATCAGGGAGTGGGATCGAAATCTTGCCAGATTCCAATTCGGCGATGGTAGCTTCATCAGTATCCAGACTCACAGCCAGGTCTTTCTGTGTTCGATTTTGTTCAAGACGGGCACGCTTGATTGTCACAGCGATGATGCGATCTCGGAGTGAATGTAAAGGAGCGATCTTTGAAGGATCAATTTTTTCTGGAACTCCTTCAGGCAAATCTTTCAACAGGATATCCAGGGAGATTTGAAAAAAATTGGCAAGCGACTCTAACTGGGGAAGGCTGGGTGACAACTCTCCGATTTCAAATTTCCTCCAATCCTCAGAAGAAATACCCAAATACGTGGCAATTTCTTCCACTGGAAGTTGATCGATCTCCCGCAGTATGGAGAGAATTCTCCCAATTCTTTGAGCTCTTGTTTCAGGGAGTTTTGAATTCATTTCGATTGCTCCATTTTTTCTGATCTGGCAAAAAGTAAGTTTATTATAGCATTTTCAGAGTATTCACCTTCTCGATCCACTAACCACGAAATTAATCAATTGAGGGCATCTGATATCCCAGGCCGGTACGAGTAACGATATGCTCCGGGTTGTGTGGATTGTCTTCAAGCTTTTGCCGCAGCCGCGCGATGCTTACCCAAAGAATTTCTTTTTCTTCCTTATAGCCAGGCCCCCAGGTGGCGGTCAACAGATCTTCTGCACTGAGAACTTTACCGAGATTATGCGCAAAATGGATCAACAACTTATATTCGGTTGCCGAGAGATATACCTGATGTTCACCTTTCCAAACCTCGGCTTTTGCAATATCGATCTTAAGATTTCCATGAACAAAGATATTTGATTTTTCTGCACCTGTTTTATCTTGTGTTCGGCGTAAGACTGCTTTTACCCTGGCAACTAACTCGGTAGCAGAGAATGGTTTGACCACATAATCGTCTGCGCCAATGTTTAACCCACGGACGCGATCCTGTTCCTCTCCCATAGCTGTAAGCAGAATGATCGGCACGTTCGAAAATTGACGGATGCGTATACAGGTTGTGATCCCATCTAACTTTGGCATCATCACATCCAGGATGATCAAGTCTGGCATTTCCTGTGAGATGATTTCAAGGGCTTCTTCGCCATTACTGGCCGTAACGATTTGATATCCCTCAGGTTCCAGATTTACTCTCAACAACCGAATGTAAAGAGGTTCGTCATCAACGATTAATATCCTGGTAGTCATAAGTACCCTTCCGTATGATCAATATCACGTTCCACGATATTCAATGGTAAAGAAATTTGAAAAAGCAAACCACTACCTGCGGGAGAATATGCGTTGATTTTTCCGTAATGGCTTTCAATGATTTGTTTGCAGATGGACAACCCTAATCCAGAACCGTGCGCGTTTATGGACTGGTCAGGTGCACGGAAGAAACGGGTAAAAATGAAGGGTAAAAATTTTTCTGATATTCCTGGACCGGAATCTGAATAGGTGATTTCCATGGTGGTCTCTGTAGGGCGAACGGATATGTAAATGGTTGAATTTGGCGCGTATTTATGAGAGTTACTGATCAGGTTGGCAAATACCTGTGCAAGTCTGCGTGCATCACCTTTAATCGGTGGGAGATTTTCTGGAATATCCAGGTTAACGACTTGGTCAGGGTTAGAAATCGCCGATCGTTTGACTTCATCACGGATCAATGCATCGAGCCTCAGCATTTGAAAATCAAAGCGCATTTTTCCGCTCTGCAACCGTGAGGAATCGAGTAGATTATCGATTAATTCGGTCAGGTTGTTCGTTTCGCGTTCAATAATCTCTAAAAAATCTCGTTGAGTGTTGAGATCCCAATGAGCATCCTCTCGTAAAAGAGTGGTGGTGTAGCCTTTAATAAAACCGAGCGGATTTCGCAGCTCGTGAGAAATGGTATTGATAAAATCTCCCTGCAGGCGGGTAATATCTCGCTGCGTCTGGAGCATTTTGGTGAAATCTTCGAGGCATTTTTGTTGTACCACAGACTTGATCTGATCAGCTAAAAATTCCGCAAATCGAATACTCTGTTAGCGTCTCTGTCAATGGTGTAAATTCATTGTGTGGAATCTTTAAGGTTCAAGGGTGTCAATGAACAGGCGCCAGAGTAAATGGCATGACCTCAGCCATCATCAAGGGTTGCGGCCCATA